>NZ_CP087715.1:318333-636666 GCF_020991125.1 Microbulbifer celer
GCAATCTCATAATCCACAAAAAAGCGTGCGGTAATCAGAATCAGGATGCCGATAATCACCGACTTGGTCGCCGCCGCGCCCACATAGCCGGCGACAATCTCGAACGCCGAGACAGGTGCCGATAGTACTTCGTAAATGGTGCCGCTGAACTTGGGAAAGAAGATCCCGAACGAGGCGTTGGAAATACTCTCGGACAGTAACGACAGCATGATCAGCCCCGGGATGATAAATGCCCCGTAACTCACACCCTCAATATCTCCCAGGCGGCTGCCGATGGCGGTGCCGAACACGATAAAGTACAGGCAGGTGGATATCACCGGCCAGGCGATGCTTTGCATCAGGGTGCGCGCAGTGCGGGCCATTTCAAATTTATAGATGGCGCGGATGCCGTAAATATTCATGGTGTTTTTCTCCTTCACCCGGCCTGCAGTCGCTCGTTCTGGTTCTGATGTACCAGATTGACAAAAATTTCTTCCAACGAACTCTCGCTGGAGTGCAGGTCCCGGAATTCGACACCTTGCTGGTTGAGGCTGCGCAACAGCTCGGCGATACCGGTTTGCTCACGTTGGGTATCAAAGGTGTAGATCAGCTGGTGACCGTCATCTGCCAGTTCCAGGTCAAACTCCGCCAACGCCTCTGGCAGTGTCTGTAGCGGATTCTGCAAATGGACCGTCAGCTGTTTTTTGCCCAGTTTGCGCATCAGGGTGTGTTTATCTTCTACCAGTACCAGCTGGCCGTGGTTGATTACCCCGATACGGTCCGCCATTTCCTCGGCTTCCTCGATGTAATGGGTGGTGAGAATAATGGTTACGCCATTCTCGCGCAGCTCCCGCACCATTTCCCACATATCCCGGCGCAGCTCCACATCCACACCGGCGGTGGGTTCGTCGAGAAACAGGATCTTGGGCTCGTGGGAGAGGGCCTTGGCAATCATCACCCGGCGTTTCATACCGCCGGACAAGGCCATGATTTTGCTGTCGCGCTTTTCCCACAGGGAGAGCTGACGCAGGATTTTTTCGATATAGGCGGGGTCTGGGGCCTTACCAAACAGGCCGCGGCTGAAGTTGACCGTTGCCCAGACACTTTCGAAGGAGTCGGTGGAAAGTTCCTGAGGCACCAGGCCGATCTTGCTGCGGGCGTGGCGAAACTCGCGCTGGATATCGTGCCCGTCCGCAAGCACGGTGCCGACACTGGAATTGACGATGCCGCAGATGATACTGATCAGTGTGGTCTTGCCGGCGCCGTTGGGGCCGAGCAGGGCGAAGATTTCACCACGCTCAATATCGAGGTCGACGGACTTGAGTGCGGTAAAACCGCCGGCATAGGTTTTGCCGACGCCCTGGATGGAGATAATTGGTTGCACGCTTCCCCCTTTTGGAATTCGCTAGCGCCGGCTATTTTGCCCTGAAGGCGGTGGCCGGCGCCACTCGAAACAGTGAAAAGCGTGTTCTTCAGCAGCCTTTTAGAAGTCAAAGATCTTGTTGTAGAAGGCGACGGCACCTTCGTAGGCATCGTTGGCGGCTTCTTCGTTGTACGCCAATGGAATGCCGAACTTTTCACCACGGCCGGTGGCGGCGGGGTTGGTGAAGCCGTGTTTGGCGCTGGGGTAGCTGATGACATCAAAGCGCACGCCGGCGGTCTGCATTTCCTGCACGAAGTTGGCGACCTGCTCTGCGGGGATCATATCGTCATCGCCGCCGGTGTAGACCTGGATCTGGGCTTTGACGTCACCGGGTTTGATCTTTACATCGGTTCCTAGATCGCCGTGGAAGCTGACCACGCCTTTCAGCGGCAGGCCCAGGCGGGCCATGGTGAGGGCGACGGCACCGCCGAAGCAGTAGCCCTGGGCGGCGATCTCGCCGGTTTCTACGGTTTCGTGGTTATTGATGAGGTCGAGGGCGGCCTGGAAGCGTTTGCGGGCGGCGCCTTCGGTTTCCAATGTTTTGTTCATGAGGGCGGCGGCGTCGGTGGGGTTGTCGGCGCCGACGCCGGTACCGAACATGTCGAGGGCGAAGGCGATGTAGCCTTCGGCGGCGAGGCGTTCGGCTTCTTCGCGGGTAAAGTCGTTGAGGCCCCACCATTCGTGGACGAGGAGGATGGCCGGGCGTTTGCCTTCAACGGTTTCGTCATAGGCCAGGTAGCCGGTGAAAGATTCGCCATCGACGGTGTATTCGATATTCTCGGTATGCACTGTGTCCTCCTTGGAGAAAGGGCTTTCTGATTGAGTGTGCACAGATTAGATGGGTCGGTTGGTCAAAGCAACGGCGGTGGGGCGGGTCTCTGTGTGGCGGTTGGGTATTTTTGTGGCGGCGAAGCACCGGGTGCGGGTTTTCAGGACCGCTACGAGTACGTCCATGTAAGCTGCGTCGGCAACGTCCCTGTTGCCGACGCTCCTGAAAACCCGCACCCGGCACTTCGCCTTCGCATCAAAGTTTTACCGTCCGATGAACGTTCGGGTAGTTGCAGGGTGGAAAAGCGCATCCACCAACTAGAACTGGGATATCAATCTAACTATTTGGCTGACGGTACTTCGGATCTTTCGGCGGGATGATATCCCCATCCTCATCCATCTCCGGAAACGGCAACCCGTGCTTCTCGCAGTATTTCACCAGTTTCGGATGCATCCACCGGAACAGGGTTTCCTTGATCGCCGGGTCGTCCTCGTCCAGCGTTTTATTGTCATACATCCCCGCCTGCTGCCGCTGGTACATGGCTTCCTGCAAAATGATCGCGGCGGCGACGCTGACGTTGTAGCTTTCTACCATGCCGATGATGGGGATGGTGATGTGGTCGTCGGCGTGTTCGGCGGCGTAGTCGCTGAGGCCGTGTTTTTCGGCGCCCATGACGAGGGCGAAGGGTCTGGTGTAGTCGGCTTGGCGGAAGTCGATGGCGCGGTCGGACCAGTGGGCGGCGTAGAGGTGCATGCCGCGGCTTTTGAGTTCGGTCATGCCGGTCTGGATGTCAGGGTAGACGGCGTTGCCGGTAAAGCGGCCGCTACCGCCGGCGGTATTGTGATACAGCAGGTGCCCGTAGCTGGGTTGTACCATGTGGATTTCGGGAATGCCGACGGCGTCGGCGGTGCGCAGCATGGCGGAGATGTTCTGGCCTTTGTGCACCTGGTCGGTGAGCAGGGTCATGTCGTGCTGGCGCTGGCGGAGCACCTGTTTGAATTTCTCGTAGCGGGCGCGGCTCATGGTACTTCTTTCGTAGTCTGGTTCTTTTCTGGCTGCGGATTATAGCATCGGAGGTTGGGGGACGCGCTTGGGTGGTGAGGTGACGACAAATCATCGGGTGTGGGGTTTCAGGACCGAGCTAGGCGCCCCCCAGTGAATCCATCCTTGGGCGCTGCGGCGCAAACATCCTGTTTGCGACGCTCCTGAAACCCCACACCCGATGCTTTGCCTTCGCATCTTGGTTCGTAGTGTTTTATGAGAATTTGGGGTGGATAGTGGTTACGGGCTAACAGCTGTGTAGTGTTCCACTTCGGGAAAAGGATCGTAGAAATGGTGGAGGAGGGCTTTCCACTCCTGGTACTCGGGAGATTTTCGGAAGCCTTCGGTGTGGTCTTCGAGTTTTCCCCAGTTGACCAGTAGAATGTAGCGGTTTTCTTTCTCCAGACATTTCTGAAGCTGGTGGCTGATATAGCCACTCATCGAAGAGATAATCTTCTGAGCTTTGGCGAAAGCTGCCTCAAACTCTTGAGTTAGACCGGGCTTTACATCCAAAACAGCAACTTCAAGTATCACAATCAGTTTTCCTACTGCTACTAAGTAGCCAATTCAAAGTACAGGACTCACGAGTGAAGGCAAAGTGCTGGGTGCAGGTTTTCAGGAGCGTCGGCGACAGGGACGTCGCCGCCGCAGCGTACAGGGATGTATACACAGCGGTCCTGAAAACCTGCACCCAGTGCTTTGCCGCCACTGAGCTTTCTTACTCGAGGCCGCGGACCCACCCCCGAGCCTCGAGACTATTTCAAGGGCGCAGAGAATGGCTCTACCGTAACCCAGTCTCCGGTCTCACAGTCTCCGCCCTCTCTGGGAAGAACAACAAAACAGTTCGCCTGGGCAAACCCGGAAAGAATATGACTTCCCTGAATCCCCCGGGTCTCCACAACCTGAATACCGTCAGCATCCCGATAGGTAAAGCCGCGCTGGAAATCGGTTCGCCCGGGTTTCTTGCAGATAGCGTTCAGCAACCGTGCCCGAGTCTGTAGCGGCGGCTGTCGATATTCGTCGGCGGTGCCGCGGAGTTTTTCCAAAGCGGGGATGACCAGTTGATACAGGGTGACAATAGCCGAGACCGGATTGCCCGGGAGGCCGAAGAACAGTGTTTCTCCCTCGGTTTTGGGTAACCTGCCAAAAGCGAAAGGCTTGCCCGGCTTGATCGCCAGCTTCCAGAAACCGATTTCCCCCAATTCCTGCAAAACAGTCTTGGTGAAATCTGCCTCACCTACGGAAACGCCACCACTGGTAATTACAAAATCCGCACTGTCGCGCGCCAGAATAAATGCCTCACGAATCTTGTCTGGCTGATCCGGCCAGCAATCGAGATCCAGAATTTCTATATCCAGTTGATTCAAAGCCGCCTTCAGCGCAATCCGGTTGCTGTCATAGATATCGCCGTCGCCCAGTTCGGAGGGCGGGGTACCGATGGGTTTCAGCTCGTCACCGATGGAGAGCAGGGCGGCCTTGAGCGGTCGTATCACGGTCACTTCTTCGACCCCGGCGGCGGCGAGCAGGGCGATGTGGGGGACTTTGATTTTGCTGCCGACTGGAACGAGGCTCTGGCCGGTATGTACGTCTTCGCCGCGGCGGCGGATATTCTCGCCGGGGCTGGCGGGGCGGCTCATGCTGAGCTGATTGCCATCTACGGTGCAGTTTTCCTGCATCTGTACCCGGTCGGTGCCTTTGGGAACTGCGGCGCCGGTGGTGATGCGGATGGCTTGGCCTGGCTCTATCGTGCCATAGAAGGGGTGGCCGGCGAGGCTTTTGCCGATCAGGGTGTAGCTGTCGTGGTCACCACCGAGGGCGTAGCCGTCCATGGCGGAGTTGTCACAGGGGGGGAGGTCGAGTGCGGCGAGTACCGGTTCGGCGAGGACTCGGCCGCAGGCCTGTTCCAGGGGAATGGTTTCGGATTGGGTGATGGGGTTGATGCTATCGATCAGCATCTGCTTGGCGGCTTCTACGGAACGCAGGCCGTTTTCTGCACAGGCGTCAGTCATCTCTCATGCCTTATTTCTATTCTGCTTGTTTGGGAAGATAGCTCCCCAAGGTGGGGCTTGCCAAGGGCTGATAGATCCACAGAGGTATGGGCTAAGGCGGCGATAGCGGGAACCACCTTGTGAGACCTTCAAAAACAGGGATGTTTTTGCAGAGCCCCCAGGGATGGGTGCACGGCGTGTCTCACAAGGTGGTTCCCGCTAGCGTCGCCGCCTCGGAGGGCGTGGAGGGGGCGTAGAGGGTTTTTGGTGCGTACTTGGACCATGGTGTGGCGGCAGAGCACCGGGTATGGGGTTTCAGGACCGAGCTAGGCGCCCCCCAGTAAACCCATCCCTGGGCGCTGCGGCGCAAACATCCTGTTTGCGACGCTCCTGAAAACCCGCACCCGGCACTCTGCCTTCGCATTTGGCTATCGTGGTTGTTTGCGAGCCACGAGTGTAGGGTGTTTGTATGTTGGAGGATTAGCCGACGGCTACGGCCAGATTCGTATTCAACAACGCAGAAATCTCCGGCTTGCAGGAACCGCAATTGGTGCCGCAACCCAACAGCTCTCCGAGTTCATCCACACTCGCCGCGCCATCGGCAATGGCCGCTTCAATTTCCTTGCGGGAAACCTGCAGGCAGGTACAGACCATCTGCGCACCGGCCGGAACGTTCTGCAGCAACTGTGCCGGGACTTCCGGCAGGGGCTTGTTCAGCGCGTCTTCCAGGGTTTTGCGGTCTGGCAATGATTGCCAGTCGGCGCTGGTGAATACCAGCAGCTCCATCTGCTCACTGTGCAACAGCCAGCGCTCGCCACTCGGCAACTGCAAACGCTGGCGATTGAGTTGCTGGCCGCTGAGATTGAACAGCTTGTCTGCAATCGCCTGCCAGTCCGGTTGTTGTTTCAACGCCAGCTCGAAGCGGTAGCCGCCCTCAACCGGTACCCGGTACCAGTGCAGGATTGTGTCTTCCAGCAACCGGTCTCCCGCCTGCAGCCGGCTGTGAAGCTCGGTGGCAGTACTGGTGCGCAACAGCAGGCAGGCGTAACTGTGTGCCTTGAGCGGCTCGATGTTGACCGCCATCTGCTTGAACTCGGGCTGGCCGGAAAACGGATCGGTAACCGGTACCGCCAGCGCGCTGACGGTGGCGTTGTGGGCGAGGCTGTCGCTCCAGTGGATGGGGGCAAACAGCTGGCCCGGTTTCTGGCTGGCGGTGACGCGGGCGCGGCCGAAGAACTGGCCTGTTTCGCTTTCCACCCGCACCAGTTGCGCATCTTCGATACCAAACTTCTGCGCCTCCTGCGGGTGTACGTGTACCTCGGGGGCTTCGCTGTGGTCGAGCAGTTTGCGGGCGCGGCCGGTGCGGGTCATGGTGTGCCACTGATCGCGCAGGCGGCCGCTGTTCATCACCAGGGGGTACTGGTTACCGGTGGCCTGCTTCGGGCACTGTGGGTCTACGGCGATAAAACGGGCGCGGCCGTTGGGGGTGAAGAAATCACCGTCGCTGAACAGGCGCGGGGTGCCGTCGGGGTTGTCGGCGTTGACCGGCCACTGCACCGGGGTGAAGTAGTGGTCGTATTCCTGTTCACTGATCTCTGCCAGCGCGGAAATGTCGAATGCGCGGCGGGTCTGTGCGCGGTTGTTTTCAAAGCCGGACAGGGCCGCGTGTTCGCGGAAAATTTCCACCGGGTGCTGATAGTCGAAGGCTTCACCGTAGCCCAGGCGATGGGCGACGTCACAGATGATGTCCCAATCGTGCCGGGCCTCGCCGGGTATTTCCAGAAAACCTTTCTGACGAGAAATGCGGCGCTCGGAATTGGTCACGGTACCGTTTTTTTCGCCCCATGTGGTGGCCGGCAACAACAGGTCCGCGCAGCGGGCGGTGTCGGTGTCGCCGACGCAATCGGAGACGATCACCGTGGGACATTTTCTCAGGGCAGCGGCGACCTTGCGTGCGTCCGGCATGCTGACCGCTGGATTGGTGGCCATGATCCACACCGCCTTCACCTTGCCGCTGTCGATGGCATCGAACAGATCCACCGCTTTCAGGCCCGGGCCTTTGGCCATATTGGATGCCTGCCAGAAACGGCCCACGCGGTTGATATTGTCGTCACTGAAATCCATGTGGGCGGCGAGCATATTCGCCAGTCCGCCCACCTCACGCCCGCCCATGGCATTGGGCTGGCCGGTGATGGAGAAGGGACCACAACCGGGCTTGCCGATGCGGCCGGTGGCCAGGTGGCAGTTGATGATGGAATTGTTTTTATCGGTACCGCTGCTGGACTGATTGACGCCCTGGGAATAGAAGCTGACAGCTTTTTCCGTGGAGCGGAACAGCTCGTAAAACGCCAGCAGCTGGTCCAACGCCACACTGCAGTATTCTGCCACCTTCTCCGGCGTCCACTCCGCTGCTGCGTACAGCGCGTCGGTGAAGTGCTCGGTGTGATTGTCGATAAATGTCTGATCCAGCGCACCGTATTCTGTTAAATAGTGCAGCAGACCATTGAACAGCGCGCCGTCGCTACCCGGCGTAATCGCCAGATGCAGATCCGCCATTTCACTGGTCGCACTAGCGCGCGGGTCCACCACCACCAGCCTGGCTTTCCCCGCCTGCATGCGCTGGAACAGGATCGGATGGGTCCAGGCCGCATTGGAACCGATCAACACCACCAGCTCCGCCTCGTCCAGATCCTCGTAATTACACGGCACCGCATCCGCACCCAGTGCGCGCTTGTACGCCGCTACCGCGGAAGACATACACAGGCGGGAATTGGTATCCACATTCGCCGTGCCGATAAAGCCCTTCATCAGCTTGTTGGCAACGTAATAGTCTTCCGTCAACAACTGCCCGGACAGATAAAACGCCACCGAATCCGGCCCGTATTCATCGATCGTGGCACGCAGCTTCGACGCCGCGTAGTCCAGCGCCGTGTCCCAATCGCAGTCACTACCGTGCAACTGCGGCTTCAACAGACGCCCGTGATTACCCAGGGTATCCGCCAGCGAAGAGCCCTTCACACAAAGCTTGCCGTGGTTGGCCGGATGCTGCTCATCGCCCTGAATGCGAATGACCGGGTCACCGTCGCCCGGCTGCAACGCCTGTGTCGCGGCAACCCCACAACCCACGCCACAATACGGACAGGTCGTACAGGACTTACGGGCACTGAACAGTTCTGTTAAAGCCATCTTTCACTGCTTATTGTTATCAAAACTTTTACTGATCGATCTTGATCAGCACATCATTACCGTCAAACGCCACCGGGAAAGTTGCCAGCCTGATGTCCTCTTCCTCCAGGCACTGACCATCGGTCAGACGATAATGCTGCTTGTACAGTGGCGAAGCGACGGTCAATACTTCATCGACCTCCGCCACAATACCGCGGCCGATCACACCGGCATTGGCAATCGGATCCCAGTTATCGATAGCGAATAACTGGGGCTCCTGATCGGGAATAAAAAATAGGGCAACCTGTTGATCGCCCACAAGAGCACACACTCCGGAATTGGCTACAAGATCTGATCGCTTGCAGACTTGCAGCCACTCGGCGCGGGTTATGGCAACTTCGCTCATTCTGGTTCTCCACATCTGTATGGAAAGAGTAGGGTGGTGAAATTCTTGATTTTGGTGTTCTTATTCAGCCTCAGTGGGGCTGGATTCCGTACCGGATCGAGTCCGGCTTGACGGCGCCGGAATGACGAAAATATTTACTTGAATACGGAGCCGAACACTTCGATGCAAAGGTGGAGCACCGGGTGTAAGGTTTCAGGAGCGTCGCAAACAGGATGTTTGCGCCGCAGCTTACATGGATGTATTCACAGCGGTCCTGAAACCTTACACCCGGTGCTCCACCGCCACTGCGTGTAAAAAAACCAGCGGCAGGGCAGAAAATACTAGGCCGGCTCGGCAATCTTGACGATCTCTTCCTCGGTAGCCGGGCGGCGCTGATCGCGCTCTTCCACGAAGACAATCTTTTCGTCCTTCTCATCGGTATTCACAAACTGGCGGAAGCGCTTCAGCATCTCCGGATCATTGATCGCCGTCTTCCACTCGCACTGGTAAGTACCGACCACATTGCCCATCTGACGCTCCAGCTCCTCGCAGATACCCAACTTATCCTCGATCACCACCTCACGCAGATAATCCAGGCCACCCTCCAGGTTCTCCAGCCACACCGACGTCCGCTGCAACTTATCCGCCGTGCGCACATAAAACATCAGAATACGATCGATATACTTAATCAGCGTCACATCATCCAGATCCGTCGCAAACAGATCAGCATGGCGCGGGCGCATACCACCGTTGCCACAGACAAACAGATTCCAACCATTCTCCGTTGCAATCACACCGATATCCTTACTCTGCGCCTCCGCACACTCACGGGTACAACCGGACACCGCCATCTTGATCTTGTGCGGCGAACGCAGCCCCTTGTAGCGGTTCTCAACCGTCAGCGCCATACCCACACTGTCCTGCACACCGAAGCGACACCAGGTAGAACCGACACAGGACTTCACCGTACGCAGAGACTTGCCGTAAGCATGGCCCGTCTCAAAGCCCGCATCGATCAGCTCGCGCCAGATCTCCGGCAACTCCTCCAACCGGGCACCGAACAGATCCACCCGCTGACCACCGGTAATCTTCGTGTACAGATCGTATTTCTTTGCCACCTGGCCCAGCACAATCAGCTTGTCCGGGGTAATTTCACCGCCCGGCACACGCGGTACCACAGAATAGGTACCGTTCTTCTGCATATTGGCCATAAACGTATCGTTGGTGTCCTGCAGACCAACGTGGGGTTTTTCCAGGATGTGATCGTTCCAAAGGGAAGCAAAAATGGAAGCCGCGGTAGGCTTGCAGATTTCACAGCCCCTACCGGAGCCGTGCTTCTTCAGTAACTCGTCGAAAGTCTTGATCTCTTCCACCTGTACCATGTGGAAAATTTCCTGACGGGTATAGGGGAAGTGGGGGCACAGGTCGTTATTGACCTCCATACCCAGCGCCGCCAGTTCCGTATCCACCACATTTTTCAGTAGCGCGGAACAACCGCCGCAACCGGTTGCCGCTTTGGTGCAATCTTTGACCTCGCCCACAGAGCAGCAACCGCCCTGTACCGCGCCGACGATATCGCCCTTGCTCACGTTGTGGCAGGAACAGATAGTGGCGGTATCCGGTAGTGCATCGGCACCGAGGGCGGGCGCGGCGCCATCCAGTGCCGGTAGAATCAACTGTTCCGGGTGCTCCGGCAGATCCATATCGTTCAGGTGATACTGCAGCAGGGTGTCGTAATCGGCGGCGTCGCCCACCAGCACCGCACCGCGCAGTTTCTTGCCTTCGCTGTCGGTGATCATGCGCTTGTACACGCCGGTCTGTTCATCCACGAAGGTAATTGCAGCGGATCCTTCGGCGCGGCCGTGGGCATCGCCGATGGAGCCCACATCCACACCCAGCAGCTTCAGCTTGGTACTCATGTCCGCGCCGTTGAACTCACCGGCTTCACCACACAGCAGAGATACCGCGGTGCGGGCCATGGTGTAGCCCGGAGCCACCAGGCCGTAGATGAAGTTGTTGAACAGGGCACATTCGCCGATGGCAAAAATATTCTTGTCCGACGTGCGGCAGTGATTGTCGATCACGATACCGCCGCGCTCGCCCAGCTCAATGCCGGCAGATTTTGCCAGTGAGTCTTCCGGACGGATACCGGCGGAGAAGACGATCAGATCGGTTTTCAGTTCTTTGTCGCCTTTGAACTGCATACGCAGACGGCCGCCATCAACCTCCTCAATCAATTCGGTAGCGGTGCTGGTGTGTACCGTCACACCCAGATCTTCAATTTTCTCCCGCAGCAGGTTGGAACCGCCTTCATCCAGCTGGACCGACATCAGGCCGGGGGCAAATTCCACCACATGGGCTTCCAGACCCAGTTGCTTCAGCGCGTTGGCCGCCTCAAGGCCCAGCAGACCGCCGCCAACAACCACGCCTATCTTGCCGTCTTTGGCCGCGGCCTGGATTTTGTCGAGATCTTCCAGGGTGCGGTAGACAAAGCACTTGTCGTGTTTGTGGCCGGGAATGGGCGGAACAAAGGGATAGGAGCCGGTAGCCAGCACCAGGTGATCGTAGGGTTCAGAAGCACCGCTGGCGGAAGTGACGACTTTGGCCTCGCGGTCGATGCTGACAGCCGCATCATTCAGGCGCAGGTCGTAACCCCATTCGCGGTACTGTTCAACCTTGCCCATGGCCAGGTCGTCCGCGGTACGGCCGCCGAAATATTCAGAGAGGTGTACCCGGTCGTACGCGGGGCGGGGTTCGGCGCAGAATACCAACACGTCGAACATTTCCCGCTCGGGGCGGTTCGCCAGTTGTTCCAGGAAGTGGTGACCCACCATGCCGTTGCCGATGACGACGATTTTTTGCTTAACCATAATCTCTGCCGTTGCTGTCTGAAGTTCACGGCAGGAAGGAAAGGGCGTGGGGCGGGTGTCAGCGCAGCACGGACGTTCCCTCTTCTCTGCCGAAGAGTTTCAGGCGCCGTTGCCTTGCTAAAAAATTTGGAATTGTGTTTAAGGTTATTCAATCTCTGTGCCAACTCCGGAAGGGCACCGGATAGTGGGGAATCCGCAGGGATTGTGAGAAAAAACGATGATTGCGCACCCAGCGATGCACCAAGTTGGTGTGCAGTTTGTTTTTTCGCCCCAGGATGGCACTTTCCTGTCTGAAAGTGCCAGGGGAGATGTCATCAGAGAAAGTGCAGCAGGTGAGACAGTAACAACAGCAGCGCAATCAGTTGCCAGAACAGTAATGGATTACGCTCCATCAGCGGCGCCTTGTTCCTGCTGATGAACTTCTTGTTGGGCGTGCCGAGATCGTGCACCATTTCCGAAAGCGCCGGGTAACGATACTGTGGGTCCGGAGCACAGGCCCGACGCAAGGCGCCGTCTACCCATTCCGGCAGGTCCTCGCGACGCTGACAGGCGCTGATATAACGCAGGCTGGCGTAATTCTTCAGCCGGTACTGACTGCTGCCGAAGCGCTCCTTATATGGGTATTCGCCGGTGAGCATCTCGTAGCAGATTATTCCCAGGGAAAATATATCCGAGCGATGGCTCGCGGCATCGGAGATGAAGTATTCCGGGGCACAGTAATTTTTGCTTCCCGGTGGCGCACTGTCCTGGTAGCGCAGCAACTCCTCAAGCCCTGCCGCGTGGGCACCCCCCAGGTCGATCAGTTTCAGGCGACCACTGTTATCCACCATGATATTTTCCGGCTTCAGGTCTCCGTGCACAATTTCCAGTCGCTGCAACCGGCGCAACGCACTCACCAGCTGCTGGACCATATTGCGCACCTGATCCAGTGCTGGCTCCGGATTCAGCTGCATCCACTGCCGCAGGTTCTGGCCTTCCACATACTCCATTACATGGTAGAGAAAGCGGCGATCCTTCTTCGGCGGGAAGATTTTCACCACTCCGGGGTGATCCAGCCGGCGCCCAGTCCACTCCTCGGCGATAAAGCGCTCGATGTAGGTCGGATCATCGACGAAATTTTCCGACGGCGCCTTCAGCGCCCGCAGCGCATCCGTTTCCATATCTCGCACCAGGTACAGGTAGCTGCGGCTGGAAGCATGGAGTTCCTGCAAAACCTCGAAGCCATCAATCCTGTTCCCGGCCTGTAGCGGTGGCGGAAAGGGCAGCTGACGGGTCGCCAGCATCAGATCATCCGTCTCCGGAGACTCGAGTGCATTCACCCGGCACAGCGCTACGCTCAGATTATCCTTACTGCCGTTTTCCAGTGCCGCAGTGATCAGTGGACGCGTGGACTCCAGGCTGTGCTCGGACAGAATCTGTGCGAACAGCGGCTGCGGCACAAAATCGTGAATCCCGTCCGTAGTCACACAAAACAGGTCCCCCGTCTCCAGTGGCTCCTGTCGGTAATCCACCTCGATATGCGCATCCATCCCCAGCGCCCGGCTCAGAAAAGTGCGCCCCGGCCCCAGCGTACGGCTGTGATCCCGCGTCAGACACTCCAGCCTGCCATCCCGCAGCCGGTAAATCCGCGAATCCCCGATATGAATCAGATGCGCCGTCGCCCCTTTTAGCACCACCGCAGAAAACGTCGTCAGCCAACCCCGCTGCACCTCATCCGCACCACCGCTCTGGCGATACAACCAACCGTTCAACGCGTGCAACACCCGCGCCGCCGCCTGATTCACCGACCACGAATCCGGCGTACTGTAATAGTCGGAAATAAACCCACTCACCGCCGCCCGCGCCGCCGCCCCGCCGGCCTCCGCACTGCCCACCCCATCGGCAATCGCCGCCAGCGAACCGCGATAACGCAACTCACTGCCGCTTGCCCGATAGACCGCCACCGCATCATCGTTATAGGCGCGCTGGCCGGACTCGGTGGCAGTGGCGAACTCCAGTTTTTCCATGGTCGTGGATTGTGTGTAGGGTTCAGGCAATGTCGTTTCGCAGATATCTTTCAAAATAGGTGGTTACTAGTATGAAGGTTGATGTGAAGCCGGGTGCTGGTAAGCCTTTGCAGGACCTTCAAAAACAGGATGTTTTTGCAGAGCCCCCATGGATGGGTTGAGGGGGGGCGCCTAGCTCGTGTCCTGCAAAGGCTTACCAGCACTCGGCGCCCGGAACGAGTTCCGGAGCGCGATAAAATCCAGAATCAGGCAACATCAATCAATGAAACACTGCCATCGGGCATGACTTCTGCCATCTGGCCTTCCGGTTCTTCCAGGAACAGCAGCGTTACAAAGCCCAGCACCGCCGTACTCGCAATCACCAGAAAGAACGTCTCATAAGAGACCATACTCAAAATCGTTAGATAAAACACCGCGCCCACATTCCCGTAGGCACCCGTCATCCCCGCAATCTGACCCGTCAGACGACGCTTGATCAACGGCACCACCGCAAACACCGCCCCCTCACCAGACTGCACAAAGAAAGAGCACGCCATCGCCGCAGCCACCGCCAGATACAACGGCCACTCGGCATCGATTGTACTCATCACAAAATACCCGATCGCCAGGCCCGCAGTCAGAATCAGCAGCGTACTCTTGCGCCCGAAGCGATCACTGATCAGACCGCCCGCCGGGCGCGACATCAGGTTCATGAACGCATACGCCGAAGCCAGCAAACCCGCCTGCACCGGATCCAGGGTAAACGTCTCCGAGAAAAACAACGGCAGCATGGAGATGACCGCAAGCTCGGAACCAAAAGTGGCAAAGTACAGAATATTCAGCACCGCCACCTGCTTGAACTTGTAACGGTGTATCGGCTCCGGCAGCTTCACGAAAACTTCTTTATTGATGTCGTAACACTTCTTCGCATCAAACACATAGAGCGCGGCGAGCGAGAGATAGATCGCAATGGCCAGCGGCATCGCCAGCATATCCACACCCGCCGGAGACAGCTTCCAGGTCAGCAGTGCCAGTGCCGCATACATCGGAATCTTCATGATCAGCAGCAGCACAAAATCCGAAGGGCTGGAAACCTCCATACCGCCAATTTTTTTCGGCTTGAAATAGGTGCCGCCTTTGGGGGTATCGGTCACGGACTTGTAGTAAATCACACTGTAAACCAGCGCCATGATCCCGGTAATACCGATGGCGTAGCGCCAGCCATCCTCACCGCCAAACAGCAGGGCTATTGTGGGCAGACTCATGGCGCCCGCGGCAGAACCGAAATTACCCCAGCCGCCGTAGATACCTTCCGCGGTACCCAGCTGTTTGGCCGGGAACCACTCGGATACCATGCGGATACCGATCACAAAGCCTGCACCGATAAAGCCCAGCAGGAAACGACCAATGGCCGCCTGAATAAAGTTCTCCGCCAGCGCAAAGATAAAGCAGGGAATACTGCTCACCGCCAATAGCAGTGAATAGGTTACACGCGGCCCGTACTTATCCGTCAGCATACCGATGATGACCCGTGCCGGAATAGTGAGCGCCACGTTCAGGATCAGCAGGGTTTTCACCTGATCCTTGGTCAGCGATAGGCTGTCGGCAATAGCCACCAGCAACGGTGCATGGTTGAACCAGGCAAAAAAAGTAATAAAGAAAGCGATCCAGGTCAGGTGCAGCACCCGGATTTTTCCCTTGAAGGAAAACAGATTTAAGGAGTCACTGGACATCGTTCTATCCCGTTAGTGTATGAACTTTCATGTCTCCTCCATATCTTCTGAACAATGGACCACACACCTGAGCCAGGCGAAGTCAATCAGGCCACATCAATCAGGGAAACACTGCCGTCTGGCATGACTTCAGCCATGTGCCCTTCGGGCTCTTCCAGCAGCAGGAGAATGACAAAACTGAATACCGCGGTACCGGCGATCACCAGGAAGAACGTCTGGTAAGAAACCAGCGACAGCACCGTCAGAAAAAACACTGCGCCCACATTGCCGTAGGCACCGGTCATGCCCGCCACCTGCCCGGTCAAACGACGTTTCACCAGTGGCACCACAGCGAATACCGCACCGGCACCGGCCTGAACAAAGAAAGAGCACGCCATGGCCGCCGCTACCGCCAGGTACAGCGGCCAGCTAGCGCCGATCTGGCTCATCAGCAGGTAACCACAGGCCAGGCCCGCCACCAGGATCATCAGTACCGGCTTGCGACCGTACTTGTCACTCAGCAGGCCACCGGTGGGGCGGGAAACCAGGTTCATGAAGGAGTAGGCGGAGGCGACCAGACCAGCCTTCACCGGATCGAGGGTAAAGGTCTCGAAGAAGAACAGCGGCAACATGGAGATTACCGCCAGTTCGGAGCCGAAGGTGGCGAAGTACAGCACGTTGAGAATCGCCACCTGCTTGAACTTGTAGCGGTGGATCGGCGCCGGCGGGCTGCTGAATACTTCGCGATTGATGCTCCAGGTTTTTTTCAGCTCCAGCAGATACAGCCCGGTCAACGCGGAGTAAATAGCCCAGGTCCAGAACTCGCTCAACAGGCCAACGCCGGCGGGGGAGAGCTTCCACGCCAGCAGCGCCAGGGCGCCGTACATGGGCAGTTTCATCAGCAGCAGTAAAAAGAAATCCCCGGCACTGGTCACTTCCATCGCGCCGATCTTTTTCGGCTTGAAATAGGTAGCCCCCTTGGGGGTATCGGTCACGCTGTTGTAGTAGATCACGCTGTAAATCAGTGCGATCACGCCGGTGACGCCAATGGCGTAGCGCCAGCCGTCTTCTCCGCCAAACAGCAGCGCAATGGCGGGCAGGCAGATGGCGCCGACGGCGGAGCCGAAGTTGCCCCAGCCACCGTATACGCCCTCCGCAGTGCCCAAGTGGCGCGCGGGAAACCATTCGGAAACCATGCGGATGCCGATCACAAAGCCGGCGCCGATAAAGCCCATCAGGAAGCGCGCGATCGCCGCCTGAACAAAGTTGTCGGCCAGCGCAAACACGAAGCAGGGGAGGCTGCCCACCGCGAGCAGCACAGAAAATGTCAGGCGCGGACCGTATTTGTCGGTCAGCATGCCGATGATCATGCGCGCGGGAATGGTCAGCGCCACATTCAGGATTAACAGGGTCTTCACCTGATCCGGTGTCAGGGAGAGACTCTCGGCGATCGCCATCATCAGTGGGGCGTGACTGAACCAGGTAAAAAAGCACAGGAAAAATGCCAGCCACGTCAGGTGCAGTACTTTTACGTTGCCGCGGAAAGACAACAGGTTGAGCGATTCGGTGTGATTCCCACCGGTGTTTGATCGAGTGGACATGCTTCTCTCACCATCGGTCTACATCAATTGAGCGTTTTGCGGGCATAAAAAAAGTCCACGGGTACAGCGGTGCTGTAGCCGGTGGACTTCATTGCCCGTGGTGAAGCGTTGCCTGACGGCTATCCGTCTTGCTTCACTTATTGTTGTGTTTGAGGTGCCGTCTGAATCTGGAACGGAGCGGATCAGCGGCGACCTTCATTGCAAGATATTCAATATCTGTGCCATTGCTGTGCGACTCGCTCTGTGCGGTGCGCGGCGGCGGCTTGTGGTAGGGCAGGGAGAATACGTGGGGCGCAAGCATAAAGTGCCACGCCCCGTTTTGGGGTTATGACTGCACTTTTGCTGGGCGCCCTGCCATCAAACGGTGCGCGTGTTATGTGAGTTCAGGTTGCGTAGGAAATCCAGCGTCTGCTGATACAGGTCAGCGCGGAATACTTGTGCTTCCTCTTCATTTATGGAGGCAATTTCGTTGCATAGTGAAAGCAATTCTCGCGCTTTCTTTTCCGTTGGGCGGCCATGATCGCTCTGGAAATTGGAAAACAGGTGCCAGCCTGGGTTGGTGGTGGGAGGGGAGCCGGGACGGATGCTGAGCCTGTCATCCAATGAAGGGGTCAGCGTCTCCCGGGGCAGGTTCAGGTAATTTTCACGGCCCAGCAAGCCCACGGCATCCCGGCGTTGGGCGCCATCATTGAGCCAGCTGCAGGCTTCCAGCAGCGCCGCGCGCAGTGCCAGGTGGGTGGCCGGATTCTGTTCGTGCCAGCTGGCGGTGACCGCGAGTACTTTCTCTGGCATCGCGGGCATCAGGCGGTTACAGGGGGTAGCGATCACACCGATACCTTTCTGTACCGCAAGGGTGTTCCAGGGCTCGCCGACGCAATAGCCATCGATATCACCTCGGCGCAGGTGATCCACCATCTGCTCCGGCGGCAGTACCAGCAGCTGGACGTCGGTATCGGGGCTGATGCCGGCACTGGCAAGCCAGTGGCGCAACTGCAGGGTGTGGCTGGCAAAGGGATACACGCTGGCGAATTTCAGTGACGGTTTGCCTTTTCGATGCTCGATATGTGTTTTCAGTGCGGTGCCCAGTAGATCGCCATTGGTGGAGCCTCTGGGGACGTTCAGCTGTTGTACCAGTTTTTCCGACAGGGTAATGGCGTTGCCGTTGCAGCTCAGGATCAGTCCGGTCAGCAGGGCCTCCTCACAGTGCGGCAGAGTCTGCTTCACGGTCAGCGGCATCGGTGCCAGCATGGCCGCGGCGTCGGCGGCGCCACCGATCAATTTATCGCGCAGGGTGGCCCAGGATGTTTCCCGCTGCAGTTCCACATTGAGTCCGTATCGCTTGAAGTAGCCCAGTTCGCGGGCCACGATCAAGGGCGCGCTGTCGGTCAGGCGGAGATAGAGCAGCTTCAGGTTACGCTTTTCTGCTTGCAGGCTTGTCACGATCGAATACTCACTGTTGTTCTGTTCTGCCACTGCGTCTTCCGGTGAGCGGGGCGCGGGCTTCAATGGTCTGTTCCGCGATTTCAGCGCACCGGTGACTGCAGATGCTCCACCACCTGCTCTGCCACCTGCTGCATGGTGGAATTACTGTTCATTGCCAGGGTGCGCAGGGTCTGGTGGGCGGACTGTTCGGAGATGTTCTTGCGGGCCATCAACAGCCCTTTGGCACGCTCGATGATCTTGCGCTCGTCCAGCTGCTTCTGGGTACGCGCCAGAGACAGGCGCAGTTGCTGGTAGCTGCGGAACTGGGCCATGGCGATTTCGATGGCCGGTGCAACCCGGTCCGGAGACATACCCTCAGACATATACGCGCTGACACCGGCTTCCACCGCGCTGGTGATGAACTCGGCTCCACCGCGGGCGGAAAACATGGCAACGGGCGTGGGGTTGTGTTGATTGATGACCGAGAGACTTTCGAGAATGTCGCGATCCGGGGACTCGATATCGATCAGGACGATATCCGGGCGGTACTTCTCCACCTGGAACAACAGGCCCTCGGCACTGGTGAGCTGTGCCAGCAGATCGTACCCGGCAGCAGTCAGCTGCTCGGCCACCATGGTGGCGCGTTCGGGTTGGTCGTCTACCAGCAGAATACTGATTGTTGTCGTCATCGCATTTAAAACTTCAAGTCGAACTGCAGCCGGAACCGATATTGAATGTATCAGCGTCGCACACTGGTGTACCCGACCCGCAGATCAATATTTTTATAGCGCAGTGGAGGCGACCAGATCCAGCCTGTTGCCGTAATCCCGGGTATCACGCTCGCTGCGGAGCTTATGCAGTATTGCTGCAATCTTGATGCCAGACGCCGCAATCTAGTAGTCCATACGGAAAACCCCGTAACCGATCACTTCGTCACAGGCTACAGGGCGACGCTGAAAAAGCTTGAATTAACGCTGCTAGTCCTGCGTTTTTTCAACGCCACTCTGGAGCCTGTGACTGTGTGCTTTAGTTACCAAATTTTCCGCATGGACCACTAGCCCTGAAGCCCGGTGCTGATTCCATACCTTGGCACTGGCAGAGTTTTGCACGCAGACGGTGCGAGTCGCGACGGCAATGCGCCCTTTTAGTGCCTGGAGTGGATGGCGCTGTTGGGGAATTCGGCGCCGAGCGTGTGGAACTTCGGCGGACTAGGAGCTATTAGTTTTGTGGGCAGCTCTATGGGCTCGGTGTGGAAAACAGGCGGATGATCGGGTGTCGGCGGCTATAAGCGCAGTCTCAATCCCCATCACTGCTGTTCAGGGCGCGATTGCGGCTAAAAAAGGATCAATAAAAAAGGATCATTATGGAAGGATTCCACCCCGATCGGCGCAACTTCATCAAACTCTGCACCGTTGCAGGTATCACATTATTTGCGGCCCCCGCGCTGTGGCAGCTAGGCAACGCCCGGCAGGTTAAGGCCATCGGTGAGTCTCTGAACTGGCGAGGCGCTGGCCAGGACCCCGCATTCCGTACCGATGGTATCGCCAAGGTAACCGGTCAGAAAATATTTGGCCGGGACTTTCGCGCCAGAGACATGCCGGGGTGGCAGCAGCAACAACACTATGCCCTGATACTGCGTTGTGACCGGGTTGAACGGCGCTTCAATGGTGTCGACTGGAGTCAGATTCCCACAGACGCCCAGCCGTATACAACGATCACCGCGCAGACGCTGGCGGATAAAAAAGTGAAACTGCCGCCTTTCTATGGCGAAGCGATGCTATTGCCCGAGGGGAGTTCACCACACTACTACGGCCATGCAGTGGCCATACTGCTGTTCGACGACTTCGAAAAATACGCCACCGCAAAACAGGCCCTGCAATTTAATCCTCGCGTGATTCGCTACGGTGAGCAAACTCCGCCGTTCGAGAGAGATCCCTATGCCAGCTGGCGGATCATTCGCGTTGAAGGCCCACAGGGGCCCACGGGGGAGGACCTCTACTCTCCACTGCAGGATGGTCTCTTCTTCCCCAGCTATCGCGATCGCAAAGCGGAGTGGCCGACCACCGCGGATCAATCCGGCAGCGTCAGTGAGCGCGGTATCTTCTATGCGCAGGAGATTCGCAATCAGATCCGGAGTGAAGCCGCTTCCGGTAATTGGCACCTGGTGCGCGGTGAATACCATACCCAGATCGTCGATCCGATGATGATGGAGCCGGAGGCGGCTAACGTCTGGCTCGACCGTGCGCAGCAAACGTTACATGTAGTCATCACCAGCCAGTCGCCACAGGACTTCCAGGAACTGGCTGCACAGTTGATTGCGGAAAGCACTTTTTCTGGTGAGATAAAAAATATCGTGGTGCATTCCTCTGTCGTCGGCGGCGGTTTTGGTGCCAAGGACCACTCTATTTTCCCCTACTACGGGCTGGTTGCCGGGCTGTTCGGTACCGCGCCGGTGCGCTTGCCCAATAACCGGTTTGAGCAGTTTCAGGCCGGTCTGAAGCGGCATCCTTTCCATATGCGCAATACACTGGCAATCGACAAGAAGAGCGGAAAATTTCAGGCATTGATTGCAGAAATGCAGGTGGACGGTGGCGGCCGGCAAAACTTCAGTCCCTCAGTGTCGATGGTGGGTGCCAGTGCGATCCAGAGTATCTACTATCTGCCGCGCAATGATATTTCTTCGGTCGCCAATCAATCCATGAATGTGGACTCCGGGTCCATGCGAGGCTATGGCACGCTGCAGACGATGTCGGCAATGGAAATGATGGTGAACCAGGCAGCCGAAGAGCTGGGCATTGATCCGATAGAACTGCGACTGCGCAATGCGTTCCAGACCGGTTGGCGCAATACCCAGGGAGCGATACCTCAGGTGAGTGTGCGCTACCGCGAATTACTGGAGCGCGCCAGGGAACACCCCATCTGGCGGGAGCGGGCGGAGCGCAAGAAAGCCTTCGAACGAGATAATCCCGGGCAGCTGTTCGGTACCGGTTATGCCATCGCCACCAAGGATTACGGCACCGGGGCGGCGGCGCCGAGCACCGCGATCCAGTTTGATGCCAAGGGGCGGCTGGTCATGGCGATTGAGTTTATGGAGATGGGCACCGGTGTCGGCACCTCCCAGTCCATGCTGCTCGAGGAAATACTCGGGCGGGCCGCAGACCACTGCGAGCTGGGGGAGGTGGATGCCTGGCACGCCCTGCAGCAGTTCCAGACTGAAAGCCCCTATACCATGAGTCAGCAACACCAGGATCAGATGTCCCGTGATCCCCTGTGGACACC
Source organism: Microbulbifer celer (assembly GCF_020991125.1). Lineage (NCBI taxonomy): Bacteria > Pseudomonadati > Pseudomonadota > Gammaproteobacteria > Cellvibrionales > Microbulbiferaceae > Microbulbifer > Microbulbifer celer. Next base: position 339,953 of record NZ_CP087715.1, read on the forward strand.
GGTGACGGCCATGGCGAGTTCCGCGTCCATGTCCTCGTATTTCCAGAGCCACGCGACCCAGCGGGCGGCGGAAATACTGTTCCAGCACAGTTTGTTGCCCGTTGCCCGCCGCCTGTGGAAGAGGCCAGAGCTTGACCGGCAGCAGGTGCAGTGGCGTGAGGGCAGTTTGCATTGCGCGGATCTGCCGCCATTGACGCTGGCACAACTTGCTGCAGAGGCCCACCGCAATGGGGATATCACCGGCGTGATGGTGCATGGCTTCAATCGCTGGGAGTGGGCCGAGGCGGATTTTGACGTGAATGGAGAGCAGGCCACCTGGCGTATTGATGGCTTGGCACTGCGCCGCGGCGGCAGTGCCGAGAAAGTGCGCGCCGACGAATACCAGGTTCAGAAGCGCACCGGGGTGCGCTATCCCGGCACCGCGTTGAATAATGCGATGGTTACCTACTATGCGCCCACCGCTGCACTGGTAGAGGTGGCCGTAAACCCGGGCACGGGTGAAGTCAAAATTCACGGACTGCAGAACTATATGGATTGTGGCCGCCCCATCGTGCGCCAGTTGGTGGAGGGGCAGATTGAAGGCGGGGTGGCGATGGGGATCGGCCATGCCTTGTACGAAGTTCTGCCGCCCCTAGGCGAGGGAGGGGGTAATGGCACCTGGAATCTTAATCGCTATCAGGTGCCCCTGGCGAAACATGTGCCGGTGTGGCGGCAGCAGCACGAAATTCTACCACCGGAATCCGAACAGGACCCGCACAAAGGGATCGCCGAAGTCGTGATGATTCCGATTGTCCCCGCCCTGGCGGAAGCGATTTACCAGGCTACCGGCAAACGCTTTACCGACACACCGATCACGCCGGAAAAACTACGCCGCGCGCTCAATCCGCAGATACTGTGAGGAGGTGAAACAGATGGCGAAGATTCCGGTTTCGATGATAGTGAATGGCGACAAGGTTGGCCCGATCGAGGTGGATGAATACACCTCCATGCTGGATTTCCTGCAGGAGTACCTGAACCTGACCGGCACCAAACTCGGCTGCGGTATCGGCGTCTGTCGCGCGTGTACAATCGTGGTCGAAGGTGACGATGGCTCGCTGGCACCGGTGCGCGCCTGTACCAATAACGTGGGGCGTTTCAATGGTGCAACGGTGACAACGGTCGAAGGGCAGGCTGAAACGGATAGCGAGGGCGAAATCCTGTCGCTGTCGCCGATCCAACAGGCATTCCTGCGCAATTTTTCTTTCCAGTGCGGCTGGTGTACCTCGGGTTTCGTCAACGCGGCCACGGCGCTACTCGACCGTCTCAAACGTGAGCCGGTGGCGGCGAACGAGGTGGAAGATGTTATCGATAAAGCGTTGGGTGAGCATATCTGCCGCTGTACCGGATATGTGCGCTACTTCCGTGCGGTGAGGGAGGTTATTGAATCCACCCCCGGGTTGCTGAAGGAGAAGGAATAAATGAACAGACTCCTTGCTCTTCTCCTCACTCTATTGGTGGGACATGGCGCAATCGCGCAGTCCGCGGTGGAAAAAGGTCGTTACCTGGCTGCCGCTGGAGACTGCGTTGCCTGTCACACGGCGACCAATGGCCGCCCGCTGATTGGTGGAAGGCCCTTTCACACCCCGTTTGGAACCCTGTACTCCACCAATATCACGCCGGATAAAAAAACCGGTATCGGCAACTATACGCTCAAGGATTTTACGGCCGCCATGCGGCGGGGAAAAGGCGTTCACGGAAACCTCTATCCGGCGATGCCGTATACGTCCTATTACCTGATTACGGACGAAGATATCGCGGCGCTGTATGCCTACTTTATGCAGCTACCGCCGGTAGAGTATGTGGCGCCGAAAAACGATCTGTATTTCCCCGCGAATCTTCGGTTTGGTCTGAACCTCTGGAACTGGATGTTCTTTGATGCATCGCCACTGGCACAGGGGGAAAACAAAAGTCCCGAATGGCAGCGGGGCAATTACCTCGTCAATGCGTTAGGTCATTGTGGCGAATGTCATACGCCGCGCAATTTCGCCTTTGCGATGAAAAAGGATGAGACGTTCTCTGGCAATGTACTCGAAGGATGGGACGCGGTCGATATCCGGCCCGCGGCGCTGCGCCGCCAGGGTTGGGACAGGGAGCATCTGCAGCAACTGTTCACCACTGGCGCCAGTGAGCACGGCACTGCCTTTGGCGAAATGTACAGCGTGGTGAAGCACAGCCTCAGGCACCTTTCTGAAGATGACATCAATGCAATCATTACCTACCTGCTTGATGACAGCCAGGCGGTATCCGTTGACAGGGGCGATCCCCAGGTTGCGGCAGAGCGATACACACAGGGGCGTGCAGACTTTGTCGCCTACTGCGCCGCCTGTCATGGCCGGGAGGGCAGCGGGATAACCCTTCCCTTTGCTCCTCCCCTGGATCGCAACGCGGCAATTCGCAGCGGCAATGCACACAATACGATCGCCGTCATACTGCGTGGCCTGCCGGCCCAGCGTATGAGCCGTACAAACGCGCGCGCGGGTATGCCGGGATTCCACCGTGAGCTGAACGACGAGCGGGTGGCCGGGCTGGTGAATTTTATGCGCACCGCCTGGGGGGGCGCCGAACAAGAAGTGTCGTTGGAGGATGTGGCGGAAATCCGCCACCAGTTGCAGGAGCACGGCTATCTGGATGTGGCAGAATGAAAAGTGTCGGTCGGCTGCGCAACCCTGCCGCTTTCAACCTGCTTCTGTTCCCGCTAACGTCGATAGTGATGTCTGCCCAGGCGGCGGAGTGGTCAACGACCGAAGCGCAGCTACAGTACGGCAGCCTGGATAATCCCTATAACGGGGAGACGGCCGATACCACGATTCTTACCCTGCAGCATGCGAGCGGCTGGAAATATGGCGACAATTTTTTCTTTGTCGATTTCATCAATGATGGCCTGCGTGATGGCTTCAATGACACGGACGTTTACGCCGAGTGGTATCCAAACTTCAGTCTGGGAAAGATTACCGGGTGTGATCTGAGCTTTGGACCGGTCGAGGATTTTGGTGTGCTGGCCGGGTTCAATTTCTCCTCGGACGCCAATGTGGAAAAGTTCCTACCGGGGGTACGTGTCGCCTGGGCCATTCCCGGAGATGGATTCCTGAATACCGATATCACCGGATACCAGGATATTGGTTACGGCGATGGTGCGCCGAAAGAAAGCGACAGCTACATGATCGACTTTAATGGTGCTTTCCCATTCAGTATCGGTGATCAGGACTTCAGTATTGAGGGGCACATTGAATACATCCACAATCGCACCAGTGAGTTCGGCACCGTGAAAGGCTGGATATTTGCGCAACCGCAGTTTCGCTGGGATCTTGGCAAGGCGCTGTTCAAAAGCCCGAAGCAGTTGTTCATCGGTATTGAGTACCAGTACTGGCGCAACAAACTGGGCACCGATGTGGATGAGAGTGCAGTGCAGGCGTTAGTCGTATGGCGTTTCTAGCGGTCCATGCGCTATAGCACCGGAATTGGAACAACCGGATCAGATAAAAAAGCGACAACCGCAAGATGAACATACCACCAGTGTCAGCTGGCCACATGGATGCCAATGCTCAAACCGCCTCCCGCAATACCCACAGAAACGTCTGTCCCGTGGTGTTGGCGGGCGGTCTGTCCAGTCGCATGGGGCGCGACAAGGCGCTGCTAGAATTACCAGATGGCGAGACGTTATTGTCCCGCGCGCAGACGTTGCTGGAAGGGGTGAAGCCGCCTGCGGGCGTATGCTTTGCCCCGGTCCTGATCAGCGGCGATCGCGCCAATGGTATTCCGGATCGTGTGCCGCGGGCAGGGCCGCTGGGAGGACTGCACGCCATTGCGCATCGGCTCAGAGAACTCAGCAAGGGTGAGCAGCCCTGTGATGCGCTGCTGGTGATCCCGGTGGATATGCCGTTGCTGGGCGCCGGGGAGTTGCAGACCCTGTGTGCCACTGGTCGGGGTGTGGAACAGGCGGTGTGCTTCGGCGACTACTATCTGCCCGCCTGGCTGCCGCTGACCGATCGCACCGTGCGGTATCTGGATGCGGCCGCCGCCGGAGAAGCCATTGGTTCCATGCGTGCTCTTTACGGCTATCTGGGCTGCAGGCAGTTACCGGTGCCGGTGGGTGACTGGCACCTGAACGCCAATCGCCCGGAGGACTTTGCCCGTATCGTCGCGGTGTTTGATCGTTGACCGGTATGTAATTGTGGCGAGACTCCAGGACCGTGGCTCTGGGGGTGGAAAGCGATTGCGGGTGAAAGCGGATGAATCCATTGGAACCGGGACGCATACTGTGAATTGGCCGCTGCACTGGAAGCTGAGTCCGATCTTGCTCGCGGTTTTGCTACTGGCCAGTTGTGGCCCGCGCCCGCCGGCGACCCTCAAGGTTGCGGTGGCGGCGGGATTCCTGCCCGCACTCGCGGCCCTGCGCGGCGAGTTTGAACAGCAGTGTGGCTGTCGTCTGGAAGTCACCGCCGGAGCCAGTGGCCTGCTCTATAGCCAGATTCGCGAAGGCGGGGAATACGATGTATTTCTCTCCGCCGACAGCGACCGCCCCCGGCAGTTGCAACAGGCATCCCTGATTGTGCCAGCCAGCCGCCAGACCTACGCCCGCGGTCAGCTCGCGCTGTGGGTCAGCCGGGATATCTCCCGCGATCACAATTCCGGCTTTTCCACCCTCGCCAGCCTTTCCAGTGAAGAACTGACACCGCGCCAGCTGATCCTGTTGCTCGGCCGCGGCAAACACCGGGTGGTGGTGGCCGATCCGCAACTGGCCGCAGATGGGCACAGCGCGGTAAGCATGTTGAAGAAGCTGCGACTTTGGCCGCGTTTGCGCAGCCGCATGATCTACGCCGGCAATGCCGGCCACGCCCAGATCATGCTGGTGCAGGGGGAGGGAGAGATGGGGCTGATTCCCCACAGCCTGGCGCTGGCTTCCGGCAACCGTGGGCAGTATATGCGGGTCCCTCAGCGTTTTTACCCGGCTCTGAATCATCAGTTGGTCATTCTCCGCAGCACCCGCGAGCGCACCCTGGCAATCCAGTTTGTGCAGTTTCTACGCTCGGATCGGGTACAGGCCCGTTTATCCGACCTCGGATTTGTGCGCGGAAAATAACGCCAATTGATATCAGTGGCGCCTATTTCGGATATCGGTTTCAGTGATTACGGTTTCAGGTAAAACCAATATCGAGGTAATCAAACTGGCAAATATTTGGTTTTAACTGTTACCTATTCCAATATTGACTGATAACTATTTCAAAGGGTTATTCTCAAGTTAAACTCTTTGGAATACCTGATTAAAGAATTCCTTATATGAAATGAAAAGTGCGATGCAAACGTTTATGTTCGGGATAAGAGGATTGTCGGAAATCGCCTGCTTTAAGCACATTTCAGGCAAAAATTCGGCAATGTTGTCACGTTGGCAACCGTATGTGCGGTTTTTTGAGCGATTTTCCGCAGTTCTTAATAGAATTCCACAAAACGAGTAATAAGAATCCTCTATTTCCTATATCCGGATATTTTCCCTTTAATGCTCGGCTCTCTTCACGAATACTGTGGTCGCCAATACTCCGGTCATGAATTCAGACGCGGGAATGTTCTTAGTGGAATATTTCTTTTCACGGCCCGTATTAATCTGTCCGGTTTCAGGATTAAATGTCCGCTGTATTCGAGGGATTGACCTTCACAAGAAAAGCTCCGCTTTCCGGAGCGCAATAAAAATGAGAAATCAATAAAACGGGAGCACAAACGGTGATTATTGCCATACCAAAGGAGACAGCGCCGGGAGAGGCGCGGGTCGCGGCAACGCCAGCCAGCGTTAAGCGATTACAGGCGCTGGGCTTTGACGTTGTAATCGAGAAAGGCGCGGGGGAAGCGGCCAGCTTTCCCGACGCAGAGTATGAAAAGGCGGGTGCGAAACTCAGTGACAGCGCCGCCGACTGCCTGGGGCAGGCGGGCATCGTACTGAAAGTACAGCAGCCCAGTGATGAGGAGCTGGACCTGATCCCCAGTGGCGCCACCCTGGTGGCGTTCCTGAAGCCGGCCCAGAACGAAGCGCTGCTGAAGAAGTTTGCCGACAAAAACATCAATGCGCTGGCGGTGGAGTCCATCCCGCGTATTTCCCGCGCGCAGAAAATGGACGCACTCAGCTCCATGGCCAACATTGCTGGCTACCGCGCGGTGATCGAGGCGGCGCACGAGTTTGGTCGCTTCTTTACCGGCCAGATTACCGCGGCGGGCAAGGTTCCGCCGGCCAAGGTACTGGTCATTGGCGCCGGTGTTGCGGGCCTTTCCGCCATCGGTACCGCCAAGAGCATGGGTGCCATTGTGCGCGCCTTCGATACCCGCCCGGAAGTCCGCGAGCAGGTAGAGTCCATGGGAGCGGAATTCCTCACCGTGGAGATCGAGGAAGACGGTTCCGGCTCTGGCGGTTATGCCAAGCAGATGTCGAAGGAATTCATCGATGCGGAAATGGCCCTGTTCCGTGAACAGGCCAAGGAAGTGGACATTGTCATCACCACCGCCCTGATCCCGGGCAAACCGGCCCCCAAACTGTGGCTGGCGGACATGGTGGAAACCATGGCCGAGGGCTCAGTGGTTGTGGATCTGGCGGCGGAAATGGGCGGTAACTGCGATTTCACCGAGGCGGACCAGAAGGTGGTCAAGAGTGGCGTGACTATTCTCGGTTACACCAATCTCGCGAGCCGGGCCGCTACCCAGTCTTCCACCCTGTATGCCACCAACCTGTGTCATCTGTTGACGGACATGACGCCGGAGAAGGATGGCCAGATCACCATCAATTTCGAGGACGAGGCCATCCGCGGTGCCACCGTGGTGAAGGAGGGGGAAATCACCTGGCCGCCGCCCGCGCCGAAAATCTCTGCCGCGCCGCAGAAGCCGAAAGAGCCGGAGCCGCAAATCGACGTGGAACCGAAGCCGGAGAAGAAAACCTCACCGCTGTCGCTGGTGGCCTTCTGGGCCATTGCCGGTGCACTGCTGCTGGGGCTGGGTAAATCTGCCCCGGCGGACTTCGTGGCCCACTTCACCGTGTTTGTATTGTCGATCTTTATCGGCTGGCAGGTGATCTGGAATGTGTCCCACGCGTTGCACACGCCGCTGATGAGTGTGACCAACGCCATTTCCGGCATCGTCATTGTCGGTGCGCTGTTGCAGGTGGGAGCCACCGGTTCCTTCCTGGTGACGGTGCTCGCGTTTATCGCGGTGCTGTTTGCCAGCATCAACATCTTCGGTGGTTTCTTCGTGACCCACCGCATGCTGAAAATGTTCCGTCGCTAAGGAGAAGCAGACATGAATAGTGTAATTTCCATGGCTTATCTGTTCTCCGCGGTGATGTTTATCCTGAGCCTCGGCGGACTGTCCACACATGAAACCGCGCGTCGCGGTAACTACTACGGCATGGTGGGGATGGCGGTTGCCATCATCGCCACCGTTGCCGGCGTTACCAGCGGAGCTTACCTGCCGGTCGGCATCGCCATGGGCGTCGGCGCCGTGGTGGGTATCCACCTGGCACGCAAGGTGGAGATGACCGCGATGCCACAGCTGGTGGCCCTGCTGCACAGCTTTGTGGGTCTGGCCGCGGTACTGATCGGCTGGGGCGGCTACCTGGATCCGCGCCTGGACCTGCACGGTGCCGAGCACATTGTGCACAATAGTGAGATCTACATCGGTGTGTTTATTGGTGCCATCACTCTGACCGGTTCCATCGTCGCTTTCGGCAAGCTGCAGGGGTTGATCTCCGGTAAACCGCTGATGCTGCCGGCGCGCCACTGGCTGAACCTGATCGCCATACTGGTGTGTGTGGTACTGGGAGCGCAGTTCATCCCCGCCGACCAGAGCTCCACCACTATCATCAACCTGCTGGTGATGACCTCCATCGCACTGCTGTTGGGTATCCACCTGATCGCGGCGATCGGCGGTGCGGACATGCCGGTGGTGATCTCCATGCTGAACAGCTACTCCGGCTGGGCGGCGGCAGCCACCGGCTTCATGCTCAGCAACGACCTGCTGATTGTGACGGGTGCCCTTGTCGGTTCCTCCGGTGCCATCCTGAGCTACATCATGTGTCGCGGTATGAACCGTTCCTTTATCAGCGTGATCCTGGGCGGCTTCGGCTCCGATGGCGCGGACGTCAGTGGTGAAGGTGAAGAGCAAGGCGAAGCGGTTGCCACCACCCACGACGAGCTGGCGGACGACCTCAAAAACGCCGACAGCGTAGTGATCGTGCCCGGATTCGGTATGGCCGTGGCCCACGCTCAGCAGGCGGTGAGCGACCTCACCGACAAGCTTCGCAAAGCGGGCAAGACCGTACGTTTCGGTATTCATCCGGTAGCGGGCCGCCTGCCCGGACACATGAACGTACTGCTGGCGGAAGCCAATGTGCCTTACGACATCGTGCTGGAGATGGAAGAAATCAACGACGACTTTCCGGAAACCGACCTAGTTCTGGTGATCGGCGCCAACGACACCGTCAACCCGGATGCGGTGGAAAAACCCGGTTCTCCCATCGCCGGTATGCCAGTGCTGGAAGTGTGGAAGGCGGGCAAAGTGGTCGTGCTGAAGCGCTCCATGGCCTCCGGTTATGCCGGCGTTGCCAACCCGCTGTTCTACAAAGACAACTCGCGCATGCTGTTCGGCGATGCCAAAGACAGCCTGCAGAGTGTGTTGGGTAAAATGGCTGGCGCATGATGATAAGCGCCTGACGCAACCTGCGTCAGAGGTTCTCTAAAAACGGGCGGGCCCTTCGGGGCTCGCCCGTTTTTTGTTTGCGGGGTCACTGTTTGCTGAAGCCGTTGTTAGATGAAGATGAGAAGTAAGAGACGACAGGGGAGGGGGTAGATAAGGGGGATAGTACAGGAGGACAGTAAAGGGATTGAGACTGGTCGGACAGAGTAGTAAAGTGGACAGGCCAATTTGCTCGGAGCACTAGACACGACATCCGGTCGCCGCTGGTTGGCGTCGGTGATAACCTTGAACGCTGCTTTTACAAATCAGGTCTATAACAAAAAAGTCAGACTATGAACCGAAACCTTTCCTGCACCGTTCGAACCGCCCTGTTTACCTCCAGTGTCTCCTTGATTGTCTCCCTGCTCACCGCTTGTGGTGGCGGAGGCGGCTCCTCTTCAGATCCGGATACCGGCGGCCCCGCGCCGGGGCCGAAGCCCGTGTCGGTAACTTTTGCTGGTGACAGCAACGCCGATCGCTACGACTCTGTGGGGGTTGTCGCCGCTGTTTCCGAATCCGGCTACCACCGTTTTGAATGGGAGCAGATTGCCGGGCCCAAGGTGCCTCTCGCCGGTCAGGGCACCGCCGGGATCAGCTTCGACGCGCCCGCCGCCGATACCTATGCATTCAGTTTTACCGCCACCAACCGCCAGGGCGACAGCGTCTCGGACACCTACAGCCTGTGGGTGTCCCCGGGCGACGATGATGTCCGCGCACACCTGCGGGCGGACCGCGCGGTGAGTGAAGGCGCAGAGTTCTCCCTGCGTCTGACCGCCAGCGGTCTGTATACGGAGCCTGACGACTGGAATATCCGCCAGGTGTCCGGCCCTACGGCCACCGTTGAGTTTGACGATTACGAGGTGGTGGCGTTTGTCACCGCGCCCAAGGTGTCAGGAGACCGGGTGCTGGAATTCGAGGCGGAGCTGCAAGTGGATGGCCGCCGGATTACGGATACCGCCTATGTGGTGGTGCAGGACCGCCCCGAGGTCACCAGTGAATATTTTTGTGATGGCAGTGGTGAATACTGCGGCACTGACTCGCCTCTGAATAACGTTTACACCTACCGCAGCGACAGCCCCTACCGGGATTATCTCGCGGACTGTGTCTATTCCAATCAGCTCACCGACGAACGCTTCTGTACTCTGGGAGCGCTGCCGCTGATCGGTATGCAAAGCGACATGCCCACCGTGGACCAGATCATGGATCACGTGCTGGTCTCCCACGACTGGATGGGGCAGCGCTTTGAGACTTTCCTGCGGGAGATGGACAAGACCAATCACGATTTTGCGCGTCTGCTGCGGTCCACCACCGCGATCGTCATTTCCAGCGATATCCGCCCCTCGTTCTACTGGCAGCTCACCGGCGCCATCTATCTGGATCCGGACAGCCTGTGGTTGACCCCGGCTGAGCGGGACGTGATCAACGAGCAGCCGGATTACCGCAGTGGCTTCGGTTCCGCACTGCAGTTCGCCACGCCCTGGCGCTACGTGAAAAACAACAATTACGCGTTCACCAGCTACCCGGTGGCGAATCGGGAAAGCCGTACTCTGCAGGAGGTGGAACTCGATTTGGGATCTCTGATGTATCACGAACTGGCCCACGCCAATGACGCCATGTCGCCGGCCAGAATCGATGCCGGCCTGGATGAGAGCGAAATTTTCTTCAATGAGGCCTCTTCCGGTGACCCGGTCAATGAGTATGTGGCCAGCATCAATCCGCTGTTGTCCCAGCCACTGTTTGATCTGGCAGAGGTGCGTTACGCCGGTGCCGAGGCCAGTGAAATGCAGAAGAGTTATCTGGCAGAGGATATCGCCGACTTTTTCTTTCCCGATACCGCCAACGATTTCTATGCCTATTCCTCAAAGTGGGAAGACACCGCGATGCTGTTCGAGGAGACCATGATGAGCCTGCGCTACGGCATCCAGCGGGATATCGCGGTCACCAACCAGCCGAATTCGCCCTATGCCGAGGATTATGTGGTGGCCCAGGGCCAGCGCAACCGCATTGGTGATGAGAATATTCGCGAGCGGGCCAAGGCTGCTGTTTATGAACTGCTGCCGGAAGCTGGGCCCCAGGCGGAGGATCACCTGCTGGGACTGACGCCGATCAGCCTTTGCGCCGGTGAAAACTGGGTGCAAAACCTGAATCCGTCCTGCGCCGGCAGCTACGGCGTACTGCGCTACGAGGTATCCAAACCCAATGCAAAAGCCCCTATGCCGACACAGCTACCTCGGAGCTTCAATCCGCCCACGCGGTTCTGACTTTGCGTAGCCCGGGAATACCAGCAGTCCGGCGAACACAGATAAAAAACTCGAAGAAGGAGAGTGTGATGACGAGAACCTTTAAATCCCTATCAAAACAGCTGCTACTACTGGGCAGCCTCGCCCTCGGCGCGTCCAGTGCGTTGGCGGCGGAAGAGGCCGCCGAGCGCGAGACCACCAAGGTATTCATGGCCGGTGACTCCACCATGTCCATCAAGGATATCAAGGACTACCCGGAAACCGGCTGGGGCGTGCCCTTTGCGGTATTTTTTGAAGACGGTATCGAGGTGGACAACCGGGCCCGCAATGGCCGCAGTACCCGCACCTTTATCGAGGAAGGCCGCTGGGCCGGCATCATGGAAGAACTGCAGGCGGGAGATTACGTCGTCATCCAGTTCGGCCACAATGACGAGTCCGAAAGCAAAAAAGACCGCTACACCACGCCCAAAGAATACAAGGCCAACCTGGCGCGCTTTATCAACGATGTACGCGCGGCAGATGCCGAACCGATCCTGATGTCTCCCATCACCCGTCGCTATTTTGACGGTGCCAACAAGATCAAGCACACCCATCCCTACGCGCCGTTGGTGCGCGAAGTGGCTGCGGAAGAAGATGTATTCTTCATCGATATGGAAGTGGTGACCCGGGAATATTTCCAGGTCATGGGAGATCGGGACAGTGCCCTGCGCTTTATGCACATCGCCCCGGGCAAGCATCCCAATTATCCGGTGGGTGTGCGCGACGATACCCACTTGAACCATATGGGCGCGCGGGAAGTGGCGCAGTTGGTTCTGGATGAATTGCGCAAGCGCGAGCATCCACTGAGCAAACGCCTGCGGACACCGGATCCGAAGCACCTGGCTTTAAAATACTGATTTGACCGAGTAGAGTGCTGAGAATCTTTCAGCACTCTGCTCGTCTTTTATTGCTCGCCTTGCGTTCTCCCTTTTTAATTTTCCTGCTGCATCTGCTTGAAGTCCGGGAACGCATTTTCCCCCAGGACTTTCCCATCCACCGCTTTTCCGTAGTAACCGGGATGATTGTGATACCGTTTGCGCAATGCTTCCACGTCGCCCTCAAAGCGCGGGTCCTGCGGGCGCTCCCGTGAATTGATATACGCCGCTACATCCCACGCCTGCTGCGGTGTCAGCTGGATACCTTTGCCCAGCGGCATATTCTCGTGGATAAACGCCGCCGCGGTGTTGACCCGGTGCATGCCTGCGCCCCAGTTGTAGCTGTCTTTCCCCCACAACGGCGGCAGGTTGTGAACCCCTGCGGCTTCGTAGCCCTGACCGTCCGGGCCGTGACAGGCCATGCAGTGGGCGGTATACACTTCCGCGCCTTTTTCCGGCGAATAGTCGCGCGCAGGCTTGTCCAGCTTCGGGTAACCGCGCCCCGGCAGTTTGTCCCGCTGGTCCACCGGCAGCGCCCTGGCGATGTCGACGGGCAGCGGGAAGTCTTCCCGTTTGGCTCCGGTTACCAGGTCCGTGTCGGAGATTTCCGGGACCTCGCCATTGATGCCAAAGTGATCCATCAGCCCGCCCATGGCCAGCCAGTAGGCGTAGGCGGCAATGGCGATCATTTCCGGGCTGTCGGCCGGTGGCGGGGCGCCGTTGGTGGAATAGGTGAAGCAGCCCTGAACGCGTTCGGCAAAACTGTTTACCTTGTCGTTTTTCTTGCGGTAGGCGGGGTAGGCGAAATAGGCCGCCCACAGGGGCGCGGCATTGGCGCGGCGCCCGGCATCCATATGGCAGTGCACGCAGTTGAGCGCGTTGCCCACATATTTGCCGCGCAGTTCCTGGGTGTTCACAAACAGTTGATAGCCGCGCTTCACTTTATCGCCAAACGCGCCTTCGGGAATCTGCTCCAGAGGGCGCGGCTGGATTCTGGGCAGGCCGGAGTCCGCATCCGGGTTCGGAATCGGCGCCTGGCGGTCCGGTAATTCGGTATCGGGCTGGCCCGATTCGCCGCGGTCACAGGCGGTGAGTGTCACGCCGAGCGCAACGATGAGCAGTGTGGATAGAAATTGACGCATCACTATTCTCCCTGCTGGCCGATATTGGAGAAGTAACTGGCCAGCGCGTCTATTTCTTCTTTGCTCAGTTGGCTGGTGATCTTTGTCATCACCTTGTCCTGGTCGGTGGTGCGTTTGCCGCTTTTCCAGTCCTGCAATTGTGCGCTGAGGTATGCCTCCTGCTGTCCGGCGAGGGGCGGAATATTCCCGGAGCCGATTCCGGAGGCGCCGTGGCAGGTGACACAAGCGGGTATCTCGCGGGACCAGTCACCCTGATAGGCGAGTTTCTCCGCCGGGTTGCGGAATACCACCTGAGTACCACGGAGTTTGGGGGTGATTGGAGGCAGTGGCCGTGAGGAAAAGTAGGCGGCGATCCTGTTCAGCACCGGGTCTGTGACTTCCCCGGACAGCACATGCATGGTGGTGTTTTTGCGCTTATCGGCCTGGAACCCGTGCACCTGCTCGCGGAAGTACTCCACCGGCAACCCGGCGAGGCGTGGCCCCAGCCCCGGGCGTCCTTCCCCCTGAAGGTCGTGGCATTCAACGCAGACTTCGGCTTCTTTGGGGAAACCCGGAATATCGCGGGTGGCGTCGCCTACTGGTTCCGGCGGGGTGGGGGTGGTGTCTTGCTGGGGGGTGAAAGGTTCACCGCGGGGTTTGATCCCCTCGTCCTGAGCCGTGTTGTCCTCGGCATTCTGGGCATTACCGGAAATCGCTGCCAGCAATGCACCGCAGAGCAGGGCAGGTAGCACCCAGATCTTGGGCGGAATCTTCACAGGGGGCCTCCGGTACATTGAAATACGCCTGGGAATGGCGCCTGGCGCGGGCAGTAGCTCGTTTTCAGTGTAGAGGAGTTGTCGGGATCAACCGGTGGGGCTGGATCGGGCGTCCAGCCCCGGGGCGGGGGCAGGCCGATGCTGTGCCCCGTTCAGGTGTGGTAGCCGGTGGGCAATTACGGGCGCAGCAGGTTGGATAGCCGTGCGTTGGGCTTCTCGGCCTTGCGGAAGATCAGCGCGATCTTGCCGATTTCCTGCACCAGTTCGGCGCCGCTTTTCTGGCACAGTTCTGCGATCACTTCGCGGCGTACATCGCGGTCATTCACCGCCAGTTTCACCTTGATCAGCTCGTGATCTTCCAGTGCGCGGTTCAGTTCTTCGAGCACCCCTTCGGTCAGTCCCTTGTCGGCAACGGTGACCACCGGCTTGAGGTTATGACCGACTGTGCGCAGGGCTTTTTTACGCTCGGCGGTTAAAGGCATACAATACTCCATCCTTACAGCAGGATTTCCAGTAGGATTAGTGGCAGGCTCCGTCCGTCAGGTTCGAGAAAACCGAGAGAATCGGGAGATTCGAAAGAACGGGGGGCTTGCGAGTGGCACGGCTGATGGCAGTCTGTGTCTCCTGCCCGATCAACCCTTTGACGATGTATTGTAACTGATGGGCCGATCCAAGAGCAGCCATCGCTGGCTGCGTGAACATTTTAACGACCAGTACGTCAAACAGTCCCAGAAGGAAGGCTACAGATCCCGTGCTTCCTACAAGCTGCAGGAACTGCAGGACAAAGACCGACTGATCAAACCCGGCATGACCGTGGTGGACCTCGGCGCCGCCCCCGGCGGCTGGTCCCAGGTGGCGGCGGAACTGGTGGGTCACAAAGGCCGTGTGCTGGCCTCGGATATCCTCGAAATGGACGCCCTCGCCGGGGTCGAGTTTGTGCAGGGGGACTTTACCGAAGAATCGGTATTCGAAACCCTGCTGGAAACCCTCGGCGAAGAGCGCGCCGACCTTGTGATTTCTGATATGGCCCCCAATATGAGTGGAGTGCGTGCTGTAGATCAGCCGGCCTCCATGTATCTGGTGGAACTGGCGGTGGACATGGCCGGTCATGTACTGAAGCCGGGCGGTGCCTTTGTGGCCAAAGTGTTCCAGGGCGAGGGTTTTGACGAACTCTACCGCGACCTGCGCGCCCGCTTCCAGACCGTGGTGACCCGCAAGCCCGGTGCATCCCGGCCGCGCTCACGAGAGGTCTACGTGGTGGCCAAAGGCTTCAAGGGATGACCCGCTCACAGATTCGCCGGCCGAAAGTTTGGGCGCCGGCGTCTCTGTGTGTTAAAAGGCTGTGGTTTGACCGGCGACCGCCTGAAGGCACAAAAGGAAGGCGGTCAGGACGGTAGCGGATTTGCAACCAGCCGATAGCACAGCTATCTGGTGTAGGGAGCCGATCGCAGTAAGGCGTCGTAGAAGCACACCGCAAGGCTGAACCCGGCCCGTCACCACGGGTCCTGTTCGGCGCCAGACCGGCGCCGACACAATCGATTTATACCGCCGCCTATACTGGGTGGAATGGATGTACCTGCAAAGGCAACGGCAAGAGGGCAATCCCTTTGAATGATATGGCAAAGAATCTGGTGTTGTGGTTGATCATCGCGGCGGTGCTGCTGATGGTCTTTCAGAATTTCAAACCGCAATCCCGGGACGAATCCATCAACTATTCCGCCTTTGTGGAGGACGTTCAGGCCGGTCAGGTGAAAAACGTACTGGTCGACGGCCTGGTCATCACCGGCGAAAAAGCCGATGGCAGCCACTTTAAAACCATCCAGCCGCAGATCATTGACGATGAACTGATCAACGAGATGGTGCGCAGTGGCGTGCAGTTCAACGGCCGCGAGCCCGAATCCCCCAGCATCTGGCAGCAGCTGCTGGTGGCCAGCTTCCCGATCCTGATCATCATTGCCGTGTTCATGTTCTTCATGCGCCAGATGCAGGGCGGCGCCGGCGGGCGTTCCGGCCCCATGTCCTTTGGCAAGAGCAAGGCGCGCCTGCTGGGTGAAGACCAGATCAAGACCACCTTCGCCGATGTGGCCGGGGTGGATGAAGCCAAAGAAGACGTGCAGGAGCTGGTGGAGTTCCTGCAGGACCCATCCAAGTTCCAGCGTCTCGGCGGTGCCATTCCCCGCGGCGTACTGATGGCGGGCCCTCCCGGTACCGGTAAAACCCTGCTGGCCAAGGCGATTGCCGGTGAGGCCAAGGTACCGTTCTTCTCGATCTCCGGTTCCGACTTCGTGGAGATGTTCGTGGGTGTGGGTGCCTCCCGGGTGCGCGACATGTTCGAGCAGGCCAAAAAACAGGCTCCGTGCATCATCTTTATCGATGAGATCGACGCCGTAGGCCGTCACCGCGGCGCCGGTATGGGCGGTGGCCACGACGAGCGCGAGCAGACCCTGAACCAGTTGCTGGTGGAAATGGACGGCTTTGAAGGCAACGAGGGCGTGATCGTCATCGCCGCCACCAACCGTCCCGACGTACTGGATAAGGCCCTGCTGCGCCCGGGCCGTTTCGACCGCCAGGTATTCGTCGGCCTACCGGATATCCGCGGCCGTGAACAGATCCTCAAAGTGCACATGCGCAAAGTGCCGATGGAAGAGCATGTGGACCCGCAGACTATCGCCCGTGGCACCCCCGGCTTCTCCGGTGCGGACTTGGCCAACCTGGTGAACGAGGCCGCGCTGTTTGCCGCCCGCGCCAACCGCCGCATGGTGAGCATGGAAGAGTTCGAACGCGCCCGCGACAAGATCATGATGGGTGCCGAGCGCAAGTCCATGGTGATGAACGAAAAAGAAAAGACCAATACCGCGTACCACGAAGCCGGCCACGCCATTATTGGTCGCCTGGTGCCGGAGCACGACCCGGTGCACAAGGTCACCATCATTCCCCGCGGCCGTGCTCTTGGGGTGACCCAGTTCCTGCCGGAAGAGGACAAGTACAGCCTGTCCAAGCGCGCCCTGGAATCCCAGCTGTGCTCCCTGTTCGGTGGCCGTATCGCCGAAGAGATGACCCTGGGAGCGGACGGAGTGACCACCGGTGCCTCCAACGATATCGAGCGCGCCACGGATATCGCCCGCAACATGGTGACCAAGTGGGGCCTGTCGGAGAAACTCGGCCCGCTGCACTACGGTGAAGATGAGACCGGCCAGCCCGGACATGGCAACCCGGTATCCGGCAATACGTCTAACGAGATCGACACCGAGGTGCGCCGCATCATCGACACCTGTTACGAGCGCGCGGAGACCCTGCTGCAAGAGAACCGCGATATTCTCGAAGCAATGAAAGACGCTCTGATGGAATACGAGACCCTGGATGCGGAGCAGGTGGACGATCTTATGGCCCGTCGCAAAGTGCGTCCGCCCAAGGACTGGCACGACAACGACTATGGTGGTGGCGGCCCGGCGGAAAAAGTTTCCGACGTGCCACCCAAGCCGTTAGACGATGCCAAAGACGGCGATACTCCGGTGGGCGGCCCGGTCAACGACCACTGACCCGGCGCACTCTCGTCCCCGTCGGGACGCCTGAAGCTCAGGCTCCCGTCCGCAAAAGCGGGCCTCTGGCCCGCTTTTGCGTGCTGGCTTTCCAGCTAGTGGCATGTCAATCCAAGCCTGTAAGTCTAAATCTTTAAAATAACTTCCTGCTGAGCGGTATCCCTCCCATGCAACTAACCTGCGGCAAGCGCATTCTGGATCTCTCCCGCCCACAAGTAATGGGCATCCTGAATACCACTCCGGATTCCTTCTCTGACGGCGGCAGCTATTACGCGCAAGGCGGCCTCGACCTGGAGCTCGCGCTGCGACGCGCCGAGCAGATTTGCAGCGAGGGCGGCGCTATCATCGACATCGGCGGCGAATCCACGCGTCCCGGTGCCGCAACAGTGACCGAGCAGCAGGAACTGGAGCGGGTGGTGCCGGTAGTGGAAGCCATCGCCCAACGCCTGGATGTGGTGATTTCGGTGGATACCAGTACCCCCGCCGTCATGCGCGAGTCCGCGAGCGCCGGCGCCGGCCTGATCAACGACGTGCGCGCGCTCAAACGAGACGGTGCGCTGGAAACCGCCGCTGAGACCGGGCTGCCGGTTTGCGTGATGCATATGCAGGGCGAGCCCGGCTCCATGCAGTCCAACCCCGAGTACACCGACGTGGTGGCAGAAGTGCGTGCGTTTCTCGACGAGCGCCTGGCAGCCTGCATCGCCGCCGGCATTCCCCGCGAGCGGGTGATCTACGATCCGGGATTCGGCTTCGGCAAAAACGACGAACACAACCTGACACTGCTGCGCCGTCAGCGTGAACTGGCGCCGGAAGATATTCCGCTGCTGGTGGGCATGTCGCGCAAATCCATGATCGGCCGCCTGCTGGACCGCCCCGTGGACGAGCGCCTGCCCGGCAGCCTGGCGCTGGCGATGCTGTCTGCCCAGCGCGGTGCTGGTATTATCCGCGTACACGACGTGGCGGAAACCGTAGACGTGCTGAAATTACAGCAGATGGTCGACTGTCCCTGATGTCGATTTGAAAGAAAAAGAAATTGATCAGTACGAGTGCGTACCAATGAGAAGTAAGAGAGTTTAAAGATGGCGAGAAAGTATTTTGGCACCGACGGCATCCGCGGGCAGGTAGGCGAAGGCGCCATTACCCCGGATTTCATGCTGCGCCTCGGCTATGCCGCGGGCAAGGTGCTGGGCGCCACCAACCAATCCGGCGGTCGCAACCGTATCCTGATCGGTAAAGACACCCGGGTATCCGGCTACATGTTCGAGGCCGCGTTGGAAGCCGGCCTGATCAATGCCGGTGTCGATGTCGGCCTGCTGGGCCCCATGCCCACCCCGGCCATCGCCTATCTCACCCGCACCTTCCACGCTCAGGCGGGGATCGTGATCAGTGCCTCCCACAATCCCTACCAGGATAACGGCATCAAGTTCTTCAGTGCCGACGGCAGCAAGCTGCCGGATCAGGTAGAGCAGGATATCGAGGCCGCGCTGGACCTGCCTATGGTCACCGCCAAAGATCTCGGCAAGGCCTGGCGCATCGACGATGCGGTGGGCCGCTATATCGAATTCTGCAAGGCCAGCACACCCTGGCGCTACTCCCTCGAAGGGCTCAAGATCGTGCTTGATTGCGCCAACGGCGCCACCTATCACATCGCCCCCAAGGTATTCCGCGAACTGGGCGCGGAGGTGCACGCCATCGGCATTCAGCCGGACGGCGTGAACATCAACCTCGATTGCGGTTCCACCAAACCGGAGCAGCTGCAGAAGGTGGTGGTTGAACAGGGCGCGGATCTCGGTATCGCCTTCGATGGTGACGGCGACCGGGTCATGTTCGTGGACAGCAGGGGCAACCTGATCGACGGCGACCAGCTGCTGTTCCTCATCGCCATCCACCGCCAGCAGTTCCTCGGCGGTTGTAACGGCGTGGTGGGCACCCAGATGAGCAACTACGGTTTTGAGCTGGCCCTGAAAGAGCGCAAGATCCCGTTTGTTCGCGCCAAGGTGGGCGACCGCTATGTGCTGGAGATGATGAGCAAGAATGGCTGGCACGTGGGCGGCGAATCCTCCGGGCATATCGTCTGTACCGATGTCACCACCACCGGCGACGGCATCATCTCCGCGCTGCAGGTGTTGCGCGCGGTGAGCGATTTCGGTGAGCCGCTGGATCAGCTCAGCCAGCGCATGCAGATGCTGCCCCAACACATGATCAATGTCCGTCTCACCAGCCGCGACGGGGTGCTGGAGAATGCCCGGGTGATCAAGGCGGTAGAAGAGGCGGAAGGCGAGCTGGCGGACAACGGCCGCGTGCTGTTGCGCCCGTCCGGCACCGAGCCATTGATCCGGGTCATGGTCGAAGGCAAGGATCACGCCCTGGTGGAGAAGCTGGCCGCGGATATCGCCGCCGTAGTGGAGCAGGCCGGCAACGCCTGAGGCCCGTTCCCCGGCCCGATTTCCGCCGATCGTCGGCGGCGCGCTGGAAGTTGTTGATTAACCGGTAAATATTGCGCGTCGCTGGTTGTATGTTGCCGGCAATGTCGCTAAGATTTGCGCCCCTTGGAGGAGCACACATGCGCACACCCCTAGTAGCTGCCAACTGGAAAATGCACGGAACCAAGGCATTTGCCGACCAGTTGCTGGCGGCGCTGGCCGAAGGGCTGGCATCCGATGAGTGTTCCACCAGCGTGGTGATCTGTCCGCCTTTCCCCTACCTGACCCAGGTGGCGGAAGCCGGAAGTAGCAGACTGCAACTGGGGGCGCAGAACCTCAGCGAGCATGCCAGTGGTGCATTTACCGGCGAAGTATCCGCCGAGATGCTGCAGGATTGCGGCGTCCGTTATGTGATTGTTGGTCACTCCGAGCGGCGCAGCCTGTACGGCGAAAGCAGTGCCCTGGTCGCGGACAAGTTTGCCGCCGCTAAAGGCGCCGGCCTGATCCCGATCCTGTGTGTGGGCGAGTCCCTCGAGGAGCGGGAATCCGGCAAGACCCTCGATGTGGTCGCCGAGCAGATCGCCGCGGTAAGCCAGCTTAATCTGGCGGATACTTGGCACAATGCCGTGGTTGCCTACGAGCCCGTCTGGGCCATCGGCACCGGCAAGACCGCAACGCCGGAACAGGCCCAGGAAGTGCACCGGTTTATCCGCGAGCAACTGGGCGACAAAGGCGCATCCGTACAAATCCTGTACGGGGGCAGCGTTAAGAGTGCAAACGCTGCAGAACTGTTCGCCCAGGCGGACATCGATGGAGCCCTGGTGGGCGGCGCCTCTTTAAAGGCGGAAGAGTTTGTAAGTATCTGTCGCGCGGCGGGTTGAGTGCCAGTTTTAACCTGGCCACCGCGGGCAGCGAGTAAATTTCATTTATGGGCCAAGGCCCGAGCAACAGGTTTTCTGGACAATGGAAAAACTGGTATTGATCGTCCATATCCTGACAGCACTGGCCATCATCGGCCTGATTCTGCTGCAGCAGGGTAAAGGCGCAGAAGCCGGTGCCTCTTTCGGCGCGGGTGCTTCCAACACCGTATTTGGTAGCCAGGGCAGCGGAAATTTCTTTTCCCGCTTGACAGGAATTCTGGCAACCGTATTCTTCGTCACCAGCTTCGGCTTGGCCATCCTCGCCAGCCGCGACGAAGCACCGGCAATCGACGGCATGCCGCAAGTACCGGCCGCAGTCGAATCCAGAGAGCAGTCCGGTGACGCACCGGCCGCTTCCGACGACATCCCGGAAGTGCAGCAGGAAGCCCCGGCTTCCGACGAGCTGCCCTCCGTAGAGGAAGCGCCGCAAGCCGAACTGCCGGAAGCCGGCAGCGAAGCAGAAACTGAGGAGCAGCCTCAGTAAGCCGAAAGGCTTAAATCAAAAACGAAAGTTTTTGCCCAGGTGGTGGAATTGGTAGACACGCTATCTTGAGGGGGTAGTGAGCTATGCTCGTGCGGGTTCAAGTCCCGCCCTGGGCACCACATCAAAAGCCGGATCGTTCGACCGGTTTCTTCCGAAAGCCCCGCATTGCGGGGCTTTTGTGTTCCTGAGGGTGCGTTTCGCCCACTCCAGCAGCCGTTCTTCATTCTTATTTACCCAATGGATTCTTCCTTACTTGTTTCTATAATTAGAGTTTATATTTTTCCGTATTTAGGTACTTTAAGTACCCATATTGAAAAATAATTAAACAAAATTATCGATTGGGTTTAAAAAATTTCCTATATTGGCACTATGAGTACCCTAAAAGAGTCAAAATAAGGCCAAGGTATCCCCCAAGGGCCCGGATCGCGGTGTCGACGTTATAGCCTCACCTGACGGCCTTGGCCTTACTCAGCCGCGCATCAAGGCGGAGGTAAAGCACCGCGATGGATCCATGGGTGCCCCGGCAATCCGCGGATTTATCGGCGCGCTGAGGGAAGGGGATTCCGGCCTGTTCGTCAGCACGGGGGGCTTCAGCCGAGAGGCGCGCTACGAGGCCGACCGTTCTACTTTCCCGCTCACCCTAGTCGACCTCGACGATCTGGCCGATTTGATTGTCAGCCACTACGAGAGTTTCGATTTGGAAGGCCGGGCACTGGTACCACTTGTGCGGATCTACTGGCCGGTTGATTAATTAGATGGCCCTTTATTTCGCGTGGTTTCGCTGATACGAAAGCGATTCAATGAAATCGCTTAACTTGGTCAGTTCTTCACTTTCAATGAGTCATTTGCATTGAGCCGTAAAGTCCTTTTCGTCTAGCCAGGCTTCCTCATTCCCACAGGGATCAAACTGTAGGAATACATCGTTGACTGCCTCAGATTCCGAGAATTCCATACAGCGAGCAATGGCGGCCTGTGGGCCATTCTTGGTGGTGAATCCGTCTGGCTTCCATTCCTTCAATTGAGTTCTCAAGGCGTCATATGCGGCGAGATCCACATTGCCTAAATAGACATTCGCAGAGCGATTGGCGTCGGCCATTATTGACTCTTCACTGAAAGAAGATCCCAGGCAGATGGCAGTGGCGTACTTGCGGAAATCCTGTTCTTCTTTGGTGGTTTTCTGATTATCTGATGCAGTGCTTTTGCTGCAGGCAGAGAGCAGACAGAGACTCAGAAAGAGGAGTGCCTGCTTTTGAGTTCCCATAAATAGGCCTTTTGGGATATTGGAAAGTAGCATTTATCGGAACAGGCGTTGCCGTTCCAGATAGTGGCGTGCCCCTCCAGATGAGAGTGTGAGAGCTCTGAAATTTCACGATCTGGTCCAGAGTCCGGAATCTGGACCAGTGCATTCAGGGTTTATGCAGCAGTCAAGGAGCGCTTTTTTGCCTACTGTTGGGGGAGAAACGGCAGTGTGCGAAGTTTGTCTACACACCCTCCACATTATGATAAACCGCCTGCACATCCTCTAAGTCATCCAGCATGGCGGTAAACTTCTCGAACAGCGCCACATCATCCCCGCTCACCGTGGTATACGTCTGCGGTACAAACTGAATTTCGTCCACCTCAAAATCGATCTCACCAAACGCTTCAATTAACGCCTGCTTGGCTTTGTTGTAGTCGGTATGTGGGGCGAAGACGGAGAGTTTGCCGTCCTCATTCTCGATATCGGTCACATCCACATCCGCTTCCATCAGCGCTTCCAGTACCGCTTCTTCGTCATCGTGTTTGAACACGAGGATGGCCAGGTGATCGAAGCTGTGGCTGACGGAACCTTCGGTGCCGATCTTGCAGTGGGTTTTGGTGAAGGCCTGGCGCACGTCACCAAAGGTGCGGTTGGGGTTGTCGGTGAGACATTCGATGATGGCCATGCAGCCGCCGGGGCCGAAGCCTTCGTAGCGGGCGCGGGCAAAGTCTTCACCGGCACCGCCTTTGGCTTTGTCGATGGCTTTCTCGATGACGTGGCTGGGCACCTGGTCTTTCTTGGCGCGCTCGATCAGGCTGCGGAGCGCGAGGTTGCCGTTGGGGTCGGTGCCTCCAGACTTTGCGCTCACGTAGATTTCGCGGCCATAGCGACTGTAGACCCGGGCCTTCATGTTCGAGGTCTTGGCCATTGATTCTTTGCGGTTTTGGTAAGCTCTGCCCATGGGTGGGTGCTCCGGTATCTCTGGTATCCGATAGAGCGATGATTTTAATGGCGGCGCCGGGGGAAATGAAGCGATTCGGGGCCTAAAAAAAGACCGGCGCTAGTGGTTTACCAGGCCGGTCAAAAAGACAGGGTAGGTGTTAATACCCTTGAGTGAACATCGTTTGGCGGGGCCGGTTTTAGCCGGCCTTCGCGTTTACTGCCTCCGCTGAATCTGCCACTTTCAATGCCTTGAGCTGGTTCCACTGCAATCCACGTCGGGTTTGCTTTTCTGCTGTACCGGTTCCCGTTGCCACCAGTGCAATCATTTCCGCGGTAATGGAGACCGCCACTTCCATGGGACGTTTCCCGGGTACATCCGTGCGCCCGACCGGGCAGCGGATGGAGCCAATCTCTTCTTCACCGAATCCCCGCTGCTGCAGCCGTTGTTGAAAACGCACCGCTTTGGTCTGCGATCCGATCAGACCGATGGAGGCCGGCGCTTTGCCGTTACGTTGTTGTTCGAGCAGCTTCCAGCACAGGTCAAAGTCCAGCGCGTGATTGTGAGTGAGGATCAGCACGTGGGCGTTGTGGCAGAGTTCCGCGGCATCGCCTGCCGGGTCGTCGGTGTGATGCACGGTGACATTGGCCGGCACTTCAGTGGGAAAGGTTTCCGCACGGGAATCCACCCAGGTGATCTGCCACGGGAGTTGGCCGGCAATGGTCATGATGGCCTGGGCCACATGGCCCGCACCGAATACCACCAGGCGTGCATCACTGCTGCCATGGGCCTCGAGCAATACCGCCACACTGCCGCCGCAGCACTGCCCCAGGCTGGCGCCCAGGGGGAAGTGCGAGAGGTCAAAGCCGTATTCTCGCTGCTCGAGGCGTCCGCGGGCGCGCTCGATGACCTTGTACTCCAGGTGGCCACCACCAATGGTGTCGAACGTATCGGTGGTGGTGATCACCATTTTGCTCGCGGGCTCCCGCGGCACAGAGCCGGCTACCCCGAGTACCGTGACCAGTACGTAGGGTGTTCCACGTTGTTCGCAGTCTGCCACGGCCTTGTGCCAGGGGAGGGATTGCATCATGCCGGTGCACCTTTCCTGTTACCTTCCTTTTCACCCTTATGTGCGGTGTCTTTTGCGCGCT
This sequence comes from Microbulbifer celer, assembly GCF_020991125.1. Classification (NCBI taxonomy): domain Bacteria; kingdom Pseudomonadati; phylum Pseudomonadota; class Gammaproteobacteria; order Cellvibrionales; family Microbulbiferaceae; genus Microbulbifer; species Microbulbifer celer. The sequence goes on from NZ_CP087715.1 coordinate 364,446, forward strand.
GTTGCTCCAGCCACTCCTGGGTGCGGGTAACGGCGCCGAGCACGCGTTCCGGTGTGGCGGGTGTGTCCAGCGGTGTGCTGTGACGGTAGTCGGCAACACTGGCGACGGCGTCGCGCAGCGCGGACCACACCGACATGCCAAGCATAAATGGCGGTTCGCCCACGGCCTTGGAGCGGAACACCGTGGCCTCTTTATTGGGACTGTTTTCCAGCAGGCTGACACGGAAGTCCAGCGGCGCGTCGGATACGGCGGGGATCTTGTAGGTGGCCGGCCCGTTGGAGAGCAGGCGGCCGTCGTCCGCGTACACCAGTTCTTCGGTGGTCAGCCAGCCGGCGCCCTGGATAAACGCGCCTTCAATCTGGCCGATATCGATTGCCGGGTTCAGGGACTGGCCCACATCGTGAAGGATATCCGAGCGCAGAATGCGGTACTCCCCGGTGAGGGTATCCACAATCACTTCGGAGCAGGCGGCACCGTTGGCGTAGTAGTAGAACGGTCGGCCCTGGCCGGTGTTGCGGTCGTAGTGGATTTTGGGGGTTTGGTAGTAGCCGCTGGAGAACAGCGGGATGCGCGCGGTGTAGGCGCCCTGCACAAACTCGGCCCAGTCCACGGCGTGTTCGCCAGCGATGACCTGGTTGTTGGCAAAACGCACTTCGCTTGCGTCCACACCGAACTTTTGTGCGGCGTAGTCGGCCAGATTGGCTTTGATTTTTTCACAGGCATCCAGCGCCGCCATGCCGTTAAGGTCCGAGCCGGAAGAGGCGGCGGTGGGGGAGGTATTGGGGACCTTGTCGGTGCGGGTGGAAGTGACCTTGATCCGCTCGAGATCCACCTGGAACGCTGCTGCGACGACCTGCGCGACCTTGATATACAGCCCCTGGCCCATTTCGGTACCGCCGTGGTTCACCAGGATGCTGCCATCGGTGTAGATATGTACCAGCGCGCCGGCCTGGTTCAGGTGCTGCACGGTAAAGGAAATACCGAACTTCACCGGCGTGAGGGCAATGCCCCGTTTCAGCACCGGGTTGTCGCGGTTGAAGGTGACAATCTCTTCGCGGCGCTTGCGGTAGTCGGCGCTGATTTCCAGTTTTTCCATCAGCTCCGCCAGCACATGCTGTTCCACCACCTGACCGTAATGGGTGGTGTCGCGTCCCGGACGGTAGAGATTGCGTTTGCGGATATCCAGCGGATCCTGGCCCAGGTGACGGGCGATATCGTCCATGGCCATTTCAATGGTCATCATGCCCTGGGGACCGCCGAAGCCGCGGAACGCGGTATTGGATACCGTGTGGGTTTTACAGCGGTGACCGGTGACACGCGCGGGGCCGAGACTGTAGGCATTGTCCGAATGGAACATGGCGCGGTCGACGATGGCATCGGACAGATCCGGGGAGTAACCACAGCGGCCGGCGACCATTATGTCGGCGCCCTGCAATACACCGTCGTCATCAAAACCGATGTCGTAGGTGTTGTAAAAGTCGTGACGTTTACCGGTCTGCACCATATCGTCGTAACGGGCGAGGCGGTACTTCACCGCGCGGCCGGTGTGTCGGGCCAGTAGCGCGGCCACACAGGCGAGCGGTGCGGCCTGGGTTTCCTTGCCGCCGAAGCCGCCACCCATACGGCGGACTTCCGCGGTGACTTCGTGAATCGGCAGGCCGAGTACTTCTGCCACCAGGGTCTGCACTTCCGACGGGTGCTGGCTGGAGGTGTGGACGTGTACGCCCGCATCTTCACTGGGCTCTACCAGACAGGCCTGGCTTTCCAGATAAAAGTGTTCCTGGCCGCCCACGTTGATGGCGCCCTGCAGGCGATGGGGGGATTCGTTTAGTGCTTTTTCAAAATCCCCTCGCTGCTGGGTGTGATCCGGACGCACGAACAATTGTTTTTCCAGCGCGTCGTGCACGGTGACCGCGTGATCCAGTGGCTCGTATTCCACTTTTGCCTGGCGCGCGGCCTGGCGCGCGGCGCGCAGGCTGGTGGCGGCGACGGCGAACAGGGGTTGGCCCACGTGTTCCACCAGGCCGTTGGCGAGCACTGGATCGCCGGGGAACACCGGGCCGATATCGATATGCCCGGGGACATCGTCCACGGTAAGCACGGCCACCACACCGGGGAAAGCGCGCACCGCAGACAGGTCCATGGATTTGATCTTGGCGTGGGCGTGGGTGCTGTGCCCCACCGCCGCGTGCAGTACACCTTCCGGTTCCGGCATGTCGTCGATATAACGGGCTTCGCCGCGCACATGCTTCCACGCGCTGTCGTGCATGGCAGAATTGCCGGCGACACCGCGGGCGCTGTTGGCGTGGCCCGCGGGGTTTGGGGTGCGATCGATTTCCGGGAGTTTACGCATATTCGGTCACCATCAGCGGTTTTTTCTGGTTCTGGTCGTGGTGTTGGACGGGCTTGAAGTCACTGCGCGCGGAGTCGAGTAAAGCGCGGCGCAGCAGGTTGCCGGCCACCTGCTGGCGGTAGGCGGCGGAACTGCGCACGTCACTCATGGGGGTGAAATCACGGTCCAGCGCAGCAATGGCATTGGCCACGGTGCTCAGTGTCCACGGCTGGCCGCGGAGCGCGTTTTCCGCATGGGCCGCACGCTTGGGAATGGCAGCCATGCCCCCAAAGGCGAGCCGGCAATCTTCCACAATGGCGCCGTCGAGCCGGAACCAGAATGCGCCCAGCACTGCGGAGATATCGTCGTCCAGACGTTTGGAGATCTTGTAGATCAACAGCTGTTCGTCCGCCGCCGGTGCAGGAATCCACACCCCGCGAATAAATTCGTTTTTGCGCAGATCGGTTTTTTTGTAATCGTGGAAAAAATCCTGAATCGGTAAACGGCGTACGCCGTCCACGCTGTCCAGTTCCAGCTCTGCGCCGAGGGCGATCAGCGCCGGCGGCATATCGCCGATGGGAGACGCGTTGCCGATATTGCCACCCACGGTGCCGCGGTTGCGGATCTGCAAGGAGCCGAGGCGTTCCAGCATGGTGTGGAAGTGCGGCCAGCGGCTGGCCAGTGCGTGCTGCGCGGCGCGATAGCTGGCGGCGGCACCGAGGTAGAGCCCGTCTTGCTGCTCGCGGATCTGCTGCAGTTCGGGAATATTGTTCACCCCGATCACATGTTCCAGGTCTCTCAGGAGCTGGGTGATTTCCAGAGACAGATCGGTGGCACCGGCCACCAGTCGCGCTTCGGGGAATTCTGCGCGCAACTGGCGCAGTTGTTCGAGACTGTTAGGGGCATCGTAGCGTCGGCCGGATTCGGCGGTGATGGAAACGCTTTTGTTCTGTACCTGTTTCAGGGTGGCGATCATGTCCGGGTGCTGCAGCCAGGCGGGGCCGCGCAGGTCGATCTCGGAAGAAGACGTTTTCTGCTCGGCCCCGTCAGCCGGTTCCCAGCTCTGCACTGCCGCCTTGCGCCCGGCTTCCACAATCGGACGGTAGCCGGTGCAGCGGCACAGGTTTCCGGAGAGGGATTCCATCAGCGCCGCGTCGTCTGAGGTTTTGCCAGTGGCGACGCTTTCGGTGTGCAGTGCGAACAGGGACATGATGATGCCCGGGGTACAGAAGCCGCACTGGGCACCGTGGCATTCCACCATTTCTTTTTGCACCGGGTGCGCCGGTTCCGTCTGCAGGCCATCCACACTGATCAGGTGTTTGCCGTGCAGGCTGCCCACCAGGGCGATGCAACTGTTGACCGCGTCGTAGCGCAGTCGGTCGCCGGTGCCTGTGGATTTCTGGTCGGATGGTTCAAGGCTACCGATGGCCACGGTACAGGCACCGCAGTCTCCGGAAGCACAGCCTTCTTTGGTTCCGGTCAGGCGGGCTTGTGTGCGCAGCCATTCCAGCACGGTGAGGTTGGGGTCGACGCTCGCCAGCTGCTGATGCCGACCATTCAGATAAAACTCGATCACTGTTATCCCCGCATTTCTCGTTTGCTTATTGGTTTTGCGACGGTTCTTGCCGGCTCACTGGTTAGTTTCTGGTTCCAGGTGCCGGCCGGTTTTCTCTCTATCTCTACTTCACGCTGAACATAGAGCCGCCAGGACAGCGCTCCGAATAACCCGGCGAACCAATGTTTTACATTTTCTTGACCAAATGGACAAGTAAAAATTTAGATTGAATGGTCAGGTTTTTCGGGTGGCACAGCGGGGAGCGGCATGAAAGCTGATCATGTGGTCGATTATTTTCGGTGACCGAAAGCGCGTTTTGGGTTCTTCAGGAAGGGTGGGAAGAGCGGTGGAGTCTGGTCTGGCCGCGGCGTCACTTTGCCTGAGCCCGGTGGTTGAGCTATTGTCGGCCGCTTGTAGGAAACAATCACAAATTGCCGCTATGCCTCACCAGAAATCCGAACCCCGTCAGAGTACCGAAGAAGCCGAACTCGCCCGCGCACTGGATATGGATGCCGAAGGCCCGGACAAGCCGGGCCGCAAGAAACGCCCGGGGAAAATCCGCGTGCGCAACCGCGAGCGGATTCTGGCGGCGGCGGAGGAGGAGTTCGCCCAGCATGGCTTTCGCGGCACCACCATCCAGCGCATCGCCGAGCGGGCGGAGCTGCCGAAATCCAACGTGCTCTACTACTTCAGTAACAAGGAGCGCATTTACACCGCCCTTTTCGACGCCATTACCGGGCGCTGGAATGTGATGCTCGAGTCGATCAGGCCGGAAGATGATCCGGCCATGACCCTGGCGCGGTTTATCAAGGCCAAGGTGGAAATGTCCCGCACCCATCCCCTGGCATCGCGCCTGTTTGCCATGGAAGTGATCCAGGGGGCGCCGGTATTGAAAGAGCATCTGCGCACCAACATGCGCGACTGGGTGCGCGACCGCTCCGGGGTGATACAGCAGTGGATCGATGAAGGCCGTATGGCCCCGGTGGACCCGGTGCAACTGATCCTGCTGATCTGGTCCTCCACCCAGCACTATGCGGACTTCCAGACCCAGATTCTGGTGATCGAGAACAAGGCGGAATACACCCGGGAGGATTTCGATCACGCGGCGAAGTTTCTGATTGAGGTGATTCTGCGCGGATGCGGGCTGGAAGTGCCGCCATTTGAGTCGGTGGAAGTGGATCTGGATTTCGAATAAGCCAAATCGTCATTCCGGATCTGACCCGGAATCCAGTGGTACGAAGCTGGATGCCGGATCGAGTCCGGCACGATGTCCCTTTCAGTTTCTGACCATTTGATCAGGTTTTTCTTGACGCAACCATCATCACTGGTTTAATTTTTTCCTGCCTGCGGAGGGGAGAGACCGCTGGCGGCATTAAAATAAAACAGTAATGAGAGTCAGCATGTCCCATCGCACAGCCCACCGTTCCGCCATTCTCCACAGTATCGGCGACCCCCGGGAGGTCGGAATCGAGGCTTCTTACGAATATTTCGACGACGGCCTCCTCGTGGTCGAAAACGGTAAAATCCTCGCCATCGGGCACGCCGAAACCCTGCTCGGCCAGTTTCAGGATGCCGATCTGGTGGAATATACCGATACCCTGATCACCTCCGGCTTTATCGACACCCATATTCACTATCCGCAGGTGGATATTATTGGCGCCTATGGTGAGCAGCTGCTGGAATGGCTGGAAACCTATACCTTCCCCGCCGAGCGTAAATTTGAAAGCCCGCAACACGCCAGTGAACTGGCCGGGGTGTTCCTCAAGGAACTGCTCCGCAACGGTACCACCACGGCACTGGTGTTCGGCTCCGTTCACAAGGAATCTATCGACGCCTTCTTCACCGAGGCGGAAAAGCTCGATCTGCGCATGATCGCCGGCAAGGTGATGATGGACCGCAACGCCCCGGAATACCTCTGTGATACCCCCGAGAGCGCCTATTCAGACAGCAAAGAGCTGATCGAGCGCTGGCATGGCAAGGGGCGGTTGCATTACGCCGTTACCCCGAGGTTTGCGCCGACGAGTACCCCGGAGCAATTGACCCTGGCGGGCAAGCTGTTTCACGAATATCCCGGGCTGTATATGCATACGCACATCTCCGAGAACAAGCAGGAGATCGAATGGGTGAAGTCCCTTTTCCCCGAGCGCAAAGGGTACCTGGATGTGTACGATCATCACGGCCTGATTGGTGAGCGCTCGGTGTTTGCCCACGGCGTGCACCTGTGTGATGAAGAGTGCCAGCGCCTCGGTGAAACCGGATCTGCGGTTGCCTTCTGTCCTACGTCCAATCTGTTCCTCGGCAGTGGCTTGCTGAACCTGGATTTACTTGAAGAGCGTGGTGTGCGTGTGGGGCTGGGTACAGACGTGGGTGCCGGCACCAGTTTCTCACAATTGCAGAGCCTCAATGAGGCGTACAAAGTCATGCAGTTACAGGGCAAAAAGCTGGATCCGTTTAAGGCACTGTATCTCGCCACTCTGGGGGGCGCCCGCTCCCTGTATCTGGACGACCGTATCGGCAACCTGGATCCTGGTAAAGATGCGGATTTCGTGGTCCTCGACTACCAGGCAACGCCGCTGATCAGCCGCCGGATGGCGCAGGCGTCCAATCTGACTGAAAAACTTTTTGCGCTGATGATCCTTGGGGATGACCGCGCCGTTAAGGCCACTTATGCCGCTGGTGTCTGTCGACACCGCAAATAATCCGCATGTCGTCTAGTTTGTCTTTTACATATCTCAGGGGCTGCAGGCCCCTTTTTTATGCCCGCGATCTACGTGGACCAAATCTCCTGAGCGATGGGTGGTTAATGGCGCGATAATTATTTTCATACTCAAGCGATTGTGTCGACTAGTTCGGAAAATAACTGTGAACTAGTCTGGCGGTTGAAAAATGATCATATTGGTTCGTTATAGTCATACTGTTTATTTACGGTTACTTGGTAAAAATAATTCTTAATTTATTGATATATATGATGGTTATTTTGATTGTTAATAGATGATGTACTATTTAAAAAAATATTGTTGCAATCATTGTATACAGAATTATTATCGAATCAGGCCTTACTTCTTGACCTTTAAGTCAAAAAATAATTAACAAATACTGTTTATAAACCCTGAAAGGAAGTAGAGAGAGGAAATCAAGGGCGATCAGGACGGCAGTAAAAAACGCAGGAAAGGCGGGCCAGGCCATCACCTCCCTGAGACTGAAGTGCGTACTCCGGGTGAAACAACAATAATGAGAGGATCACTTGTGGAAACGATCAAGCAAGACCAGCATGTACTCAATCAATCGGACAGCGCGATACCGAGTTCTGTGAATTCAGCAAACCCCGGCCTTCTGGACCGGATATTCAAGCTGCGGCAGCACGAAACCACGATCAAAACGGAACTGGTGGCGGGTCTGACGACCTTCTTCACCATGGCATACGTGATTTTCGTGAACCCGAATATCATGGCCGCAGCTGGTGTGGACCACGGAGCGGCGTTTGTCGCTACCTGTATCGGTGCCGCGTTGGCCTGTTTCCTGATGGGGCTGTATGCCAACTGGCCTGTGGGCCTGGCACCGGGGATGGGGCTCAACGCCTTCTTCACCTACACCGTGGTGGGGGATATGGGCTACAGCTGGCAGGTTGCCTTAGGGGCCGTATTCCTGTCCGGTGTACTGTTCATGATCATGAGCCTGTCGCGTATCCGCGAGTGGCTGTTGAACAGTATTCCTCTCAGCCTGCGATTTGCCATGGGTGCCGGTGTGGGCCTATTCCTGGGGCTGATTGGCCTCAAAACGGCGGGCATCGTTGTGGATAACCCGGCGACTCTGTTGTCCATGGGCAGCTTTGGCGAACCGTCGACCCTGCTCGCCGGCGTCTGTTTTCTTCTGATCGCCATTCTCAGTCAGCGCAAAATGTTTGGTGCCATCCTGTTCAGTATGCTGGGGGTGACGGCCGTCGGTTGGGCGATGGGGTTGGTGGAATATCAGGGGCTGGTTTCCGCTCCGCCGAGCTTGGGGCCGACCTGGATGGCGATGGACATCGCAGGTGCGTTGAACGTAGGCATGGTGAGTGTGATTCTGGCATTCCTGTTCGTGAATATGTTTGATACCGCCGGTACGCTGATGGGGGTTGCACACCGCGCGCACCTGGTGGACGACGATGGTCGCATCAAGAACCTATCGCGGGCGTTGAAAGCGGATTCCACCTCCAGTGTGATGGGTTCCTTCGTCGGCTGCCCACCGGTAACCAGTTATGTGGAAAGCGCGTCCGGCGTTGCCGCTGGTGGCCGCACCGGTCTCACTGCTGTCACCGTGGGTATCCTGTTCCTGCTGGCTATGTTCTTTGCTCCGCTGGCGGGCATGATTCCGGCCTACGCTACCGCTGGTGCCCTCATCTATGTCGCAATGCTGATGATGAGTGGTATGGCGCACATCAACTGGAAGGATCACACCGATACCATTCCCGCGATTGTCACTGTGGTGATGATGCCGCTGACCTTCTCCATTGCCAACGGTATCGCCCTGGGCTTCCTGACTTACACCGTGATGAAGCTGTTTACCGGGCAGCATGAGAAAGTGTCCATCAGCCTGTATGTGCTGAGTGTGATTTTTATCGCGAAGTTTGCGTTCCTGTAAGTCGCTTTATAGCGCGACGTTCTCTGAGTTTTACCCTCAAGCAAGACTGAACCGATATCACCTGCACATATCCTGCCGGGAATTATTTCCCGGCTTGGACGGCCCCTTGCCTGTTCGAGTGGGGCACGGATATTGAGGAATTAACGGGCCACCAAGAGCTCGCAATCCGGTTGTTGGAAGTTCGCAGTCGACGACCAATTTCGACCATGCGCAATCCCAAGCGCATTTCCAGAAAAATAACCTGAGAGACTGAGTTGTGAAAGTATTCAAAAAAATCCTGATGGCCACCGCAGTGGCCGCAGCCATTTCACCGGCGGCACATGCAGAACGCTTTTTCGGCACATCGACCTTGTCATTACTGCACAGTGGCCAGTACCAGACCTTCGGCGGTGTACGGGAAGATGCCACTGTCTTCACCTTTGAAAATATCGCCGCCAACAACTGGGGTGACAGCTTCTTCTTTATTGACCGTTATCAGGTCGAAGATGAAGACACCGGAGTCAATGATCTCTACGGCGAGTTTGCACCCCGGGTCAGCCTGAGCTGGCTGACGGGCAACGACCTGCAGTTTGGTGTAATAAAAGATGTACTATTGGCAGGTACTTATGAGTTTGGTGGTGGCGCCGATGCGGATAACTATCTCGCGGGTGTTGGCGTAAGCTGGGACTTGCCCGGTCTGCAGTACTTTAATACCAATGTATATTACGTGGATAACAATACCGCGTTCGATGACCCCAACGACTGGCAGGCAACCATTACCTGGGGCGCGCCGTTCGAGATTGGCTCTGCCAAGTTCCTGTTCGATGGCTATGCTGATTATTCCTCCGGTGTCGGCGGCGCCCAGGCCGCCGAGACCCATATCAACCCACAGCTGACTCTGGATGTGGGCAGCCTGACGGATAATCCGGGCGTGATGTTTGCCGGTATCGAGTACTCCTACTGGCGCAACAAGTTCGGTAGCCGCGCCATTGATACCGAGAACGCGGTAAGTGCGTTGGTGAAGTTTTACTTTTAACTACTGAGTTCACGTTATGAAAATGCCCGGGTAGTAATACTCGGGCATTTTTATTGGTCGGCGTTCAGTGGTTCGCTCGTTTACCGTGCAGTGGCGGTGGATCACTGGGTATTGTTTTTCGAAACCGCTGTGAACCCATCCATGGGCGCTGCGGCGGCGACGTCCCTGTCGCCGACGCTTCCGAAAAACAATCCCCAGCACTCCACCTTCGCATCAAGAGCATCGCTTTGTAGCTAAAAGCGAGGTACCTGTCGGTGCAACTTTTAGGTTGTTACTCAGCTCTATCTACGAGCCGCAAACGCGCAATCTTGTTGATCTGTTCCACTGCGGTTTTCTGTTCCTCTTCAATGCTGTTTTTCAGCCTTACTTCAAATGCATCCAGAATCAGAAACCGGTTGCTGCCTTTCACCGCCATGATGAACGGAAAACCGAAGCGTTCCTTATAGGCATTGTTCAGCGTCTCGAAACGCGCAAGCTCCTCCGGCGTACACTGATCCAGGCCCACGCCGGCCTGCTCCCTGGTCGAATCATCCGTCAACTCACCGGCCAGAGCCGCCTTGCCCGCCAGATCCGGGTGAGCACAGATCACCTGCATCTGCCGCTCGCTCGCTGCACTCCGCAGAATCTCCGCCATCGACTCCGCCAGCACCAGAGGATCGTCATGGGTACTGGTAAGCCCTGAATCCCAGGCCTCAGCGGCAATCCAGGGCGAGTGTTCGAAGATATCCCCAAACTGCGCAACAAAATCCTCACGGGTGAGCGAGCTCGGGCTTGGCGTCAGTTTCAGTGCCTCGGTCATTGCGGTCATATCAATCCCTCCTGCGGGTGCAAAACAGGTGTATTTATTTTGATGTATTCATTGTATACAAAAAGTGTTTGAATATGTATCCATAATTGGTGTAAAAATGAATCCATAATGCAGCGTACAGATAGCGCTGTAATCACCAGCCTGATACATGGGCGCTGCATGCAACGGTGTAGAGCGCAACCGTATAAACAGCTGGTAATGGGCAAGTAATAGCGAGAAGACAGATTCAGGAGAAAACCATGGGACGACTGACCACGCATGTACTGGACACCGCTCTCGGCCTACCGGGGCAGGGGATCCGGGTAGAGGTATACCGCCTGACCGGCGGCAACCGCACCTGGCTGAAAGAGGTGGTCACCAACGACGACGGACGCTGCGACGGCCCGATCCTTGAAGGTGATGACCTCGAAGTCGGTGAATACGAGCTGGTGTTCCATGCCGGCGACTACCTGCGCCGCCAGGGCAACAAAAACGGCGAGCCGCGCTTTCTGGATGTGATCCCGCTGCGCTTCGGCGTTGCCGATGCTTCGCAGCACTATCACGTGCCATTGCTGGTGTCCCCGTACAGCTACTCCACGTACCGGGGTAGCTGACAAGAGTTCAAAGGGAGTCGTTTTTTTCTGGCTTGCTAACGAAGCCAAAAGCCGGATGCGAAGGGCGGGTGCCGGGGATCGGTTTTCAAAAGCGTCGCAAACAGGATGTTTGCGCCGCAGCGCCCAGGGATGGGTTTACAGCGGTTTTGAAAACCGATACCCGGTGCCCGTCCGCCACAGGGCCTGCTTATACGGAGAGAGTGGGCCCGGAAGGGCAAGACCTGAGTTTTGCACTTTTTCAAAAAAATAATGCGAGAAGAGAGCGGGCTATGGAATCTTTTATCCTGGAATTTGCAAACTTTATGCTGCGCTGGCTGCACGTGATTGCCGCCATCGCCTGGATTGGCGAATCCATCTACTTCGTCATGCTGGACAACGGCCTGAAAAAACCGGAAAGCGAAGCCTGCCGCAAAAAAGGCGTCTTCGGAGAAATGTGGGCCGTGCACGGCGGCGGTTTCTATCACAACCAGAAATACGCAACCAGCCCCGAAAAGCTACCGGACGACCTCCACTGGTCCTTCTGGAAATCCTACACCACCTGGCTCTCCGGTTTCGCCCTGTTCATATTGCTGTATATGACCAACCCGGCCTTCTACCTCATCAACACCCAGAGCGACTGGGCGTGGGCTGCAAACCTCACCGGCTGGCAAGCCAACCTCACCGCCATCCTCTTTCTGCTTTCAGGCTGGGTCATCTACAACGAACTGTGTAAACGTATCAGCCCCAACATGGAACGGGACGGCCTCCTCAGTATTGCCGTCGGTGTCATGATGATCGGCGTCGCCTACGTCAGCACCCAACTGTTCGCCGGCCGCGCCGCCTTCCTCATGACCGGCGCCGTCATGGCCACCGCCATGTCTGCCAACGTATTTTTCTGGATCATTCCCGGGCAGCGTCGCATGGTCAACGCCATGAAAAACGGTGAAGAACCGAACCCGCTGGACGGCAAACGCGGTAAGCAGCGCTCCGTACACAATACCTACTTCACCCTGCCAGTAGTGCTGCTCATGATCAGCAACCACTACGCCTTCACCTACACCCATGAATACGCCTGGGTAATCATGGCCCTGTTTATTTTTGCCGGCGCTACCATCCGTCAATTCTTCGTACTCATGCACTCGGGCCAGATCAAACCCGCCTACCCGGTCGCCGGTGTAGCAATGATCATGGTCGCCTTCTGGATCGTCTCGCCACAGGCGGCACCCCAGCCTGAAGCCCCGGTGGCGCAGGTGGAGGAGCCGTCAGCGGGGGTGAATGAGCCATCAGCGGAGGAAAAAAGCGCACCAGCGGAGGGGGAAGAGCTCTCAGCGAAAATGAAAGAGCCCTCAGCGGGGAAAGAGCCCTCAGCGGGGAAAGAGCCCTCAGCGGGGAAAGAGTCCTCAGCCCAGACAAATGATCCATCTCAGCCCGAAGAAGTGAAGGTTGCCGCAGTGAATGACGCCAAAGCAAGTGACGCAAAGCAAGCACCCCAAGAAGAAACGGCTGCAGAAATTGACGAGCAAACGAAGGCAGAAATCGTGGAATCGGGTCAACAGCCGGAATCTGAAGCTGGACATGAAGAGCAGGAAGGCCCGTTCGCTTTAGTGGAACAACACTGCGCCTCCTGCCATTCCCAGGCGCCGACTCAGCCAGGCTTCTCAGCACCGCCCGCCGGATTTGCCTTCGACAACCGCGAGCAGATCGAGCGGACCAAAGCCAAGATTCAGGCGGCGGTGGCCAGTGGGTATATGCCGCTTGGCAATATGACCGGCATGAGCGACGAAGAGCGGGCAGTGATTGCTGCCTGGCGCGAATAGGATTGTTATCCCGTTTTTGTATACAATAGGCGGTTTCCAATACCACTATCTGAATACAGGAACGCGAGGAGAATGGTTCAAGCAACAGCAGGCGCGGCACCCGGTACCAAGCGCAAACGTCAGGATGGTACTGAGCGCGAAGATGCGATCCATCAGTCGATCAGTGACGCCATCGTCGAACACCGTCTGAAACCGGGCTCCCGTCTGCGTGAAGATGCGCTGGCAGAAGTGTTTGGCGTGAGCCGCACCGGTATCCGCAAGGTGTTGCAACGCCTAGCGATAGAGCAGCTGGTGACCATCGCGCCGCGCCGCGGTGCGAGTGTTGCCCGCCCCACCGCGGATGAGGCGCACGAGGTGTTTGCGGCGCGGCAGATGGTGGAGTGTGGCCTGATGGCTGAGGTCGCGAGTCGCATCACTTCGGGAGAACTGATGGAGCTGGATGCCTTGACCCGGCGGGAAGTGAATGCACTGGCGGAGGGGAATAAAAGCCTCGCGATCCGCACCTCCTCGGAATTCCACGAGCGCCTTGCGCAGATGTCGGGGAATAAAACCCTGGCGGAGTTTGTCGGGCGCCTGTGCTCCCGCTCCTCGTTGATCCTGGCGGTTTACGGCAGTTCCGGCGGTGAGCCTATGGGGTGTGAGTCCCACGATCACAATGAACTCGTACGCTTACTGAAAGATGGGGATGGGGCCGGCGCCTCCCAGTTTATGCTGAATCATCTGAAGTCAGTAGAAGCTTCCCTGTCTATCGTCGAGGGTGCCGAAGAAGTGCCGGATCTCTACAGTATTTTCGGCAGTTGATCTCCCCAGCCTGATCCTTCTTCCAAGCCCTTTATGGTGGATAGGCGCAACGCTTATCCACCCTGCACTCGCTTCCTGTACCTGAAATCTATTCCCATTCCTCTTTCTACTTTTTAGGCGCGGCAGTCGCCGCGGCTTCCCGGCGCACCCATAAAAATCTCCCGATAAATCACCATGCAGTGATTGCATTCTTCTTGAATACACTATATTGTTTTCTTGTATACAAAAGCGTTGCCAAATTGGTCCACAGGATTGTATTCAATGTGAGGCTCGTCGCCGGAGAAACCTCGGATGGGGTCGCTGCTGAGCGTCTCCGGCGGCCGGTTGCCAGAAGTACCCGCAGCGAAGCAAAGGAATAACCACCGTGAATTTTTCAGACCGCGATTCGTATCCCCGTGACCTGATCGGCTACGGGCGTGCGCAGCCCCAGGCCAACTGGCCCGGGCGGGCAAAGATCGCCGTGCAGTTTGTGCTGAATTACGAAGAGGGCGGGGAGAGCTGTGTCTTGCATGGAGACAGTCACTCGGAGCGCTTCCTTTCGGAAATCGTGGGTGCGGAAGCCTATACCGATCGCCATATGAGTATGGAATCAATTTACGAGTACGGCTCCCGTGCAGGGGTCTGGCGGATCCTCAAAGAATTTGAACAGCGCGGCCTGCCACTCACGGTATTCGGTGTGGCCATGGCGCTGGAGCGTCACCCGGAAGTGGCTCTGGCTTTTCAGGAGCTCGGTCACGAGGTGGCGTGTCATGGGTTGCGCTGGATTCACTACCAGCATGTGCCAGAGAACATAGAGCGCGAGCACATGCGTCGTGCCATCGAGATCTTTCAGAAACTGTACGGGCACAAGCCGCAGGGCTGGTACACCGGGCGCGACAGCCCCAATACCCGGCGCCTGGTGCTGGATGAGGGCAGCTTTCTGTACGACAGCGACAACTACGGCGACGACCTGCCGTTCTGGACCCTGGGAGCAGACAGTGAAGGCGTGCAACACCGTCATCTCGTGGTGCCCTATACCCTCGACACTAACGATATGCGTTTTGCCACGCCCCAGGGGTTCAACACAGGCGAACACTTCTTCGAATACCTGCGCGATGCATTCGATGTGCTTTATGCCGAAGGGGAGGAAACCCCAAAAATGATGAGCGTCGGTCTGCACTGTCGACTGGTCGGGCGCCCAGGCCGGTTCCGCGGGTTACAGAAATTTCTCGATCATATCGAGCGGCACGATCGGGTATGGGTAACCCGTCGCGTCGATATTGCCCGTCACTGGGCAGAACACCACCCCGCCCAAGGTGAATTCCGAAGGGCAGATAAAAAATCGGTTTGTAGCAGTTTGGACACAGCACTGGATTAACAATGACTAACTTGAAGTACCCAATGCATACCTATTACGCACCCAAAGGAGGGCATCCGCCGCAGACACAATTGTTATCTGATCGCGCGGTATTTACCGAGGCCTACGCGGTCATTCCCAAAGGTGTCATGCGCGATATCGTCACCAGTTACCTGCCGTTCTGGGAGAAGACCCGCCTGTGGGTGTTGTCGCGCCCATTATCAGGATTTGCCGAGACTTTCTCCCAGTACATTATGGAAGTGCAGTCCGGTGGTGGTAGTGACCGCCCTGAGTCAGACCCCAACGCGGAGGGCGTACTGTTTGTTGTGGAGGGGGAGCTGACTCTGACCCTCAACGGCCAACGCTTCCGCATGGAAGAGGGCGGCTATGCCTTTATCCCGCCCGGCAGTGACTGGAAGGTACACAACGAATGCGCTTCCACCCTGCGTTTTCACTGGATCAGAAAATATTACGAGCGTGTGGAAGGCATTGATGTGCCGGAAGCGTTTGTAACCAACGAAAAAGATATCAAACCCATCGAGATGCCCGACACCGAGGGTTGCTGGGCCACTACCCGCTTCGTGGATATCGAGGACTTCCGGCACGACATGCACGTGAACATCGTGACATTCCAGCCCGGCGGCGTGATTCCGTTTGCGGAGACTCACGTGATGGAACACGGCCTCTATGTCCTGCAGGGGAAAGCGGCTTACCTGCTGAATAAAGACTGGGTGGAAGTCGAGGCGGGAGACTACATGTGGCTGCGCGCTTTCTGCCCCCAGGCCTGTTATGCCGGCGGCCCCGGCCCGTTCCGATACCTCCTCTACAAAGACGTGAACCGTCAAATGAAGCTGGGCGGATTCGGGCAGCGCTAATTGCTATGCGTATACACGGAAGGAGTGGGCCGTACGCAAAGCTCTGTAACAGTTCGCTTCGCCAAAATGTCCAGCTCTGCGTTGAGAAAGCTCGAAATAGAACCACTATTCCAGCGCATTCTCGCCTTGATCTGAAAATTTTGGCTGTGCTCCTTTGCTACAGCGCTTCACGCACGGCCCACATGCGCCCAAAATTTCAATAAAAAATGGAGAGAACCACCATGCTCGAACTCAAGGCACAACCGCTGACCGCAGAAGCCTTCGCGCCCTACGGCGATGTCATCGACAGTCGTAACGCGGATTCTTTTTCCATCAACGGTGGCAAAGCGCAGCGTTATCACGACCTGGTACAGGTCGAAACTCTGGGTGAAGAAGCGCGCCCGCTGGTGAGTATTTTCATCAGTGAGCCTGTTGAACTGCCACTGGAACTGACCTACCTCGAGCGACACCCGCTGGGCAGTCAGGCGTTTATTCCAATGCACGAAGAGCGCTTTGTCATCGTGGTGGCGCCCAAGGGCGAAACCATTGATCCAAAAGATGTGCGCGCATTTATTACCGATGGCCGTCAGGGCGTGAATTACCGCGCGGGGCTGTGGCACGGGGTGCAGTCGGTAATCGAGCGCAAGGGAGAGTTTGTGGTGGTCGATCGCGGAGGTAAAGGAAAAAACTGCGATGAGTACCCGATGGATATCCGGGTGCATGTAGAGGATGTTGTGGTCGGTGAAGAAGCCCTGGCTACTGCCTGAACTGAATAAAGCGTCATCCCGGCGTACGTCATGCGGGACTTGATCCGGTACGGGATCCAGAGCCCGGAGAACCTGAATTCCCGCGTGCGCGGAAACGACGAAAAAAGAAAGCTCCAAAAGCACCAGCTGTACCGGTGCAGGAATAAAGAATAACCAAGCAATTTCTGAAGAAGCGATCTTCAGTGGGAGAAAACTATGGCTCGCATGACAGCTGCTGAAGCCGCGGTTCACGTTCTGAGAAAAGAAGGCATTGATGTTGCCTTTGGCGTGCCCGGTGCGGCAATCAACCCGTTCTATTCCGCTCTGCGCAAAGTAGGTGGAATCGATCACACCCTGGCGCGACACGTAGAGGGCGCCTCACACATGGCGGAGGGCTATACCCGCACCAAAGCCGGCAATATCGGCGTGTGTATTGGCACCTCCGGCCCCGCCGGCACCGATATGGTGACCGGGCTGTACTCCGCCAGCGCGGATTCCATTCCCATCCTGTGTATTACCGGTCAGGCGCCGGTATCCAAACTGCACAAGGAAGATTTCCAGGCAGTCGATATCAAAGCCATTGCCGGCCCGGTTACCAAGTGGGCGGTAACCGTACTCGAGGCGGCGCAGGTACCGCGCGCCTTCCAGCAGGCATTCCACCTGATGCGCAGCGCGCGCCCGGGACCGGTTCTGATCGATCTGCCCATCGATGTGCAGATGACTGAAATCGAATTCGACCCGGACACCTACGAGCCGCTGCCCGCCTACAAGCCGGAGGCTACTCGTGCACAGGTTGAAAAAGCCCTGACCATGTTGAACGAAGCCGACAGACCTCTGCTAGTTGCCGGTGGTGGTGTAATCAACGCCGATGCCAGCGATCTGCTTACGGAATTTGCG
Source organism: Microbulbifer celer (assembly GCF_020991125.1). Lineage (NCBI taxonomy): Bacteria > Pseudomonadati > Pseudomonadota > Gammaproteobacteria > Cellvibrionales > Microbulbiferaceae > Microbulbifer > Microbulbifer celer. Next base: position 381,799 of record NZ_CP087715.1, read on the forward strand.
GAAATCACCGGAGTGCCGGTGATCCCCACCCTGATGGGCTGGGGCACGATTCCGGATGACCATCCTCTGATGGCGGGCATGGTCGGCCTGCAGACTTCCCACCGCTACGGCAATGCCACGCTACTGGCTTCGGACTTTGTCATGGGGATCGGCAACCGCTGGGCCAACCGTCACACCGGTAATGTGGATACCTACACGGAAGGCCGCAAGTTCGTGCACGTGGATATCGAGCCGACCCAGATCGGTCGTATCTTCGGTCCGGACTACGGCATCGTTTCCGATGCCAAAGCAGCGCTGCAATTGTTTATTGAAGTGGCCAGCGAGTGGAAGGCCGCCGGTCGCCTGAAAGATCGCTCGGAATGGGTGAACGATTGTCAGGAGCGCAAGCGCACCCTGCTGCGCAAAACCCACTTCGACAATGTGCCGGTAAAACCCCAGCGCGTGTACGAAGAAATGAACAAGGTGTTCGGCAAAAACGCCCGCTACGTTTCCACTATTGGTCTCTCACAGATTGCCGGCGCGCAGTTCCTGCACGTGTACAAGCCGCGCCACTGGATCAACTGCGGCCAGGCCGGCCCTCTGGGCTGGACCGTACCTGCAGCGCTGGGTGTCGCCAAGGCGGACCCGGAGGCGGAAATTGTCGCACTCTCCGGTGACTACGATTTCCAGTTTATGGTGGAAGAACTTGCTGCTGGAGCACAGTTCAACCTGCCGTATATCCATGTGCTGGTAAACAATTCCTACCTCGGGTTGATTCGTCAGGCACAGCGCAATTTCGATATGGATTACTGCGTGCAGCTGGCATTCGAAAACATCAATTGCCCGGAGATCGACGGATACGGCGTGGATCACGTATCCGTGGTGGAAGGCCTCGGTTGTAAAGCGCTACGGGTTACCCACCCGGATGATATTGCACCGGCATTGGAGCAGGCCCGCGAGCTGATGAATAAACACCGGGTACCGGTTGTGGTCGAGGTAATTCTGGAGCGCGTCACCAATATTTCCATGGGTGTGGATCTGGATGGCGTCAACGAATTTGAAGCGCTGGCGGAAGGCGATAGCGATGCGCCCACCTCGATCGCTGCACTGACCTGATAGAACTGAGCAGATAGAAAAGATGCGTTGACTCATTCCCGTCATCCCGGTGAAGGCCGGGATCCAGTATTCGGAGTGCGGGATCAGCGTCCATTTGGAACTGACGAACTCAATAACAGGAGAAGCTCAATGCCAAAATTCACCGCGAACCTGAGCATGCTGTTCACCGAAGTGGATTTTCTCGATCGCTTCCAGGCCGCCGCAGAGGCCGGCTTCAAGGGGGTGGAATATCTGTTTCCCTACGATTACAGCATTGAAGAAATCAAACAGCGTCTGGATGACAACGGCTTGACCCAGGTATTGCACAACCTGCCCGCCGGTGACTGGGGTGCCGGTGAGCGCGGGATCGCCTGCCATCCGGATCGTGTGGAAGAGTTTCGCGCGGGCGTGGACAAGGCTATTGAATACGCCACCGCGCTGGGCTGCAAACAGGTGAACTGCCTCGCCGGCATCGTGCCCGATGGTGTCTCGAAGCAGCAGGCGCGTGCGACCTTGGTGGGAAACCTGTGTTTTGCTGCAGATAAACTGAAAGCCGCCGGTATCCTGCTGATTGCCGAGCCCATCAACACCCGCGACATTCCCGGTTTTTTCCTCAACCGCACCGAGCAAGCGCTGGAAATATTTGACGAGGTGGGCAGCTCGAATCTCAAGCTGCAGTACGACATCTACCACATGCAGATCATGGAAGGCGATCTCGCGCCTACGATGGAAAAGCATCTCGACCGTATCGCGCATATCCAACTCGCCGACAACCCCGGCCGTCACGAACCGGGTACCGGCGAAATCAACTATCCCTTCCTGTTCCAGCACCTGGACAAGCTGGGGTATCAGGGCTGGATCGGTTGTGAGTACAAGCCCAAAGCCACCACCACTGAAGGGCTTGGCTGGTTGGACAGCGCGCACGGGTGAGATCGCGAATCACCGTTGACAATAAATGCAGAAATCTGGAGAGAGAAAATGAGCAAGATCGGATTTATCGGCCTCGGCATCATGGGCCGCCCAATGGCCGGACACCTGCTGGACGCTGGCCACGAACTCTACACCAACGACCGCGGCCGCGAACTGGATAAAGGTCTCGCAGAAAAGGGCATGCAGGTCGTCGCCAGTCCCAAGGCCGTAGCGGAACACTGTGAAGTCGTCATCACCATGGTACCGGACACCCCAGACGTGGAGTCCGTTCTGTTTGGCGAGGATGGCGTTATCGAAGGCCTGCAGCCGGGCACCCTGGTGATCGACATGAGCTCCATCGCCCCGGTGCCCACCCAGGAATTTGCCAAGCGCATCGCCGCAGCGGGTGGGGAATACGTAGACGCACCGGTATCCGGCGGCGAGGGCGGTGCCATCAATGCCGCACTGACCATTATGGTCGGCGCCACCGAAGAAGGCTTTGTCCGCGCCCAGCCGATCCTTGAAGTAATGGGCAAAACCATTACTCACATCGGCCCCCAGGGTGCCGGCCAGACCTGCAAGGTGGCCAACCAGATCATTGTCGCGCTCACCATCGAAGCCGTATCCGAAGGCCTGCTGTTTGCCTCCCGCGCCGGTGCCGACGTCGCCAAGGTACGGGAATCCCTGCTGGGCGGCCTCGCATCTTCCAAAATCCTGGAAGTCCACGGCGAACGCATGATCAACCGCACCTTCGACCCCGGCTTCCGTATCCGTCTGCACCAGAAGGATCTCAACCTGGCCCTGGAAAGCGCCCGCGCCTTCAACCTCAGCCTGCCGGGCACCGCCAATGCCCAGCAACTGTTCCAGGCCTGCGCCGCCAACGGCGGCGCCGACTGGGATCACGCCGGCATCGTGCGTGCTCTTGAGAATCTGGCCGACCATGAGATAGGAAAGTAACCCAGTGTTTCCGCTGGCAACGATGAATCGCCGTTGCCAGCGGCTTTTTCCGGAACTGTTTTTGCATTGTTCTATTTAGACTAGAAGCAGAATCGCAAAACAGGCTGGATAAGGGAGACGTGTCCACGGACTCCCCAGTAAGGCTCTTCTCCGTGAGCCAAGCTGTCGGACACGTTTCCCTTATCCGGCTTGCATGATGCGTTACTCCACTACAATGTTGCGAGATGCAAGCTTACGGAGTATTGAGCTGAGAATAGAAGGGGCGGTGCTGGGGGAAAGGTTTCGAAAGCGTCGGCGACAGGGACGTCGCCGCCGCAGCGTACAGGGATGTATTCACAGTGGTTTCGAAACCTTTCACCCTGGGCCGCCCCGCCATTGAGCCTTGGTAAGAAGAGTTCGAGGGTCGATCGAAGCTCGAGCCCAGGAATAAAAATGAAGAGGTCTTCGCCGATGAACAAACTGCCCAAACTCGAGACCCTGAACCGTCCGGCGGACTACTCTGCCTGGCTGCGGGGGCTCTCCGAAATTGCTGTCTCCTCGGTGCACCCGGAGACCCTGTTGCCCTCGCGTCTTCCCGAGCCCCCCACCGGCCGTACCATCGTCATCGGCGCCGGCAAAGCCGCCGCCGCCATGGCCGCCGCGCTCGAAAAAGCCTGGGCCAAAAAATACATGCGCGCCGACATCCAAGGCCTCGTCGTCACCCGCTACGACCACGGCGCCCCCTGCAAAAAAATCGAAGTGCTCGAAGCCTCCCACCCCATGCCCGACAACATGGGAGAAGTTGCCGCCAAGCGAATGCTCTCCGCAGTAAAAGGCCTGGGTAAAAACGACCTCGTCATCGCCCTCATCTCCGGCGGCGGCTCCGCCCTCATGACCCTGCCCGCACCAGGACTCAAACTAGAGCAAAAACAGGCCATCAACAAAGCCCTACTGCGATGCGGCGCGCCCATTCGCGAAATCAACACCGTGCGTCGTCACCTGTCCGCGATCAAAGGCGGCCGCCTCGCCGCCGCCGCACATCCGGCGCGGGTCGTCACCTATCTTATCTCCGACGTACCCGGTGACGACCCCACCCTTATCGCCTCCGGCCCCACATTGCCGGATACCTCCACGCCGGCAGATGCACTGGAAATCCTCCAGCGCTACAAGATCGAAATCGATGACGCCGTACGCGACCACCTGCAGGGCGATACAAAAGCGCCGAAGTTTGGAGATCGTGCTTTCAATCGGGATACCGCGCGGGTACTGGCAAAAGCCAGCGATGCGCTGGACGCCGCCAGCGACGCGTCCATCAAGGCCGGCGTCGACGTGCGCGTGCTGGGAGACAACCTGGAAGGCGAGGCTCGTGATCTGGGGCAAGCGCATGCCCGGTTGGCGCTGCAGGCGCAGCGGGAAATCACCCATCCGCTGGTGATCCTCTCCGGCGGTGAAACCAGCGTGACCGTCAAAGGCAATGGTCGCGGTGGGCGCAATGTGGAGTATCTGCTGGGCCTGTTTACCGCGCTCGCAGGTGCAGTTGGTATCTATGGCCTGGCCATCGACACCGATGGCATCGATGGCTCGGAAGACAACGCCGGTGCCCTGTTTACACCGGACGACTGGGCGAAGATGCAGGCGCAGGGGCTGAACCCGCGGGAATACCTGGCCAACAACGATGCCTATAGTTTCTTTGCAGAACTGGAAAATCTGATTGTGACCGGCCCGACACGAACCAACGTCAATGATTTCCGCGCAATTCTGATTTTGCCGGCGGTGTAAGAAATGGCTTTGAGAAATATAACGAGGTTTTCATGAGTTCCTCCTCAGGTTCTTCCCCAGTGATCGAGCGCGTCTCCAGCCCGATCCGTCGTACCAAAATTGTCGCTACCCTCGGTCCGGCCAGCGATAAAGAGGGCGTGCTCGAACGGATGTTGAAGGCCGGCGTGGACGTGGTGCGACTGAACTTCTCCCACGGCACCGCAGACGACCATCGCCGTCGCCTGCAGCAGGTGCGGGAAATTGCCGATCGCCTGGGAAAAACCGTCGCCGCCCTGGGGGATCTACAGGGGCCTAAGATCCGCATTGCCCGCTTCCGCGACAACGCCATCATCCTGCAGGAAGGCCAGGAATTCGTGCTGGACATGGCCCTGGATGCCAATGAAGGCGACGAGAAGCGTGTTGGCTGCGATTACAAAGACCTGGTGCAAGATGTCGCCGCCGGCGACACCCTGCTGCTGGATGACGGCCGCGTGGTGCTGCAGGTGGATTCGGTCTCCGATACCGAGGTCCATACTCGCGTCACCGTGGGTGGGCGGCTGTCCAACAACAAAGGCATCAATAAGCAGGGCGGTGGACTGTCGGCGGCAGCATTGACCGATAAAGACAAAGCCGACCTGAAAACCGCGATCGACATCGGGGTGGACTACCTGGCGGTGTCCTTCCCCCGCAGCGCCGAGGATATGCAGGAAGCGCGCGCGCTGCTGGGCAAAGCCGGCGAACATATCGGCCTGGTGGCCAAGGTGGAGCGCGCCGAAGCGGTCGCCAGTGACCAGACCCTGGACGAGATTATCAAGGCATCCGATGCGGTGATGGTTGCCCGCGGCGACCTGGGGGTGGAAATCGGTGATGCGGCATTGATCGGCGTGCAGAAGCGCATGATCAAACGTGCCCGGCAACTGAATCGCGCGGTGATCACCGCCACCCAGATGATGGAAACCATGATCACCGCCCCCATGCCCACACGGGCCGAAGTGTTCGACGTGGCCAACGCGGTACTCGACGGCACCGATGCGGTCATGCTGTCTGCGGAGACCGCCGCCGGAGGGTACCCGGTAGAGGCGGTGGAAACCATGCAGCGGCTGTGCCTGGGCGCCGAGCGCGAGCGTTCGGCGCAGGAGTCCGGCCACCGAATGCATCAGGGTTTTACCCGGATTGATGAAACCATCTCCCTGTCCGCCATGTACGCCGCCAACCATATGGAAGGTGTCACAGCCATTGCCTGCATGACCCAGACCGGCTACACCGCCCTGATCGCCTCCCGCATCCGCTCCGGCCTGCCCATTGTTGGACTGGCCCACGATCCCGTCGCCCAGCGGCGGATGGCCCTGTACCGGGGGGTGATCTCGGTGTTGTTCGAGCCCGGCGAAAATGAAGGGGATAAAGAACTGAACCTGCGCGCCCTGGAGACCCTGAAAGAGCGCGGCATCGTTGCCGCGGGGGACCACGTGATCCTGATCCGCGGGGACCTGATGCAGTCTCACGGTGGTACCAATACCCTGAAGATCCTGCAGGTCGAGAATTGATGGCGCAGGTTGATTACATGGGAGTGGGCAGATCGTATACACTGGGTGGCAACAGTTGAGAAGATAATTGGCTGCCACACCGGCGGGGCGACGACTCGCCCATGCTGTACAGCCACCAGCGGGAATAGCGACATGAGTGAATCCTGGCAGCAAGAAGTGCTGGCAGAGGTAAAGGCGGGGGCGAAGATAGGTGCCAGAGTCACCGACCAGCACGTTGTGGACAAAATCCGCAAGGCAGTGCTGACTCAGCGGTTGCCACCCAACACCCGGCTGCCGGAAGTGACCCTGGGGGAAATCTTCGGGGTCAGCCGCTCTGTGATCCGCAAGGCGCTGACCCGGCTGGATGCTGACCATGTGATCACCCAGGCGCCAAACCAGGTCGCCCGGGTACGGGCCCCCTCCATCGACGAGACCCGCGAGACCTTCGCCGCGCGCAGACTGGTGGAAGGCGAAGTCTGTGCGCTGCTGGCGGGACAACTGAAACCCGCCCAGCTGAAAGCGCTGGAAAAATTGGTGCAAGCAGAAGTGGATGCGCACGGGGCAGGGGATGAGCCCGCCCGGATCGAGCACTCCTTGGCAATTCACCACATGTTGGCGGATCTGTCGCCAAACCGTGTGCTGGGGAATTTCCTGACAGACTTGGTACTGCGCACATCCATCGTGATTGCGCTGTACAAGCGGGAAGGGCTGGCGTCCTGTTTTCTCAAGGGAGATCATACCCGTCTGTTGAAAAGCCTCCGCTCCGGCGATGGCGAAGGGGCCCGCAAAGCCATCGTGGACCACCTCAACAGCCTGGAACATCTTATGGACCTGAGCGCTAGAGATGCCAGCATTGACCTGATGTCCATACTCGGACAGCGGGCCAGTTAACTGGAAGACCGCCAGCCTTTTACTGTACTGGTTGGCCGAATAGAGTCACTGACCGTTGAGATGAGGAAGCGCACTGAACCACTAATCAGCCGATAATCTGACAATACACCGAGCCTCCCGCGCTAAGTCCCCAGAGCAACCGACCTCTGGATATACGCGCGAAAGGCCGCGAGCGGCACCGCCAGCTCGCCAGGGTCGCAAGGGAAACCGACCGGCCTCCCGAATTTGGAAAGGTGATGAATAAACAAGAAATTTCGCAAAAAAACCTGCAAGAACCCCTGCAGGACCGCTACGGCCGCCGGTTCTACTACCTGCGCCTGTCCGTGACCGACGTCTGCAACTTCCGCTGCGACTACTGCTTGCCCGATGGCTACCGGGCCAGTGGACACCAGCAACCGGAGTTATCCACAGCGGAAGCCGAGACCGTCATCCGCGCCTTCGCACAACTGGGCACCCGCAAAGTACGCCTGAGCGGCGGCGAACCCTCCCTGCGCAAAGACCTGCCAGAAATGATCCGCGCCGCCAGCCAGACCCCCGGCATTGAGCGCGTGGCAATCACCAGCAATGGCTACAAACTCCCCAGCGTCATCGACACCTGGCACCAGAACGGCCTCGACCAGTTGAACATCAGCATCGACAGCCTCGATACGGACGAATTCGCCCGCATCACCGGCCACGACTGCCTGCCCAAAATCCTCACCGGCATCGACCGCGCACTGGAACTCGGCGTACAGGTAAAAACCAACGCCGTACTGCTGAGCGACGGCGCCCAAGCCCGCCTGCAGCAATTCCTCGCCTGGCTCAAAACCACCCCGGTCACCCTGCGCTTTATCGAACTCATGCAGACCGGCGACAACCGCGACTACTTCGCCAGCAACCACCTGCGCGGCGCCACCATAGAGCAGCAGCTCATCGACAGCGGCTGGCAACTGCTCCCGCGCTCCATCGACGCCGGCCCCGCCCGGGAATACGTCCACCCGGGCTACGCCGGCCGCATCGGGTTGATCACCCCGTACAGCAAAGACTTCTGCGACAGCTGCAACCGCCTGCGCATCTCCGCCCAGGGCAAACTGCACCTGTGCCTGTTCGCCGACGCCGGGCTGGATCTCAGAGAAACCATCCGTACCGGCGACGTGCAAGCGGTGGCGGAACGGGTACGGGCATTGATTGGTAATAAAGAGTTGAGCCACTACCTGCAGCGGGGAGATACCGGGGGAACCCAGAATCTCTCGATTATTGGCGGATAACCAGGAATTGCAGGCTTACGAAGTACACAAGTAAGAATTGAAGACTGGGCGTCGGGTGAAGGGTTTCAGGATCGTCGGCAACAGGGACGTTGCCGACGAAGCGTACAGGGATGTATTCACAGCGGTCCTGAAACCCTTCACCCGATGACCGGTCGCCACCGGATGTAACCAAAGCACCTAATCGCTACGGAGCACAAAAATGGCACACGAGCCAATCGATAAAAACCAGAAACTCAATATCGCCGTCCTGACCGTGTCCGATACCCGAACCGAAGAAAACGACACCTCCGGACAATACCTCGTCGAAGCACTGCAGGCAGACGGCCACCACCTCGCCGACAAAGCCATCGTCATCGATGACAAATACCGACTGCGCGCCCAAGTCTCCGCCTGGATCGCCGACCCCGAAATCCAAGTCATCCTCACCACCGGCGGCACCGGCTTCGCCGGGCGCGACTCCACCCCCGAAGCCCTCGTCCCCCTGTTCGACAAACACATCGACGGCTTCGGCGAAATGTTCCGCTCCATCAGTTACGAGGAAATCGGCTCCTCCACCATCCAGTCCCGCGCCGTCGCCGGCCTCGCCAATCGCACCCTCATCGCCTGCCTCCCAGGCTCCACGGGCGCGTGCAAAACCGGCTGGAGCAAACTGCTACAGGAACAGCTCACCGCTACCCACATGCCCTGCAACTTCGTCGGCTATCTGACCAAGTAACCGCACACCACCCGATAACAGAACATCAGAATTGCAATGACCCTCACACACCTGAACCAACAGGGCGAAGCCAGCATGGTGGACGTCACCGAGAAAGACATCACCGACCGCGCCGCCCGCGCACAATCGGCAGTTGCCATGTCAGCGGACGCCTTCGCGCAGCTGCAAGCCGGCAACAACAAAAAAGGCGATGTGCTTGCCACCGCCCGCATCGCAGGTATCCAGGCCGCCAAGAAAACCGCAGACCTGATTCCCCTGTGCCACCCTCTCGCACTCACCAAAGTGAAAGTCGACTTTGCCCTCGATGACGAAAACCATACCGTCCATATCGAAAGCTACTGTCGCCTTGCCGGCCGTACCGGGGTGGAAATGGAAGCGCTCACTGCGGCGAGTGTCGCCGCACTGACCATTTACGACATGTGCAAAGCTGTGGACCCGGCCATGGTGATCGGGCCCACCAAACTGCAGGAAAAAGTGGGTGGCAAGCGCGGACACTGGCAGGCGGAAGCGTCGCCAACGGAAGAGGAGAAAAAGCAATGATCAAAGTACTGTTCTTTGCCAGCCTGCGCGAGCAACTGGATTGCGATGCGCTCGAAGTCGCAGTAGATGGCCTGAGCACGGTCGGCGACCTGCGCCAGCAACTCGCCGGAAAAGGCGCGGTGTGGCAAACCGCCCTTGCCGATGAGCGACTGCAGGTCGCATTGAACCAGCAGCTGAGTAGTGCCGATGCGGTGGTGAGTGACGGCGATGAAGTGGCCTTTTTTCCGCCGGTTACCGGAGGCTGAGATGTCTACAGCCGATTTATCTCCCAGTATCTCCATTGCGGTGCAGCCCGAAGGGTTTGATCCCGGCGTCGAGTACCAGCAATTGCGCAGCACCAATCACGCCGATGGTGCCACCGCAATGTTTGTGGGCAATGTGCGGGATATCTCTTCCGCTTCCATTGGACACAAAGCGGCAGCCAGCGTCTTGGAGCTGGAGCACTATCCCGGCATGGCGGAGTCGGCGCTCACTGCCATTGCGCGTGCCGCGGCGGATCGCTGGCCCCTGGGCCGGGTACGAGTGATTCATCGCTACGGCCCCCTGAAAGCTGGTGAAGAAATCGTGTTCGTGGGGGTGACCTCCCCGCACCGCCAGGCCGCTTTCGATGCCTGCGCTTATATTATGGATTTCCTCAAAAGCCGCGCACCTTTCTGGAAAAAAGAGCGGGCTGCAGGGGAAATGGAGGGCAATTGGGTAGAGGCGCGAAACAGTGATGAGGACGCGCTGAAAAAATGGTGAGTCCGGTTTGTCCGTATTTGTTAGTGAGTGGTCGCTATCGATGCGCATACCCTGTCACCTTCATTGCACTTTTTTAATTTCGGAATATCGACCTGCTATCAAAAAATCACAGGTAAATTGCCAACCTGTTCACGGCGGTTCGAGCAAGCGGTGAGAGAAACCTGTCACATTTTCGAGTTTTTTGCTCTTGTCCTTTGAATTTTAAGAAAAAAGTCATCTCTAACTCTCTGCGTGAGTTTTGACGCGCCTCACATACCCCCCTGCCTTCCTTGCAATACAATTCCCGCGCTGATTGCCCGTGGAGTCCGTTCACGGGTGTTTTGCTTCCGAGTCAGGGGCGGGTCTGAGGTAAAAGGGATATGTGCAGAATTCTGATCTCTCTGGTAGCAGCCTGGTTGCTATCTGTTTCGATGGTTGCCAGTGCGCAAAATGTGAGCCGCGAAGAAATCCGCGGTCTCGACGAACAGATTCAGGACGTCAAGCAGGATGTGATCGGTCTCACTTCCGAGCTGAACCGTCTGGAAGAGAAGCTGCTGTACCCCTCCAATACCGAGGCCGCATTCTTTGTTTCGCTACCCGACGGCAACGAGTTCAGCCTCGAGTCTGTCGAGGTCAAGTTGGATAACCAGGTCGTCGCTCACCATCTCTACACCTACCGTGAAATCGAGGCCCTGCAGCAGGGGGGAGTACAGCGCATCCATACCGCCAATGTTCAGACCGGTGCGCACACCCTGGAAGTCAGTTATTTCGGCAAATCCAAATCCGGTAAAGAGTACCGCGCTTCCGCAAGTTACAGTGTCGACAAGGCGGTAGGCCCCAAGTTTGTTGAAATCCAGATCGCCGGCACTCAGTCCGCTATCAACTTCAAGGACTGGTAAGCATGTTTCCCCGTCTGGCCTGTACCTTTGCCGGTGCCTTCGCCGGTACTGTGCTGTCGGTAGCGATGGCGCTCGGTAGTTTGCCGATATCTGCTCAGGCCGAAGAACCCGTTGACCCGACCGCGCTGGAGACCAGGGAGCTGAAAGACCTGTTCTTTGGCGAGGCACTGTTTCACGCCTATCAAGACGAATACTTTGATGCCATTGTCGGGCTGGATACAGAACTCAAACAGCATCGCCTGCTAGACGACCCTGAACTCGATCCATTCAGTATCCACTACGGCCAGGCGGCCTTTGCCGTAGGCGATCTGGAGCTGTCCTACCGTATGCACCGGGAAGCGGGACGCGCAATTCAGGCCGTGCTCGAGGGCAACGTCTCCCAGCCGATCAAGAATGAAGCCGCCTACCGTCTGGCAAAGATTCACTACCACAAGCAGCAGTTTGCCAATGCCCTGCACGCGCTGGAAATGATCCAGGGGCGAGTGCCGGAGCGGGTGCGTGCCGAAGAACAGTTTCTGCGCGCGCGGGTATATATGCAGCTGGGGCGCTTTGAGGAAGCGGTTACCCTGTTGCAGGAATTGAAAGGAGAAAAAGCGCTCTCCGGGTTTGTGCAGTACAACCTCGGCATTGCTCTGCTGAAAGCGGGAGAAACGGAAGAGGGTATTCTCGAGCTGGATGGGCTCGGCCGTAAAACCGGATCAACCCCGGGAATACAGGCGCTGCAGGATAAAACCAACCTGTTGCTGGGCAACCAGCTGATGAAAGCGGAAGAGTTTGATCGCGCGCGCAACTACTTTGATCGCGTGCAGTTGTCCGGCCCATTTTCTGATCAAGCGCTGCTGGGGGCGGGCTGGGTGGAAGCCCATGCGGGGCGCTACGATCGCGCGCTGGTCCCCTGGCAATTGCTGAAGCAGCGCCGCGCTACCGATGCCGCAGTGCATGAGGCCATGCTGGCGGTACCCTATGCCTACGGCAAGCTCGATGTACACAGCACTGCGGCAGTGAATTATGGCCAGGCGCTGGATCTGTTCGGCGAGCAGGTGGATACGCTGACCCATTCCATCGAAAGCATCCGTGAAGGCAAATTGCTCGAAGCCCTGCGCCGCAAAGAAGCGAGCCAGGTGCAAAACTGGGTGGTGGAGCTGCGCAAACTGCCCGGTGCACCGGAAACCCACTATCTTCTGGACCTGATGGCGTCTAACGATTACCAGGAATTTCTGCGTAACTATCAGGATCTCAATGACCTGTTTGAGCGCAACAAGTCCTGGTTGCAGAGCCTCGATGCGTTTGAAGAGATCATCGCTTTGCGTCGCAGTTATTACGAACCCATTTTGCCGGGGCTGGATGTCCAGTTCCGGCAGATCGATGCGCGCATCACGATGCGTCTGGAACAGCGCCAGCGTCTCGCCAGTCGTATCGACAACCTGCTGGTAAATCGCCGCCCGGAACTGCTGGCAAAAAGTGAGGAAACCGAATCCCGCCTGTTGCTGGAAAACATTCGCAACATCCTGTCATCCAACCCACAGCTGAACAGCGAAGAGACAGATGCGCGCGTCGCGCGTCTAGAGGGGATTCTGAAATTCCGTCTATCCCGCGAATTCGACGAGCGTCTGACCAGGGCCTATAAGCGCCTGCAGGCGCTGGATGAGGTCATTGAAACCCTGCAGGACACCTACCAACGCTACGTACGCAGCCGTCAGGCTGCCACCCATAGTTACGAAGGTTACAGCGATCAGATTGTCACGTTGAGAGCCGGCCTGAACCGTGCTCAGGGTACGATTGATCAACTGATGGCGCGACAGGGGAACATGCTGGAACAGCTGGCCATTCAAGAGTTGGAGGCACATCGCGCGAAGCTCGAGAACTACCAGATCAAGGCCCGCTTTGCGCTCGCCGACAGTTACGACCGCGCCAACGAGCTGCAGGAACGCAGGCAGGACGAGCAGAAAATCGAGCAATACCGCCAGAAAGTGGAGCAGATGAAAGAGGCCGAGGCGGCAGCGACCGCGGATGGTGAGGCGCTGCCCACGGATAACCCGCCGGAGCTGACGCCGGACAATGCAGAGCAGGAGGCGTCGGGTGAATAAGTCACGCCTTGGTTCAATGTTTGGAAATGTCGGTCTGATTGGAATGGCCTCCGCCGCGCTGTTGCTGTCCGCCTGTGCCAGCAATAGTGGTAAAACCATTGGCAGCCTGCAGAAAGTGGATATCCAGATTCAGGAAACCCGCATTGACGGCAGCCTGGAAAAGGCATTGGCCAGTTATCAGAAATACCTGCAGGAAACGCCGGAAACCGCACTGACACCGGAAGCCATCCGCCGGATTGCCGACCTGAAAATCAAACAGGCACACCGTGCGGAAGAGGGCGCTTACGCATCGAATACCGAGGCGCGTACATTGTCTGCAGAAGAAGTGAGCGCGGCGGTGGACGCGGCGGCAGCCAAGCGCGCAGCCACCGGATCCGGAGAACTGGACGCACCCCGGTCCTCAGCGATTGCTGTGACGGCAGTGGCGCAGGGCAGCGGGAATCCGGCGAGCGGCGAAAGCCAGGCAGATTTTGAGGCCCGTGCCAGTGCCGCGGTGGATATCGCGGACAGTGCTGGTGGCAGTCAGGATCTCAATGCCAGTCTGCCCGGCGACAACCCCGACGCTTTGTTGGCGGCGAATGCCCGCGAAGCGATTGCGCTGTATAAAAAGCTCCTGACTCAGTATCCGCAATACGAACGCAATGACCAGGTGATGTACCAGCTCTCCCGGGCCTATGAAGAAACGGGAGAGATTGACGAGGCCGTAGCAGTGTTGCGCAAACTGGTCGCGGAATACCCGGCATCCCGTCACCTGGATGAGGCGCACTTCCGTCTCGGCGAGTACTACTTCGTTCGCAAAAAATTCCTCGATGCGGAAGAGTCCTACGGCCGCGTGGTGGATATGGGCGAGTCTTCCAGTTTCTACGAAATTGCGCTGTACAAGCGCGGCTGGGCCCTGTTCAAGCAGGATATGTACGAAATGGCCCTGGACGACTTCGTGCGCATGCTCGATTACAAGGTCGCCGAGGGTTACGACTTCGAGCAGCAGACCAACGAAACCCAGCGCAAGCATATTGAAGATACCTTCCGCGTCGTCAGCCTGAGTTTCTCTTATCTCGGTGGTGCGGATTCCATTGTGGATTACTTCAGCCGCAAAGGGGCGCGGGACTACGAATCGTACGTATACAGCCACCTCGGTGAATACTACCTGGAGAAGCGCCGCTATCAGGATGCGGCGAAAGCCTACGATGTATTTGTGGAGCGCAACCCGCTACACAAGGTTGCGCCTGACTTCTCCATCCGTGTGATCGAAATTTATCAGAAGGGCGGCTTCCCACGTCTGGTGCTGGAAGCGAAAAAAGCCTTTGCCAATACCTACGCGCTGGAAGCAGAGTACTGGAGCGTATTTGATATTCAGGAATACGCCACGGTGGTGGAATTCCTGCAGACCAACCTGGTTGATCTGGCAAGCCACTACCATGCGGCTTACCAGAACGTGAAGCCCGAGGACCAGCAGTTCCAGAAAAAGAAAAGTGAGAGCTACGCGGAAGCGATCCACTGGTATCGCCGTTACCTCAACTCCTTCGCAGATCAGCCCAAGGCGCCCGGTATCAACTACCAGCTCGCCGGCCTGATGCTGGAAAATCGCGATTTCATGAATGCGGCGCAGGAATACGAGCGCACCGCGTATCAGTATCCGGTACACAAGGATGCCAGCGAAGCCGGCTACGCAGCTGTATTCGCCTATCGCGAACATCTGAAAAACAACATGGGCGAAAGTGCCGCGGTAGAAAAAGTCGCAGTCAAAAAAGAGATTATCCGCTCCTCCCTGACCTTCTCGGAAACCTTTCCTGAGCACGGCAAGGCACCGCAGATCCTGCTGGGTGCGGTGGATGATCTGTACAAGCTGAAGAGTTTCCCGGAAACCATCCAGAACGGCCGCCTGCTACTGGAGAAATTTCCCAGCGCAGAGCAGGAAATTCGTCGCACCGCCTGGGTTCTGGTTGCGCACGCCTCGTTTGATACCGAGGCTTACGTTGATGCGGAAGGTGCTTATCAACAGGCGCTGGCACTCACTGCCAGTGATGCCAAGGATCGCGCCGACCTTGTGGATAACCTCGCGGGTTCCATTTATCAACAGGGGGATGTGGAACGCAAAGCGGAGAATCACCTGGCCGCAGCGGAACACTTCCTGCGCATCCGCGTAGCTGCCCCGGGCGCAAGTATTCTGGCGACCGCCGAATATGATGCCGCGGCTTCCCTGATTGAACTGGAAAACTGGGGCCGGGCAGCCAGTGTCCTGAAAGCTTTCCGCTCCAATCATCCACAGCATGAGTTGCAGAAAGAAGTCACCAAAAAGCTGGCGGTGGTTTACCAGGAAAGCGGCGAACTGCTTCTCGCCGGCGCCGAGTTTGAACGTATCGAGCGGGAGTCTGAAGACGAGGATGTTCGTCGTGAAGCCTTGACCCAGGCCGCGGACCTCTACGCTGCGGCGAAAAACCCACAGAAAGCGCTGGCGGTATTGAATCGTTACGTGAAGCTGTTCCCCAACCCGGTAGAGCCGGCACTGGAGACCCGTCGGAAGATTGCGGATATCTACAACGATGGCGGCAATCGTGAAGCGTACTTCAAGACTCTGGAAGAGATGGTACGGGTCGAACTGCGTGCGGGTAACGAGCGCAATGATCGAACGCGCTACCTCGCTGGCAATGCGGCACTGGTACTTGCGGAGCCGAGTTACGAAGCCTTCCGCGAGATCCAACTGGTTGCGCCACTGGAGCGCAACCTGAATGCCAAACGTGCCCGTATGAAAGCGGCAATTTCTGAACTCTCAGACCTGGTGGATTACCAAGTGGCCGACGTCACCACTGCAGCCACTTTCTATCTGGGCGAAATTTACCTGCATTTCAGTCGCGCGCTAAAAGAGTCCGAGCGACCCACCAACCTGAACCCGATGGAGCTGGAAGAATACGAGCTGGCACTGGAAGAGCAGATCTATCCGTTTGAGGAAAAATCGATATCAGTGCACGAAAAGAACATCGAACTGCTGGGCACGGGGATTTACAACCAGTGGGTGGCGAAGAGTATCGATCAGTTGGCGGATCTGGTGCCCGCGCGCTACGACCGTAAAGAAGACGCGGGCAAAATTGTGCAGACGATCGTTCCCGTTCCGAAGCAACCCGAAGAGCCGGCAGCTCCGGCACAGGCCGCGGCGGATCCCACCGCGCCGGCAACCGAAGGTGAGCCGTCTGGTGAAGCGCAACCGGCAGACGTCGTTGCTGAGAATACAGCCGAAGGGGGTCAGGGTTGATGCTGAAGAATAATCTATTACGCCTCTGTATATGTGTTCTGGTATTGCTGCTTGGGGGCTGTGCCAGCGGTCCCAAAACCTCCAATAAGCCTGTCGATCCCATGAGCGTCGATGTGTCCGGGAGTGTAAATCGCGATTTCCTGGAGGCCGTGCAGCTGATACAGGGGGAGCGCTATCCAGAGGCCATTGAGCTGCTGCAAAGTGTGGTCGATCGCGAGCAGCGCCTTTCTGCCCCCTATGTCAATCTGGGAATCGCTTATTACCGCTCCGGCGATCAAAAGCAGGCGGAGGAAGCATTTTTGGAAGCCTTGCGCGCAGCCCCGCTTGACCCCGTTGCCAGCAACGAGCTTGCAGTGCTGTACCGTCGTCAGGGGCGTTTCGACGAAGCGCGCACTACTTACGAAGAAGCGTTGCAGAACAATCCTGAAAACCTGCCACTGATCAAGAATCTGGGAATCCTTTGTGATCTCTATCTTCAGGATGTGAATTGTGCACTCGCGCAATTTCAGCAATACCTGAAATATGCGCCGGATGACTCCAAGGTCTCAATCTGGGTGGCAGGACTGAAACGGCGGGCTAATTGATGCAGCACATACAACAGATTGTTTGTTCCATAGTCGCGGCAACGGCCATTCTCGCCACGCCGGTTCTGAGCGCTCAGGAAAGTTCGGAGTCGGACACGGCCAAGACGGCAGAGAAAGCGGCGGAAAAGAAAGTCGATAGTGAGGTCAAGGAGCTGTCCGGCATCTCCATTATCGGTAACGAAGAAGCGCCCAAGTCGCTCTACATCGTGCCTTGGAAGAGCTCCGAAGTCGGCGTGGAAACCGGATTGAATTCCAGTTTGCTGGATCCCAGCTTGCAGCCATTAGACAAAGAAGTGTTTATGCGTGAGCTGGAGTTTTACGAGCTGAGTCAGACTGAAGACTGACCCAGCCTTTAATTTTGACGTTTAATTTCAACAGTGACCAAAACGGTCAAATTACGGGGAAGGCGGCTCAACCGCGGAACCGAAAAGAAAACCAAGAGGGCTTGTGATGGATTTCTTTAACAGCGTAATCGCGTTTTTTCAGACTGGTGGTGCGTTCATGTACCCCATTCTGGTGGTATTCGCGCTGGGCACCGCCGTAGCCATTGAGCGCTACATCCGCCTGGTCTACGAGCGGCACACCAACCGCGCCACCTGGGACAAGGTACAGCCGGTACTCAACTCTGGTGATTTTGACCGCGCGCGCAATCTGGTCAAAGACGACAACACCGGTGTTGGCCGGCTGTTGGCCATGGGCCTCGAGCGTCAGGGGGCAGTGCGTCGCCGTGAAGATATCGAGATCGCCATGGAAGAGAGCATCATGGAGAGTATTCCCCAGCTGGAAAAACGCACTCCCTATGTGGCGCTCGGTTCCAACATCGCCACACTGCTCGGTCTGCTCGGTACCATTATGGGGCTGATTGAAGCCTTTACCGCGGTGGCCAACGCCAACCCGGCAGAGAAAGCAGACCTGCTGTCCGCCAGTATTTCTGTTGCCATGAACACCACCGCATTCGGCCTGATGGTGGGTATTGCACTGCTGATCGTACACGCGCTGCTGAACTCCCTTACCGGCCAGATTGTCGACAGCCTGGAGATGGTATCGGTCAAGGCATTGAATATCATGTCCTCCGGTACCCGTCGCCGCAGTGAGGTTGCCAGCGAGTCCTCCAGGAATGACGAGCCCAAGGCCGAAGAGAAGCCGGTAAACCCCGACGTAGCGCAAACCCAGGAAGCACAAGCGAACGCGACGGAAAGTGAAGAGAACAGCAAGCCGGAATCTGCGTAATGAGAAGCAGGCGTCACGCTAGAGTAAAAGAAGCGCCGGAACTGGACATCACCGCCTTCCTGAACTTGATGGTGGTACTGGTGCCGTTTCTGCTGGTTTCTGCCGTGTTTTCGCGGGTCACAATCCTGGAACTCAATATGCCCACCGGTGCCGGTGGCGGAGCGGAAGATCCTGGTGTCTCGCTGGAAGTTGTCGTGCGTAAAGATGTTCTCGAAATCAGCGACGGTGAAAAGGTCATTGCGCGCTTCCCTAACCTGAATCAGGGCGAGGAAGGCGCAGTAGCCGAGACGGCCGAAACCGAAGACGCGGGAGCTGAGGGTGCTGTGGATGAAAACGGACTGCCGATCATCCCGCCCACGGCTGAAGTCTACGACCTCGTACAGTTGAGAGAGAACCTGCTGCGGATTAAAGAGACCTACCCGGACAAGACCGACTCCACCATATTGATGGAACCGGATGTGGCCTACGAGCACCTTGTGGGCATTATGGACGCGGTGCGCGGCACTGAGGTCATGCCCAAGCCCGAAGAGGGTGCCGAGCCCGACCCGGAGGCTTCTCCGCAGAGAATGGAACTGTTCCCCGATATTTCCCTGGGAGACGCGCCATGAAACGTGAAAGTAGACGCATGAAGCGCATGGCGCGCAGCCGCAAGCGCAAAACGCAGGGAATGAATCTGACCTCCCTGATGGATGTTTTTACCATTCTGGTGTTCTTCCTACTGACCAACAGTGCCAGTAACGAAGCCATCGAGGCGCCCAAGGTCATTACGTTGCCGGATTCGGTGGTGGAATCAAAACCGCGGGAAACCGTTACCCTCATGGTGACCCACGACGAAGTACTGATCGAAGCCAAGCCGGTCATGACCACCGAAGAGCTTTATCAGAGTGAAGAGCTGGTGATCGCGGCCATTCAGCAGGCCATGGTGGAAGAAGTCGGCAAGGCCGTGACCATGGCAGAAACCGAGCTGGAAGAGGCCAAGGCAGACCTGGCAGAGCGTGCCGCCGCGGGCGAAGACGTGCGCGAAGCCATGGCCGAACTACTGGCGGAACCGCCGGAAGTGAACATTCTGGCCGACCGTACCGTGCCATTTACTGTGCTCAAGAAAGTCATGTCCAGCTGTACCAACGCTGGTTATACGCGAATTTCCCTGGCGGTAATTCAGAAAGCATCTCAGAGTTAGTGAACGTTTGTGAGTAATTTTGATCAGCAAAAGCAAGCACTGACTGCGCAGCAGGAAGCTGTGCGCCGTCGTCTGTCCGCGCTCGAGTCCGAACGCGAAGAGATTGATGGCAAGCTGGAAGCGCTGCACCGGGATGAAGGCAAGCATCAGTTGCTGGATGAGATTTCCGAGCGCCTGGGTCAACTGGAAGACGAAGGCGCAGGGGAGCTGTTCTGGGCGGAACACTATCGGGAGAATGCCTCAAAGGCCCTGATCCAACGCCTGCAGCAGACTGTCAGTATCTTTAATGCCAACCTCGACCTGCTACAGGAGCGTCAACGTAAGGTCCACGATCAGATCGAGGACTGCCGCGATGACCTCTTCGACCTGGATGCCTGCTTCCGCGAGATCCGTCAGGAAGAGGAAGAGGTACATTACGAGTTTGAGGTCACCCGTGAACTCGGTGACGGCGCCTTCCGCAGTGCCATCATGCCGTGGAACACCAATGGCGAAGACGAACGCCGTTTCCGCATCAGTGTGCTGGCGTGTCTGTTTATGGCATTTACCCTGGGCTTCGGAATCCATATCTGGCAGTTGCCGGAACCGGACGAAGACGAAGTGGTTGAGGTGCCCGAGCGCCTGGCCAAGCTGGTACTGGAGAAGAAAACTAAGCCCAAGCCGCCACCCGAGCCCGAAAAGAAAAAGCTCGAGGAGAAACAGAAAGACCCTGAAAAGCCGAAGCAGGAAGTGGCCAAGGAAGAACCCAAGCCCTCCAATCAGGAGAAAAAGCAGGTTCGCAAGAAGGTCGAGCGCTCTGGCGTACTCGCGTTCAAGGATAACTTCCAGGATCTTATCGAGGACGATCTCGACAAACGCCTTGGCAAACAGACCCAGCTGAGCACCGAAGGTAAGAAAGAAAACCGCAGTCAGCGCTCGCTTATTACCGCCGCTGCGAAGTCCGGCTCCGACGGCATCAATACCGAAGCCCTCAGCCGCAACGCCGGTGGTGTAGGTACTGCGTTGGATGGGGTGAGTTTCTCCCGGGTTTCCAGTGGTATTGGCACCGAAGGTGACTTTGCCGGGGAAGAACGCCCGCTCAGCGAAGGCATGGGCCCGTCCCGTACCGACGAAGAGATCCAGATCGTATTCGACCGCTACAAAGCGGCCCTGTACCGGATCTACAACCGCGAACTGCGTAACAACCCCGCACTGCAGGGCAAAATGGTACTCAAGATTACCATCGAGCCCGACGGTTCGGTATCACTGGCACAGGTCGAGAGCAGTGATATGGATTCGCCCACACTGGACAGCAAAATTGTTGCCCGTGTAAAGCGGTTCAACTTCGGGGCCAAAGAGGGCGTGCCAACAATCACCATCCTCTACCCGATCGACTTCCTGCCGGCCGCCTGACCAGCCGGGACCGCGGAGCTCCAGCTCCGCAATCAGCACAACCATTTCGCCTCTGGCGAAGTGGTTGTGCTACCACTTCACAAACCACCTGAAGTTTGCCCGAGAACTGTTTGGCAAACGTAGAAAAAGTTCCCTCCCTGGTGCCGCAAGTATGACTTGCTTCACGGCGCCGACTATCTCCCTGCAATAAAGTTCCATCGCCGGAGTCTCTCCCGGCGCTGTCGCCTGTGCGGCAGTTGGCAAATTTATAATTTCACTGGCAGCGGAAAGCGATGAAGTCTGAAGTAACAGGGCGAAAATCTTTCAGAAATGCACTGGCAACGTTGGTTTTGACCTGTGTTGGCATTTTGCTGCCTGTAGGAGGGGCCTGGGCGCAGCAGTCTTGCCCCTCTGCCGAACTCAATATTCAGATTACCGGTTATTGCGAGCTTTGCGGTGGTGGGCAGGTGAGACTCACTGTTTCCAATGGCACCAATGGCCAGCCCGGCGATTCCAACTGGCTGGAATATCGAGATGAGAACCGGGATTTTTCCAATGTTTGGGTAGCAGTTGATCTCGGGGACCTGGAGGCCGTCTACAACGCCAGCCAGTACAATTTTAATTTCGGCAACCTCGGTCGGGGTCAGACGGAAACCCAGACTTTCAGCCTGATTGCGCAAGACGGTGTGCGCGAAGATCTGGTCGATCGTTTCGACCCACAGGAAATTACCGCAACCGCCACATTTGAGTATGCAAATTGCGGTGGGGAAGAGTATCGGCGGTGTGAGAATAATGGTTGGGGTGGCTGCGGCGGTTGGAACAGCAACTGGGGCGACTGGGAATCGCTACCGGGTCAAGGGAGCCCGACGGGCGAACAAGAAATCGGCACCAGCAATCTGAGCGTTCGCGAACCGGGTGCGGTTGTTACCAAAGATGTACGTAATATTGATGCGGGTATGGTGCCCGGCCAATTTTCCGATGTAGCTGCACCCAGTGGTGACCGCGTCTACGGCCATGAAGATGACGGCATTATCTGGCGTATACGTATTGAAAATGGTGGCGACGCGCCGATGCGCGACGTGTTGTTCGATGATTCTATGAACCCTGCGGGCGCAGCCAATATGGAGATGCTCGCCCTGTGTCGCGATGAGGGGCAGGCCGAGGCGGTGGCCAATGGCGAATCGCTTGGAGATACCTGTACGGCCATCTCTGGTGATTCACTATCTGATCGTCGCATTGAGGAATTTGGTTACCCGAATACCATTGGTATAAACAGGCGCGTGGAAATGTTTATCGCCGGTCGCCTACGCAATTCCTGTACTTCTCAGGTCAATACTGCCAATGGTGTGGAGTGGGGCTGCTTCAATAATAATAGTTTGCCCGAAAACAACCATGGCGATATCGAGCAAGCAATTGCCAACGGTCTACCCGATTACTCCAACAGCCAGGCAGAGTTCCGGGTACTGTCCTCGGGCGAACTCGGCAATCCCTTGCAAAATCCGAATTCTGAAAATGACCTGAATTATCAGGTTGAGTTTTTCGGCCTGAATGGTACCAGTGAGCCCGTCGGTATGCGCGGGATGGTACGAATCACCCTGCAGAACCTCTCCGGCGGTACCGTCAACAATCTGGTACTGACCGATACGCTGCCGGACCAATACATTCTCGATCCCAACTTTGAGCCGCAGCTGGAAGTCACCTCGTTTGATGGATATAGCAATTATGCGGGACGTATTTCCGAGATCGATTGGACAAACAGCGTAACGCCAACGGCGGGTAACCAGAGCTATTTGGCGGATTCCGGTCTGAAAAAACCGGTATTTCGCCTGGTCAGCGACGGTAACGACGCAGGCCCCGAGGCAAACGAAAATCCAGATCAGGTAAACCTGATGCGTCACGGTGATACCGCGGTCATCACCTTTCGTATCGTGCAGGTCAACCAGGACCCCAGCCACCCATGGGACTTTTACGATCTGAGAGCTAACCTGGACAATCACGATGAAAGTGGTGGTAGCGATACGCGTATTGACCCGCCAGACATCGGGCCGCTGGAGAATCAGCTGCAGGTGGACTGGAGTGATTTCTGTAGCGAAAACGGCTTCGATCAAAGCGACATTGTCACTACCGAGTTTACTCCCGACCCGGAAAACCTCAACGTCGATATCCCGCACCCCTTGTATATCATTCGCGATGAGGGAACCACGCCAGTAACGGTCAACATCTGGAACAGTGGTGGCCACACGGCGAGTGATTATTCTTTCTATGTGACTTTTGGCCAAACCATCAATGTGGAGTCCATTGATGGTGGGCAGTGTACTGAGCCTGGCAATCCTCCGGAGATTGATGGGCAGCAGGCGCCGTTGTGGAATACTCCCGCGTGGAGAGGTGATTCTGATCCGAATGGCGATGGCAATCCGTTGCCGGACAATGCGGTGGTTTATGCGTGTACAGTCGGTGACTTGGCTGGTGGGGACAGTAGCACCCTGACCTTTACCGTAAGTAAAAATCACGGTAACGGCGATGACCTGACCATGCGTGCCGACGTGATCGGCCAGATTACCCTGGCGGTACCCGGCCAGGAGGCGGATTGGACCAGCAGTGGTGAAGCCCTGGTTTATCCGACGCCGGCCAATCTGACCGGCGTTGACGGCACCACGCCGTCGCAACAGCTCTCTAATAATTACACCCTGGATGCGGTGCGGGCCAAGGCGCTCGGGTTCAACCTGCTGAAGCGCTATGTGCCGGGCAGCTGCAAGGAAGCGGATACCCGCCCCAGTGGTGATGGCGATGGCCAAAGTATCCCGCCCCAGATTCTATTGGGGGAAGAGTGTGACTTCGACATTTACGCCGGCGGCTGGTTCGGGTTTGAGACCCCCGGCTGGAATATCACGGTAGCCAACATCAGTGTGGCGGACGCGTTGCCAGTACACGCCGGTGGTGATGACAGTAATACGGGCTTGCAGTACTACGTGAGCAAACGGGAACTCACCGATATCTGCCATGCAGGAGGCCTGCCGGATTCGCCGAACTCCGTATGTAGTGACGTGATCTCGCCTTCCGGTTTTATGCCGGGGAGTGAGCTGACTGATGGTGACCTAAGCTGGGCTTTCAGCGGTACCGAAATCACTATTAAAGACCGCTGGTTTCTCGCAAACCTGACTACCAGGATGCGCAATACTGACGCCGATCAGGTTGCAGGTTCCAACGTACATGGTGACCGCAGTGTCGACTATGGGCGCAGCGATTTCAGTGTGCGTTTTGAAATGGAGGATGGCACGCCAGTTGGCACGCCCGATAATGTATCCAATAGTGCCTGTTTCAAGCAGAACGACGAATGGGAAAATCCGGTATTCGGCAGTGGGCAGAGCTGTAATCCGGATTACCCGGGTTATCCACAATGGCAGGATTGGACCGCGCAAACCCAGATTACCGAACCGCGCCTGAGCGTCACCAAAGAAGTCTGTAACCTGAGCGAAGCCGCCGGCGATGTGAATGGCTGCAGTTGGGCGGAGTCCGCTGAAGGCAGCAAGTTCGATGATTTTGTTTACCGCCTGACCGTTGCCAATGAGGCGGCAGCAGAGGGCATCAATCGGGCACCTGCCTACGATGTGGTCATCACCGATGTGCAGGACGACGGCGGCCAGATGTGTGTCTGGGCCGTTGATGGTGCCTTTGGTGACGATGGTATTGATAATATTCCCGGTGATGCCAACCCCGATGCCGGGGAAATCGGCACGGCTATCGGCCTGACGAACTACACCTACGACCATCTGGACCCGGAAGCCTCACCGCACTGCCTGAACGGTGGCAGTCCGGCGCATATCACTTTTTCCTACAAAGAGTCGAGCCTGCTCAAACAGATAAATCCGGGTGCGGAAGTGGTGTTGCAATACCGGGTAACGCCGCACCGTACCGTGGCACCGGGTCAGGTGTTTGATGCGGTTGCGGATATTTACCGCTACGACAGCCTGTTTGAAGACGCCGGTAACCAGACGGTGATCCCCGTTACAAACCTGAACCACCCGCTGACGGATGGCAGCGAATTGCCGGCTACCCCGGACACTCCACGCTCCGGTGGTGCGCGTATTTACTGTATCAATGCCGACGATGAGAGTGAGTACTGCGAATCGGACAGCGCCAACGTCACCATTTACCAGGTAGAAGTTGATCCCATTGAGGCCGTTGGCCAGTCGACGCTGGGAGAATATGCTCCGAAGCAGGGAGAAATTGAAGCGGTTGTGGGCGAAGAAGTTCGTTTGCGCCTCACCGGTGAAGTGCCGGCCGCACGCCTGGGAGAGTTCACCTTCCATGCACCGTTACCGGAAGGACTACGCTGTATTGATGCGGAACAGAAAGACCTGCGTAGTATCCCGGATACTACCTGGTTTCCTGGAGATGGAAGCACTCCGCTGACCCCAACCGTTACCGGTTGTGAAAGCAGTGGTGGCGACGGCACCTTCGTGCACTGGGATTACGGCGATCAGCACTTGCTTGAGTACAACCGCAATACCTACCCAGACGGGCTGATTCCGGTTGAAGTCACTTTTGTGGTGCGGGTAGAAAACAATGTGACGGCCAGTCACGGTGCAGAGCTGGTGGTCAATGGCGCTGGCGACGCGTACATGTCCTACCTGCCGGCGGGCGCCAGCAGCGGTGAGCGCAGTGTATTTGTGCCGCCGCCCATTACCGTGCATGTCAACGGACCGCGCATCGCACTGGAAAAAACCTTTGATGACGCGATCGCCAGCGTGGATGGTGACGATGTCATTACCGTAACGGTGACGGCGACCAACACTGACAACGATGAAGGTTCCACCAGTGCCACGGCGTTTAATCTGGAAGTGCTGGACGATCTGCGGGATACCAAATACCGCTACGTTCCTGACAGCCAGCAGGGCGTGAATGGTGTGCCCGCGCCGCAGGTGCGTTTTGCCGACGATAACCCCGACGCGCCTATTTTCTATTGGGACGATCCGTCTCCGGATGCGCCTGCCGGCACTAACTGGGCGGCGCCTTACGCCATTACCCAGGGGGCTAGCGTAGCGTTCAGTTTCCAGGTGCGAGTGGTTGGCGAAAACGATGACGCTGCCGATATCGCGCCTCATGAAGAGCTGCCCAATACCATTGAGGCCACCTGGCAGTCCCTGCCCAATCGCAACCTGAATCTGAATATTGATCCCGCCTCTAAGGACGGTGCGATTGGTGAGGATGGTGCGGAAGACGGGATACGCAACGGCTGGTTTACCACGGAAACCGATCCTCAGCCGAATATCAATGACTACGAAACTACCGCCGAAGATCGTACCGAAGTCGGCGGCCTTGAGCTGGTAAAAGCGGACGTCACCGAAAACGGCACTACACCGGAGTCCCGCACCATCGGCGCCCACCGTACCTTCCGACTGGATATTTTCCTGCCAGAAGGCGTGACCGAAAATGTGGTGGTAACCGATACATTGTCCAATGGCTATGCGATCGCCAATTCAGACCACGGTTACGAAATTCGCTGTGAGTACGACGACACCATTCTGGAGATTAATGATCAGTCTCCAGATGCTTCCTGTGGTCAGTTTGCCGGCGCGCTGCCGCAAAATGGCGATACCGGCACGCTCTCTTGGAACATAGGTAAAGTCGCAACTCACACCGAAGACGACACCGGTGAGGGCGCCACCAATGCTATCGACCCGGTTATTCATATCTACTATGTCGCCCGTATCGAGAACGACGGCAGCGTTGTTGCCGGCACCGTGCTTTCCAACAGTGCGGAGCTGGATTACATGAATGCACCGACCACGCTGACTGCGGATGTCGACCCCATTGAAGTGGCGGAACCGGCTCTGACGGTAACCAAAACCGCCGGTGCAACCAGCGCGGTCAGTGGCGATACCCTCGAGTACACCATCGAGATCACCAACGACACCGGTGCGAATGTTTCCACCGCGTTCGATGTCAATATTGCCGACCTGCTACCGGAGCAGTTACGTTTGGACAACGCGACGCTTGATGGTGCCGACTATATGCCCGGTACACGTGCTGACGGCGCCTTTGTCTGGGGACGTGAAAACGGTGACGACAACAGCCTGGATATCGCCCCCGGTGAATCCATGACGCTGATCTACAACACCACGGTGCTATCGGCGTTTGGCAGTGAAATCGAAAATACCGTGCACGTGGACTGGACCTCGCTGGATCACGGTGTTCCCGGTCAGGATACCTATCCCGGCGACTATCAGCGACACGGCAAAGGCTGCCCGGTTACGGTTGCACCGAATGAGTACTGCACTTTTATTAATGAAACGGTAGCTACCGAAGACAGCACCGATTTCTCCAAAACCGCAGTGTCTGACGCCTGGGGTGATGCCGACCGCGCGCGTATCGGCGATACGGTGCAGTACACCCTGAACCTCGGTATCCAGCCGGGACTTACCCGCAACGTTGTCGTTACCGATGAACTACCGGCGGGCCTGGAGCTGGTTTCCGTAGATAGTATCGATTGCGGCACCAACGGCTTTACCTGTTCTCTGACACCGGTCGAGCCGGCCCCCGGCGCAACCGGCACACTCCAGTGGCAGCTGGGAAATATCGACGCGGAAAGCGATTCAACTCCGCCGTTTACCATTGTGTATACCGCGGTAGTGCTCGATGACGAGACCGTGTTCCCGGCCAACAGCGGCGAGATAGAACGCACAAACAGCGCCGAGTTGATTTACGATGGTGCTGCGGAATTACTCGAGGATCAGGCGAGTATCTGGGTAGTACAGCCGAACATCACCGATCTGCAGAAAACCGATACCCGCTCTGGTGTTACCAGCCCCCACACGGTGGTGGATATCACCAACGAAGTCATGAACTTCCGTCTACGGGCACAGAACCTCGGCGGCGCTCCCGCCTACGGTGTTGTGATTGCAGATATCCTGAATAGTGATCCGGCCAATCCGGAGTTCGATGAAACAACACTCAATAATATTGAGGTACAGGTCGACGGCCAGCCGGCCAACTACACCCACGTGGTGAACGGCGGCATCATCGAATTTACCCTTGCCGATGTAGTGCCTGAAAACGCCGTTATCCAGATCGATTACGAAGTCGGCTTGAATCTCGATATTCCCAGCGGCCATACCTGGTACAACCGCTTCCATATCGATAACTACGTTTCCAACGATATCGACAGTACCAGCAGTCGCCTTTATGAGGGCACTGTACCGGCCTGTGAATCCGCACTCTCAAACAACTGCTTCCAGTTGATGACTTCGGTCGCTGATCCGGAAGACCTCACCCTGCAATTGATGGAGCCGTCCGACGGCCGCGCGCCCATCGGTGCACCGGTCAGCTATCGCATTACGGTGCCGGCGAGTCCCATCGCGAGTTCTACCCTGGCGGACGTGCAGGTCGAACATACCCTCGAAGGCCGCGACACCGCGATTGCGCTGGACACCGTGACCATCGACGGTGAGCCGGTAACGGTTCCCGCGGGCGAGCAGTTCACCATCGCTGTGGGAGATATTCCGCCCAACGAAGTGCGTGAAATAGTTTTCACCGGCTGGGTCGCGAACCATGCAAACGCCCAGTCCGGGCAGACCTTTGATATCAGCGCCACTTATACCTATAGCGAAGCCGGCGTGGTGACAGAAATGGGGGGCGGTTCCGAAACCCTCACCATTGTCGAGCCCGAACTGAGGCTGACCCAGAGCGCCGTCAACCAGAGCGGGAATACCGAGCCGGTAGCCGGTGATATTTATCGCTTCAGTCTGGCGCTGGCGGAGCAGGGTGCTAATGGCTCTGCAGCATACGATCTGTCGGTACTGGAAGAGCTGAGTACCGGCTGGGTTTACGAGGCTGGCACGGCGACTTTCAATGGTACTGCCATTGCAGATCCAACAATTGTCGGTGACGGTGTTGCTACCGCCCAGAGCCTGAATTGGGATGCGGTGGCCAATACCGATATACCTGCCGGTGAAACCCGCACCCTGGAATTTGCTGTGCGCGTACTGGACAGCGTGCTCGCGGGCCAGGAGCTGACCGGCAGCACTACTGCACAGTGGACCAGCCAGGCTGGAACGGCCGAGCATGTGGAGCGGGACGGTTCCGATATGCCGGATGCGTCTGCACTAAATAATTATTTCCTCGGCCCGGAACAGTTGCCGCCACTGGCAATTAGCAATACCGCCACGCTTGAGAAAAACGTCCTCAGTGAAACCGCACCGCTGAACGATGGCGAGTTGCGTATCGGTGACCTGGTCACTTATGAACTGCGCTTGGGTGCCCAGCGCGGCACGCTTCCCAATGCGGTTGTGAGCGATACCCTGCCGGAAGGCATGGTGTTTGTGGATACCGTTTCCATCGCTGCCGATGGCATGACCTATGACCTCACCCAGGAGCCGGTTGCAGAAGCTGCCGGCGAAATTATCTGGAATCTGGGGTCACTGGTGAATACCGCGGGAGAAGAGCTGGTAATTACCTACCGCACGCGAGTGCAGAAAGATGTACTGACGTTGAATGCGGCCAGTATCGAAATGCGCAATGCGGCGAGCTTCCAGTTCGACACGGCCGCAGGCCCGAGTGAGCCACTGTTGACGGAGCAGGCCCTGAATCTGCTGCAACCGGATCTCCAGTTTGCTCTGACCGCCACGCCCGATGGTACCGCGGCATTGATGCCGGAGCAGACCATCACCTTTACCGCGACGATTACCAATAACGGTACCGCACCCGCGTATGACCCTGTGCTGCGCGATGAAATCCCTGTGGGCATGCGCAATGCTGGAGTGGAGACCATTTCGATCAATGGCGCTACTTCTGGGTTGGTACAGCCAACCTTTGATCCGGCTACCGGCGAAGCCGTATGGAATTTTGCCGATGCTATTCCCGCCGGGGATGTGTTGGAGGTGGTGTATCAGGTAACGACCGACAGCGATCTCGCCGCTGGCCTGCAGATCGGCAACAACGCGTTTATCGAATGGTATTACTCCTTCGGCGAGAGAGAGGTTCCCGAAGGCGCGGTGCTGGAAAACCGTCAGCCCTACGGCCCCAGTGATGCGGTGAGTGTGCAGTTCAGCACACCGGATGCCGAGCCGCTGCAGATTGCCGTTGAGCCTGCCACCCGCGAACTGGCTTCCATTGGCGAACCGTTTGTCTATCGCCTGACGATTCCGGCTGCGGGGGCGCTGCACGATGTGGCGGTACAGATGGACCTCGCTGATTCCGGTATTGACCCGGTGGACCTGGCATTTGTCAGCGCCGAGCAGGTCTCCGGCAACATCGCGTTCAATCCTCAGGGCTCCATCGATGGCGGACTGCTGACGATTACCGATAACGCCAGCGGTATTGATATCGAAGCCGGTAGCGAAGCGGTGATCGATGTCACCCTGCGACTGCGCGATACCGACCAGAACCAGTTCGGGAACGCCTTCAGCTCTCGCGCCAGCTACAGCTATAGCTATGCCAACGACGACCCGAATGCGGGCCGCGGCATGGGTGAAGTCAGCGAATACTCGGCACCGATCGAGATCGTGGAGCCCACTGAGCTGGTGATGACCAAAACCGGTGATGCACAGGTGCAATCCGGTCAGCCGGGTCGCTTCACCCTGGATGTCCATAACCGTGGCACCGGCCCGGCGTGGGATCTGACCGTGCGCGATTTCCTGCCCGCTACCGAGCAGGGCGGCATGTGTGAGACACCGCCGGCCAACTTTGCAGCCACAGTAGTGGATGCCGGCGGAAACGCGGTTGCCACACTGAGTGAAGGCAGTGACTTCACCAGCGTATTTGATGCGGAAAACTGCACTCTGATGTTCACTGCCAGTGGTGCCAACGCGGCACTGCCGGTGGATCATCACCTGCAATTTGCCTACGACGCATGGTTGGATGAGAACACCGTCGATGGCACTGAACTGGATAATGTCGCCGGCGCCGAGCGCTGGTACAGCTGGGACAGCACCGGCCCGGACGCGCGCGTTTATGAGCGCACCTACGCTGCGGACCCACCCAACGGCACGCCGTCGGTGGAAGATCACGAGGATGTGTTTACCGTGATCGCCGCGGTGCCGAGTGTGGTATTCGAAAAAGTGGTGGAAAACATCACTTCCGGTGACAGCCCCGCGACCATGGCGGCTCCGGGGGATGTATTGCAGTACACCCTGACCCTGCGCAACGTCAGTGATATGGAAGTGGAAGATGTTTCTATTACCGATGAACTGGACCGCCTCAATGCGCCGGCATTGTTTGCAGCGGGCACTTTGCAATTGATCTCCGCGCCGGTGGATGCAGACAGCTCCGCGACCAACGCCACTGGCGGTGGCAACGGTACCGGCCTGGTGGATGTCTCCAGCCTGACCCTGGGCGCTGCGGGCAGTGGCACCGCTGAAGTCCAGCTGGTGTATCAGGTGCAGTTGATCAATGTGATCGACAGTGCATCCGCGGTACTGAATCAGGCCCAGGTACAGCTGCCCGGTCAGCCGCTGATCGACAGTGACGACCCGAATATCAACGGCGCCGCGGACCCGCAGGTTTCCGGCGATGAAGACCCCACCCGGGTCATCATCGAATCCGCCCCGATCTTCCAGGTTGAAAAAACTTCCGAAGATCTCACCGGCGAAGCAGACAGCCTGATGCCCGGCGATACCCTGCGCTACACCCTGCGGGTGGAAAACATCGGCAACGAAAACATGTTGGAGGCCAGCCTGCGCGACCAGGTGCCGGCCAACACCGTGTACGTTGCCGGTTCCACCACGCTGAACGGTACCGCGCTGGACGATATCGACGGCAGCACGCCGCTGGCACAGACACTGGAAATCCAGTCTCCCGGTGCAGAAGCCGGTGAGCTGCTGGCGGATCCGGAAGCGGGCGGCGCTCACGCAGCGGTAGTCACCTTTGATGTGACCATCAATGAGGTTAACGACGGTACGGTGATTTCCAACCAGGGCTTCGCCAACGGCGTCGGCGCCGGTGGCGGGGCGCCACTGGATGAAAAGCCGTCGGACGATCCCACTACCGAAGTGGCCGACGATCCCACCATCGATATTGTCGGTAATGTACCGCTGTTGCGGGTGCAGAAAACCGTCGAGCTGGTTGTGGATAACATGACCGCGGGCATCGTCGATCCGGAAGACGTGCTGCGTTACACCATCACCGTCAGCAATCGGGGCGGCAAAGACGCCACCGAAGCACGCCTGGTGGACCTGGTGCCGGAGCACACCACTTATGTCGCTGGCAGCACCCTGTTGAATGGCACTGCGGTAGCCGATGACGGCACGGAATCGCCACTGGTGGCCGGCATTGCCATCAGCAGTGAAGACCTGACGCCGCCGCTGCCGGCAACAGGCGAGGGTGTGATCACCACAGCGCAGACCGCGACCATCGTGTTTGATGTGATGGTGGATGCGGAAACTGAGCGCGGCACCATCATCAGCAACCAGGGTAATGTGTACAGCCTGGAGCTGCCGCTGACCCTGACCGATGCCGACGGCAATACCGGTAACGGAGCGCAGCCGACAGAAGTAGTCGTTGGTGATGCACAGCAGCTGTCCATTACCAAAGAAGTGGCTGTGGTTGGCGGCGGTGCTGCCGAACCCGGTGAGGTGCTGGAATACCTGGTAGAGGTCACCAATATCAGTGCGGTGCCCGCGAGCCTGGTGAGCATTTACGATGACCTGCTTACCGCCGGTGAGGGTGTGCTCACTTACGTGGAAGACTCCGCGCGCCTGAACGGCCGGCCGGATGGTGTGATGGTCAACGGCTCTCTGATTACCGTCGACTACAGCACCAATTACGGGGATCTGGAACCCAGTGAATCCATCACCCTGCGCTTCCAGGCCAAGCTGGGTGAGAACCTGGAGATGGGTTACTCGGTGGTGAATACCGCCGAGGTGAAATGGAATGATCCGCCGGTGTCCAACGAGGCCTCCGTGGCCATCGATATCGGTGGTACCCCGGGCATTGCCAACCTCTCCGGTTACCTCTGGCACGATGTGAACTTCAGCGAAACCGCAGACAGTGAGGAGCGGCTGCTCACCAACTGGACCGTGGAGCTGTACTTCAACAATGCGCTGCTGGAAACCGGGCAGAGTGATGAGAACGGCTACTTCCAGTTCGACGGTCTGGTACCGAACATGGACGGTGCGAATATGGAAGGCGCCAGTTACGAGCTGCGCTACCTGGCGCCGAACGCGGTGGAATCCACCGCGTCTCTGGGTACCGCCAGTTCCGACTTCGCCAATGGTCCGCAGGAGATCCGCCAGATTTACATCGGCTCTGGTGCCAACCCGCAGAACCTGAATCTGCCGATTACCCCCAACGGAGTGATCTACGATTCCGTACAGCGTGCCCCCATCGCGGGCGCGATGGTGCGCATGCTGCAGGCCTCCAGCGGTCAGCCACTGCCGGATAGCTGCTTCGAGGATCCCGCGCAACAGAATCAGTTGACCCTGCCGGGGGGTTATTACAAGTTCGATCTGAACTTCAGCAGTGCCGCCTGTGCGACTAACGCGGATTACCTGATCGAAGTGGAAGTGCCCAGTGACGATTACGTCTCCGGTCCGTCGCAGATCATTCCGCCGCAAACGGGCGTGGAAACCGGCAGCTTCGATGTGGGCGCCTGCCTTGGCAGCGGCTCGGACGTGATTCCGGCCACGGCGAATCACTGTGAGATACAACTTTCCGAACTGGCACCGACGATTGATATGGATGCGCGTTCCAGCGAGACGGATTATTACCTCCGCCTGAACCTGGACGACAGCAACCAGCCCGGCAGCAGCCAGCTGTTCAACAACCACATTGCCCTGGACCCGCAACTGGAAGGCGCCCTGGCGCTGACCAAAACCGCGGCCATGCTCAATGTGACCCGCAGCCAGCTGGTGCCGTACACCATCACCTTTACCAACACCATGCCGGTACCGCTGACCGACCTGCAGCTGGTGGATTACTTCCCGGCCGGCTTCAAGTATGTGGCGGGTTCCGCAAACCTCGACGGTGTGCCGGTGGAGCCGGTGGTCAACGGCCTGCAACTGCAGTGGCCGCACCTGCGCGCCGAAGGGGAACAGACCCGTACCCTGAAGCTGTTGCTGGTGGTGGGCTCCGGTGTGGGTGAAGGCAAGTATGTGAACCGTGCGCGGATGTTCAACGAGCTTTCCGGTCAGCAGGCGTCTGGCGAAGCCACGGCGACGGTGCGCGTGGTGCCGGATCCGACCTTCGACTGTACCGATGTGATCGGCAAGGTGTACGACGATAAAAACCTGAACGGTTACCAGGATCAGGGTGAAGGCGGTGTGGCTGGTGCGCGTGTGGTGACGGCGAATGGCCTCAAGGCCACGTCCGATGCCCACGGTCGCTTCCACATCACCTGTGCAGCGGTGCCGAACCAGGATCGCGGTTCCAACTTTGTTCTGAAGCTGGATGATCGCAGCCTGCCCAGTGGCTATCGCCTGACCACGGAAAACCCGCGTGTCCAGCGCGCTACCCGAGGCAAGATGCTGGAGTTCAACTTCGGTACCAGCCTGCACCGCGTAGTGCGTCTGGATCTGGCGGAAGCGGTGTTCGAGCCCGGTTCCACCGAGCTGCGTCCGCAGTGGAATTCCCGCACGGAACTGTTGCTGGAAAAACTGCAGCAGGCGCCGTCCGTACTGCGTCTGTCCTACCTGGCGGAAAACGAAGATCCGTCGCTGGTAGAGGCGCGCCTTGAAACCATCAAGGCACGGATTGCACAAGACTGGGCAGCGCTCGACTGCTGTTATCCGCTCAATATCGAAACCGAAATATTCTGGCGCCGTGGTGCGCCCCCAACCCGGGGTGGATTGCTCGATGGCCTTAAACGCAGTGTGGATCGCGCATTGGGAAATGACAGCGATCAGGGAGGATTCCAGTGATGTTCCGTCCTTCTACTTCTAATAAATGGAAACGAGCCATTCAGCCAGCCTGTGCCTTTGTTGTTGCACTGTCGGCGAGTGTGTGTGTGTTTGCCCAGGATACGGGCAGTGAAAACAGCGATGTGCAGCCAGTTGAGGTAGAGTCCTGGTGGCAGAAAATCCCCGGACTCTCCCCCGAAGTCGAGACCACCGCGGATTACAGTGAAAAGCCGTTGGGCAACAATACCGAGGCTTCTTTGATCCCGGCTGCAGGACAGTTATGGGTGCAGGATGCAGAAGTCTTTGTCGTCGCTGAAGAGGCGGTTGTAGAAGATGCGGTGTTGGCTCCGCTACGGTACCGGGAAGTGGACGATGAGATCGATCCCGACCTGGTGGAAATCCTGCAGGAAAAGCTTGCCGAGCTTGAGGATTCCCACGAACTACAGCTGATTTTTACCGGCCATACCGGCAGCGATCCTCTCACCGAGGAGCAACAGTCGGCGTTTGCGGATAAAGAGACTTTTACCGAGGCGCGCGCCAAACGGGTGGCGGAATATTTCCAGACTTCTCTGGACCTGCCGGAAACGGCGGTGGTATTCAAAGGCCGGGGCGACAGCGAGCCGCTAACGGAAAACATCACTGCTCAGGGACGGGAGCAGAACCGTCGGGTACAGGTACAGCTGCGCTATTTCGAGCTGGATCAACAAGCCCGCGAAGCCCAGCGTCGCGCGGAAGCCGCGCAATTGAACCGGGTGAAGGTCTGCCGCCAGGAAACCGTATGTAAACTGCGCTATACCGCCGGTGCCGACAAGCGCGCGCGACTCAAGAATCTGGTATCTCCCCTGCGCCTGGCCCCGGGGCAGATCGATCTGCCACGAGCGTTTGTGCGCCGGATTCAGGAAGTGCGCAACACCCTGTTGGATAAGCCCAATCTGCGCATTCACTTTGTCGGTCACACCGACGGCAAACCGCTGCCGGAGGGGCCGGCGGAACTGTACAACGATAATATGATGCTCTCGCGCGCGGAAGCGCGCCGGGTGGCGCTGGCAGTGGCCGACCAGTTGAACCTGCCCGGGTACATGGTAACCAGTAGTGGCAAAGGTTCCAGCCAGCCCATCGCCGCCAATGACACCGCGAAAGGCCGCGCCCTGAACCGCCGGGTGGAAGTGGAATTCTGGTACGACGATTTATTGGAAACAGCGTCTGATGGCCTCCAGGCCTGCCCGGAATCTGCCACCGCAGAAACCATCACCATCGCGCATGAATCGCCCACCGGCACCATTCCACCGATCTCCATCAACAGTGGTGAGCCGCAGATTACCGCCGCCCAGCTGGGGCAGATGCAGCGCATGATGGACGAAGTTGCCGGCAAACAGAACGTGCGCCTGAGTTTTGTCGGTTACAGCGACAACGAACGCATGGAGCGCCGTGAGGCGATGGTCTATGGCGACGATGTGGGATTGTCATCCGCGCGCGCCGAGAAAACCATGCACGCGGTACAGCAGCACCTCGGGTTGACCGATGAGCAGGTGGAGTTTGAAGGCCGCGGTTATGTGGAATCCAAAGATGTGGTGCAGACCGGCTTTATTCACATGGATGGCGCCCGGGTAGAAGTGCAGGTGCTCTACGATGAGTTGGCAGTGCTGGCGGAAAAAGACCGTCTTGAGATTGAACGCATTCAGCAGGAGGCCGAAGCCCATAACCCTTACGCGCTGAATCTGATGCGTATTACCGTGGACGGTGCGCCGGAATACGACCCTTACAAAAACTCTGCTGACCTGCAGCGCTGTACCGACGTCGCGTTGGAAAGTGCCAATATCCAGTTCCGCTTTGATAACCAGAGCATGCAGCCGCGGCTGAATGTCAGTGCCTTTCCCAGCACCATCCGCTATGCGGACGACCCCGAAACGGAGATTGTCGACAGCCGGGTGCAGTTCAAGCGTTATACCAATTATCCGTCGTTTATTACCCGTGCCGAAGTACGTATTTTTGAAGAGGATCAGTCCCTGCGCGATGCACCGCTGGCTGTGGTCACTCTGGATCAGAACGGGGAGGGCAGCTGGGATGCGGATTTCGAAGCTTATCAGGCGCCCCTGAAAAAATTGCAGTACGTGTTGCGGGTCTACGACTGGAAACAGCGTTTTGATGAAACCCGGCCGCAGACCCTGTGGCTTGTGGATAACTTCGAACCGCAATTGCAGGAGGCCACAACGGAAGAAGAGCTGTTGGTGGGGTACGGGGAAAACCGTCTCGCCGAGCAGCATATTCCAGTTAACGGCAACGCAGTGCTGGTTAACGGTGCGGATATCCCGGCCAATCACAGTGTGTGGCTGGCGGGCCGTGAGGTACCGGTAAGCAACAGCGGCGAGTTTGTTGCCGAGGAAATTTTTGCCAAGGGGCTGCATACCGTAGAAGTGGCCGTACTGGACGATGCGGGTAATGGTGAGCTGTTCCTGCGGGATCTGGAATTTACCCGCGATGACTGGTTTACCGTGGGCATTGCCGACCTCACCGTCGCGCGGGACGATACCAATGGTCCCGCGGCGCTGGTGACCGGTGACGAAACCCACTACGAAAATTCCGCCAGCTATGACGGCCGCCTGGCGTTCTACACCAGCGGCAGTTTCGGCGATGGCTGGCGCCTGTCTGCCAGTGCGGATACGGAAGAAGGCCCGGTAGAGGATCTGTTCACCAACTTTATGGAGAAAAATCCGGACGCGCTGTTCCGTCGTCTCGATAGCGATCTTTACTATCCCACGTTTGGTGATGACTCCACCGTGGTGGAAGATGCGCCCACCTCCGGCAAGTTCTACATCAAGCTGGAAAACTACGACGACTACGGCCTGTGGGGTAACTTCAACGCGTCCTATACCGATAACGAGCTGGCGCATATCGACCGCGCGCTGTACGGGGCGAACTTCCATTTCGAAACCGACGACGTCACCGACTTTGGTGACAAGCGC
The DNA here is from genome assembly GCF_020991125.1 of Microbulbifer celer. Classification (NCBI taxonomy): domain Bacteria; kingdom Pseudomonadati; phylum Pseudomonadota; class Gammaproteobacteria; order Cellvibrionales; family Microbulbiferaceae; genus Microbulbifer; species Microbulbifer celer. The sequence goes on from NZ_CP087715.1 coordinate 419,505, forward strand.
TTCCAGATTGATGCCTTCAGTGCGGAACCGGGCACCATTGCCGGCCGCGATGAATTCCGGGGCACCGGCGGTTCGCTCTACTACATGCGTCACCAGGATATTCTTACCGGATCCGAACGTCTGCGTATTGAAGTGCGGGATAAAAACTCCGGCCTGGTACTGGGAGTGAAAAACCTTACTCCGGTGATCGATTACGATGTGGACTATATTCAGGGGCGGGTACTGTTGAACCGTCCGCTGTCGGCCATTGCCAACGACAATCTGATTGTCCAGGACGGCTCCTACAATGGTAATCCCCAATATCTGGTGGCACGCTATGAATACACTCCGGGCTTTGATGATCTGGATACCCTCGCCGTGGGTGGCCGCGCTCACTACTGGGCCGGTGATCACGTCAAGATTGGAGTGAGTGCCAGCCAGCAGGACGAGGAAGACAACGAGTCCTCTCTCAATGGTGTCGACCTGACCCTGCGCAAGAGCGCGGGTACCTGGATGAAAGTGGAAGTGGCTGAGAGCGAGGGCAACACCCTGGACAGCCTGTCGTCCCTCGATGGTGGTTACAGCTTCAATCAGCCCGGTTTGGACCAGGGCGAGCCGTTTGATCCCGACGCCAGAGCCGGCGCCAGCAAGTTTGAGGCCGCACTGCAGGTTGGAGATTTTTTTGAAGGCGCGCGCGGCTCTGCATCTGTCTATGCACAACAGCGGGATGCGGGCTTCTCTGGCCCCGGACAGCTGGCTACCCGAGAGACAGAACAGTACGGTGCCATGATCAATATGCCCGTCGGCGAGCGTTTTGATGTGGGCCTGAAAGCGGACACCAAAGAACAGCAGCAGGGGCTGCAGACTTCTGCTACCGATGTGGAACTCGGATACCGGCTCAGCGAGCGCTGGCGGATTGCCGCCGCGGCCCGCTCCGACTCCCGTGAAGACTTATCGTCCGTGGTTCCTGTTACGCAACGCCAGGGCGACCGCACCGACGTGGCCATGCAGGCCAGTTACGATTCCGGCGCAGACTGGAATGCCTTCGGCTTTGTGCAGCGCACGGCAGAAATCTCCGGTAACCGGGATGAAAACAATCGTGTCGGTTTTGGCGGCGCCTATCGTGTCAGTGAGCGGTTGACCCTGGATAGTGAACTCTCCGGTGGTGATACCGGGACGGCCGCACGTGTGGGTACCGATTTTCTGGTCACCGATCGCACCAATCTCTACCTGAATTACACCCTGGATAACGAGCGCACCGATACCGGCGTGCGCGCGCGCAAGGGGAATCTGAACAGCGGTTTCCGCAGCCGTTTCAGCGATACTACGAGTATCTATGGTGAAGAGCGCTACACCCACGGCGATGTCTCCACCGGCCTGACCCACGCACTGGGCGTGGATCTGGCTCCCAGCGATGTGTGGAATTACGGCACCAGCCTGGAAGCGGGTACCCTGGAAGATCCCCGCACCGGCGCGGAGACCGAGCGCCGTGCGTTGGGCGCCAGCATGGGGTTCAACGACGGCGATCTGCGCCTGTCCAGTGCGGTGGAGTATCGCATCGACAATATGCAGACGTTGACTGACCCTGAAACCGTGGTGGAAAACGAGCGCAAGACCTGGCTGATGAAAAATACCCTGGGTTTCCAGATCAGTCCGGACTGGCGTCTTGTGGGTAAACTGAATTATTCCGACAGCCAGAGTTCACAGGGTGAGTTCTACGATGGCAAGTTCACCGAAGGCGTGATGGGCTACGCCTACCGCCCTGTGGATAACGATCGCTGGAACACGCTGCTGAAGTACACCTACTTCTACAATGTGCCCACCACCGACCAAGTGCTGGTTACTTCCAACAGTACCAGCAGCGCCTCGGAGTTTGTTCAGAAGAGTCATATCTTCTCTGTGGACACCAACTACGACATCAGCCAGCGTTGGACCATTGGTGCCAAGTACGCCTACCGCCTCGGTCAGTTGAGCATGGATCGGGAAGATCCAGAGTTTTTCGACAGTACCGCGAGCCTGTATGTACTGCGCGCCGACTGGCACTTCGTCAACAAATGGGATCTGTTGATCGAAGGCCGCATGCTCGACCTGCCGGATGCCGGCGATAGCAGAAGTGGTGTGCTGTTGGCGTTGTACCGTCAGATGGGACGCAATTTTAAAGCCGGTGTGGGTTACAACTTTACCGACTTCTCAGATGACCTGACGGATCTGGATTACGACAGTCAGGGCATATTCCTGAATATGGTAGGCAAGTTCTAACGGACGTTCCCGAGTTGAGGTTCCGGGGGGGAGGTTTCCGAGGGGCGATGTGCCGCCCCGGGGGCCTGACTCCAGACTACTCCCAGCCCGCCAATACAATCTTGCCCACGGTGCTGCCGGTCTCCAACTGTCTGTGTGCCAGTCGCAGATTGGCGGCATTGATGGGCTCGATGCTGTCTCCTACGGTGGTGATCAGTTGATCATTGTCGATGAGTTCCGCGATCCGATCCAGAATCCACCCCTGACGATCCATATCTTCCGTTTCAAATTTGCTGCGGGTAAACATGAATTCCCACACAAAAGTAGCGCTTTTGGGTTTCAGAAGGTTGAGGGGCAGGGGCTCGCGATTATCCACAACGCAGCAGATTTTCCCCTGTGGCTTGATGGCATTGACCATGGCCATAAAGTGCTGGTCAGTATCCGCCAGACACAGGACGTAATCCACGGCATCGATGCCGATGTCGTGCAAGCCTTGGTCCACCGGATTTCGGTGGTTGACCACATGCGTCGCTCCCAGCTGTTTGATCCACATACTCGATTTGGTGCGCGAAGCGGTGGCAGTCACCTTCAACCCGGCCAAGGTGGTGGCCAGTTGAATCGCAACGGAGCCAACGCCGCCGGCGCCACCAATGATCAGGATGGATTTGCCCGCATCATCGCCGCTGCGGGAAATACCCAGGCGATCAAATAGCGCCTCCCAGGCCGTAAGGCTGGTCAGCGGCATCGCGGCGGCCGCAGTAAAGTCCTGAGTGCGGGGCATCTTGCCGACCAGACGCTCGTCTACCAGCTGAAACTCGCTGTAGCAACCGGGCCGCCGTACATCCCCGGCGTAGTACACCCGCTCTCCCACCTGGAATTGGCTGACCGCATCCCCGACCGCAACCACTTCTCCCGCGGCATCCCAGCCGAGGATCCTTGGTGTGGTTTCGACGATCGGCTCCGATTTCGGTGCGCGTAGTTTGGTATCGACCGGGTTGACGGCAATCGCCTTGACCGCGACCAGCAAATCTCGTGGCCCGGGCTCTGGGCGGTCAATCTGGACGTCAACGAGGGACTCTTCGTTGTCGATAGGCAGGTATTGATACAAGCCGACAGCTTTCATGTGGAAACTCCCTTTTCTGTTCTCTTCACCGGCGCCTTTTAGATCCGTGCCTTGTGAGCTTTGGCGTCCTGATGATGCTTATTCGCTTTTACAAATCTCGATTTGGGACTTTCAATAGCCGCATCAGTTCAAGTGCGCTAGTTAACAATCAATAGTAGGAGAGCATAGAAGATAGGACTGTGATCTTCGTCTGAAGATGCGGTGATTGACGCTTTGGGGTGCTTGTTTAATTTACCGCGTTACCGAGCCAGCGACGAACCTGGATTCGGTGGCTCTGCACTTTTCCCCTGGTGCTTGTTGGGGTGCTTGGTAGGGCGCTTGGCGGCAATCTTGCTGGCGTTGCGTTTTAGTACACGCTTCTTCCACCATAGATAGATCCCCGTGCCGAACAGCAGGGTGGGCACTAGCCCGGAGATCAGAACCAGCCAGCGGCCCCAGATCCCCAGTGCATCGCCATTGTGTAGGGGAAACTGCCAGCGCAGGATCTTGTTGCCCAGTGGAATCTCGGTCACGTTCCGCGTCATCAGCAACTCGCCGCTGTACTGATCAACGCGGGCGATACTGGCACCATAATTGGTCCACGCTTCCCCTCGGGCGCGAAACGTCAGGCCGTAGCTATCTCCCGCATCCCGCGGTAGATAGAGGCGCTTCAGTTCCCCGCCGGGAAAAGCCCGCTGGCCGATGGCGACGGCTTCATCCGGCGAGATGGGGTTGCCGCTGTCAGTGCGGGAGCGGGGCAGAGCCGGGCGTGGCTCGACCTCGAACAGACTGTCGACCACCGCCTCGACCTGGGTCGGAAACACCAGGGTGACACCGGAAAAGCTTACCATCAGCAACACCGGCAGGAAGTAAATACCAAAGACCTTGTGCACATCGAAATAGAAGCGGAAGCGGTTGCCGTTGCGGTCAATGCGAAACGCACGACGCCACTGGCGTTTGCCCCGCCGGGTCCGCTTTGGCCACCACAGCACTGCGCCGGTGATACAGAACACCATCAACAGCAGTCCCGTCAGGCCGACGACGGTTTTGCCGTTCTTGCCGGCCAAGAGGGTGTAGTGCAGGCGGTAAAGCCAGGTCATGGTGTACTCGGGGGTGCCCCAGCCGCGCACCGAAAGTACTTCCGCATCGGTGGGTGAAACATTGACCTCAATCGGCCCGGGCGCGCCTTCCGGAGTAGGGAAGCGCACCACGTGCGGACTGCCAGCTTGGCGCTGGGTCATCAGTCGCGTGGGGGCGGGATTGCCCGGCATCGCCGCGCGTGCCGCGTCCAGGACTTCTGCGTAGGTTGCAGGGCGCGCTGAAGGACGGAAAGCGACAGTGTGGGGCTCCAGGGTTTCATCCAGCACATGATCGAACACCAGCAGGCTGCCGGTGAGACCGATCAACGACAACAGTAGCCCCAGAGTGAGGCCGGCGTATTTGTGCAGAATGAAAAACGTTTTACGCATGGTGATTCAGTGATGTCGTCATTCCGGCGCAGGCCGGAATCCAGTGCTGTTGTTCTTACCGGGGGCAGATCATACAGACCGGACTCCCGCTTGCGCGGCTATGGCGAAAAATCAGAAAACCCGGGAGTAAGACAGGTTCATGTTTCGGCCCAGTCCCTTGAAGTTGCGGATATCGTTGCCGGCGGTCTGGGAATAGTACGTGAAATAGTCTTCATTCGTGAGGTTCTGGATACCCAGCGTGAACTCTCCACCCAGTGCTTCCAGCTGTGCGCTGGCATCGATGATGGTGTAGCCTTTGAATTTGGTGGTGACTTCACCGGCACTGTTTTCGAAGTTGCGGTCCAGCAGCCAGTTGGCCTGCAGTCGGGTGCTGAACGCGTCGCTCCAGTTGCGTGCCCAGCTCAGGTTGAAGCGGTTGGGCGCAATGTTACGGCCGCCGAGATCGGTATCTACCTTGCCGTCCTGATCGGAGTCGTAGCGGCCATCGGTATAGGCGTAACGCGCTTCGATGGTATCCGTCGCAGAGGCGAACCATTGGCCGCGCAGTTCCAGGCCGTCAATTTCCGTCTGTTCCCGTTTTACACTGTAAATACCATCATCGCCCAGGGCGAGTCGCTGGCCAAAATCGGAGTCCGAGGTGTAGTAGGCCAGTTGCGCGGCAAACTGTTCACCACTGAAGTCCACACCCATTTCCTGGTTCTGGGTGAGGATGGGCTGCATATCGAGAAAGCTCTCAACATCTTGTCCTGGGGTATTGATACCGCGCAGAACACGGCCCACATCCGGCATGGAAAAACCTTCCGAGTAATTGGCGTACACCCGCCACCCATCGTTGATCGCGTAGGTGGCACCGATGTTGCCGAGGGTCTCGCTGAACTCCGGGTTACCGCCTTCTACTGACTGGCCGCCGTTATAGGAGTGGAGGGTGGTGAAATCGTCCACTTTGAGCTCGGAGATCTCATGGCGCACGCCGGCGGTGATGGTCATGCTATCGATGCCGCTGAATTCCGCCTGCACGTAAGGGGCGATGTTTTCATATTGGGTGGGCGGAACCCAGGCGCGATTGGTAAGGATCAGTTGCTGCCAGGTCTCGTCCTGCAGGAAGTCCACACCGTAGGCCAGACTCACCGGCGCGCCGGCGATGTCATCTTTGATCAGGGTCAGTTTGAGGCCGCGTTTCTCGGAATTGTTCTGGGATTGATCGAATAAATCCGGACCGTAGGCATCCTCATCCTGGAAAGTGCCGCTGTTGGTGGCGCCGTAGGTGCCGGCAAAATCCTGGGAAAATATTTGCGCGCGCAGCTTTTGCCCGAGGAATGCCTCGTTGGTGTACTGCAGGTTGATGGTGGTGACTTCATTGGATGGGGATTTGCCCGGTACTTCCGCTTCGATGGCACCGGTGGCGATGCCTTCCGAAATATCGCCGTCCACACTCAACCAGTTGTTGTTGCCTTCTACCAGATAGTGGTTGATCGTCAGTTGGACCCGCTGCTCTCCCCAGCTATAGCCAGTCTTGATAAACGCGTTGGTGGTATTGCTGTCCATGGTGTCGCCCTGGGTATTGTCGAAACCGACAATGTCACCGTTGGCGTCATAGCGGATGCCGGTATCGCGGTAGGTCACGCTGGCGAGCACATCGATGTCCTCGACCTTGCCGGATACGCTGTAACTGCCGTTGTAACCCAGTGAGTCACTCAGTGATTCGGTCTGCAGGGCCGATTCGACCCGCACACGCTGCTGGAGCTCGTCACTGGGGGTGCGGGTAATCAGGTTGATGATGCCACCGGAAGCGCCCATACCGTGAATGGCATTGGCACCGTGGATCACTTCCACACGCTCCAGCATCAGCGGGTCAATGGTGTGACCATCGCGGCCGCCGTTGCGCAATGGATTGGACTGAGGCACACCGTCGATCAGGTACAGCGGCTTGCGCCCGCGCAGGCTCTCGCCGGAGCTGGTCATTTTCTGACGGCTGGGGGAAAAACCGGGGATCAGGTTGCCGAGAATGGTGGACAGGTCACTGGTGGCGGCCAACTGCTCGTTCAGGGCCTGTTTGTCGATCAGGGTGACAGTGTTGGGAATCGAGCTCAGCGGCTTTTCGGTACGGCTGGCGGTAACGACGACTTCCTCATCAATACGCTGGTTAGTATCTGCAGCGGCAATCGTGTTGGTGCCGGCGGTGGCAACGGCCAGTGCGAGAGAGGTCTTGAAGCGACGCATGGATGCTCCTTGCAATGGTAATAGTGATGAAGGCAGTGGATTTTTATGGGGAAACCCGGTGGGCGGGTTTAGGCATTGGCGTCATCGGTGATTGGTGTTATCGATGAGATGCGTGGCCCGCCAGATTGTCGCGGATCTTATTGCAAGTGAGAATGTTTATCAATATCGGGTGTTGGTGGGCATTGCTCTGACGGTGACTGGCTGTACGCGCCGTGCGTATGCCGGGCGTCAGTAGCCGGTTAGATTTTGCCTGGCGAGGCCACCTTAAGGAAGAGAGAAGCGCGTTGCAGGGAAGGCGTTCGAGCCCGGCTCGATGGATGTCTTGCCATTGAGTGAATAAATGCCAAAAGTAACTTGACTCACCTGGGTGTCACCCATAGAATGCGCAGCCTCTGAGCGGTTGGGGCAACCCACCGCAGAAAGCCGAACATTTACCAGGGCGGCTTTCAAGGGTTTGTTGGTGCGGGGTGGAGCAGCCTGGTAGCTCGTCGGGCTCATAACCCGAAGGTCGTAGGTTCGAATCCTGCCCCCGCTACCAAATTTGATGTTGGAAATTTTGGCGGCTTAGTCGTCGATATATCAGGCTTCAATGTCTGTCGCTGATATCAGATACTGCTTATACTTCATGAGGTTTAAGTCGGTCGCCAATCCCCAGAGTTGTTGCGGGGTGGAGCAGCCTGGTAGCTCGTCGGGCTCATAACCCGAAGGTCGTAGGTTCAAATCCTGCCCCCGCTACCAAATTCGGTGCCAGTGGTACTTGGCGAGACGCCCGACGGGCTCTCTTTTACCTCTGGCCGGCATGGCCGGGCGAAGGTCTAGGGTTTAAATCCTGCCTCCGCTACCAAATTTTGCAAAAGTGCTTGAGGGCGCTTTTGCGTAGTAAAAGCCCCTGTTAGGGGCTTTTTCGTATCTGCGGCAAACAGCCTGGGCTGGTTTGCCATCCGAATGGGCCGGGAGTCGGCGCCGCGGTTTCTCATTCGGACCGTGGGGTCAGCTCCGCTGCCCATTTTTTGTTTTTGTAATCTGCTGGGCAGATGCAACGATCCGACCTCCAGGTCGGGCCAAAGTGGTGATATGGCAAGCAAACGCGAACAGTTGGAAGAGTTGTTGGCTCCGGTGGTGGAATCACTGGATTGTGAGCTATGGGGGATCGAGTATCAGACCCACGGCCGCAACGCTCTACTGCGTATCTATATTGATGCGGAGCGTGGTATCAGTGTCGATGACTGTGAAAAGGTGAGTCGTCAGTCCAGCGCGGTGCTGGATGTGGAAGACCCTATCAGCAGCAGGTACACCCTGGAAGTTTCTTCCCCGGGGATGGATCGTCCGCTGTATAAGCTGGACCATTATCAGCGTTTTGTCGGTGCCCAGGTGGAGTTGCGTCTGCGAATGCCTCTGGACGGACAGCGCAAGTGGCGCGGTTTGCTCGCCGGCGTTGAAGGCGATGAGATCGTTCTGCGGATCGACAGCGAAAACGAATATCTTTTGCCAATCGACAGTATCGAGAAGGCCAATATCATTCCCCAGTTCGACAAGAAGTAAGTTCGGCCGGGAGCCCGGAAAGAATTGCCGGGTCGTCATAGTGAATTCACAGGGCAATGCTAGAGATGCAAGAGGTTATTGCAGGCCTTTTGAGCATTGCAGTCCAAGCACGTAGCGTTTTTGAAGAGGCAGCTGCATGAACAAAGAGATCTTGCTGGTAGCCGAGGCAGTGTCCAACGAGAAGGGCGTTGACCGGGATATCATCTTCCAGGCAATCGAGGCGGCCCTGGCAACGGCCACCAAGAAGCGCTACGACGAAGATTCCAGCATCGAAGTGATCATTGATCGTCGCTCCGGTGACTACGAGACTTACCGTAGTTGGGAAGTGGTGGATGACGATACCCTCGCAGAGCTTGGCACCCAGTTCACTCTGGAGGAGGCGCACGAAGTGAATCCGGAACTGAAAGCCGGAGATGTGCACCGCGAGCTGGTTGAGAACGTAGAGTTTGGCCGTATCGCCGCGCAGACTGCCAAGCAGGTGATTGTGCAGAAAGTACGCGAAGCCGAGCGCGCCAAGATCGTTGATGAATATCGCGATCGCGTCGGTGACCTGGTGAGCGGCACCGTGAAAAAAGTGACTCGCGACTTTATTGCCGTAGACCTGGGCAACAATGCAGAAGCGCGTCTGCCGCGCGATCAACTGGTTGGCCGTGAAATCTTCCGTCTCGGCGATCGCGTGCGTGCGATCCTGCTGGAAATTGAGCCGGAAGCCCGCGGGCCACAATTGAAATTGAGCCGTTCCTGCCCTGAAATGCTGATCGAGCTGTTCCGCATTGAAGTGCCGGAGATTTCCGAGCAGGTGATCGAGATCCGCGGTGCAGCTCGCGATCCTGGCCTGCGTGCAAAAATTGCCGTCAATACCAATGACGGTCGTATCGACCCGGTAGGGGCGTGTGTTGGCATGCGCGGTGCGCGGGTTCAGGCGGTCTCCAACGAGCTGTCCGGTGAGCGTGTCGACATTGTGCTGTGGGACGACAACCCGGCCCAGTTCGTGATCAACGCGATGGCCCCGGCAGAAATCGAGTCCATCGTAGTGGACGAAGATGCTGGGTCCATGGACGTTGCCGTCGCGGAAGAAAACCTGGCCATGGCCATTGGCCGCAGTGGCCAGAACGTGCGCCTCGCCTCTGAGCTGACCCAGTGGCAGATCAATGTCATGAGCATTGACGAGTGGCAGGCCAAGCAGGAAGCGGAATCCGGCAGCATCATGGAAACCTTTATGGCGCGCCTGGATATCGATGAAGATGTCGCCAGTGTCCTGGTCGAAGAAGGTTTCACCACCTTGGAAGAGGTGGCCTACGTGCCGATGGAAGAAATGCTCGGTATCGAAGGGTTTGATGAAGACATTGCCGAGGAATTGCGTGCGCGTGCCAAAGACGCGCTGCTCACACAGGCGCTGGCTTCTGAAGAGGAGCTGGACGCCTCCGAGCCTCAGGAAGATTTGTTGAACATGGAAGGTATGGATCGTCAGCTGGCGTTTAAGCTGGCGAGCCGTGGTGTGGCCACCATGGAAGACCTGGCCGAGCAGGCCGTCGATGACCTGCTGGATATTGAAGGCGTGGACCAGGAACGCGCCGCCGCCCTGATCATGAAAGCCCGCGAGCCCTGGTTCGCTGAAGACAGTGATCAAGAGGCTTAATGCCCGAGTGCCGGGGCTGGCCCCGGCAACACACACGTTGATGTTCCGTGTGTTCCGAATTGCCTGCTCAGCAGGTCAAGGGCGGAGCAGTAAAATGAATTAAGACTGCGCCGCTACCCAGAGACTTTTAGGAGAGAGAATGGCCGAAGTAACAGTTAGCGAACTCGCCAAATCGGTTGGTGCCACCGAAGAGCGTCTGCTTAAGCAGATGCAGGAAGCGGGTTTGCCCCACACTTCAGCAGATGCGCCTGTATCCGCAGAAGAGAAACAGGTCCTGCTCAACTTCCTTAAAACCAGTCATGGGGAGCAGGGCGCGTCGCCGAAAAAAATCACCCTCAAACGCAAGACGACCACCACGCTCAAAACCGGCTCTGGCACCGGCCGCAAGACCGTGAATGTGGAAGTGCGTAAAAAGCGCACTTACGTCAAGCGCGCCGAGGAAGAGCAGGAGCAAGAGCCGGATACCTCTGCGCTGCAGCAGGCGGAAGAAGAGCTTGCGGCGGCAGAAAAAGCGGCGGAAGAGCGTGCTCGTCTCGAGGCGGAAGCTGCCGAGGCTGAAGCCAAGGCCCGCGCTGAAGAGGAAGCCAAGGCCGAAGAAGAGGCCAAAGCAAAAGCAGAAGAAGAGGCCAGGGCTGCCGAGGCGGCGAAAAAGGCCTCTGAAGCCGAGAGCAAGAGCGAAGCTGCCGAGGCGAAGCCCGAGGCTGAGTCCGAAGCCAAGCCAGAACCCAAACCTCAAGCAAAACCCCAGCCCAAACCCGAACCCGCGCCTATCCGCTCTACCTATGTAGACGATATCGAAGCCATGCGTATTGCCGCCATGGAGCGCCGCAAGAAAGAAGCGGAGCGCGAAGCGGCAGAGCTGGAAGAGAAAAAGGCCCGCGTGGAAGCAGAGCGTGCGCGCCTTGAGCAAGAGCAGAAAGAGCGTGCGGAGAAAGCCAAGCAGCAGCCCGCGGCCACGGAAGCGGACTCAGCTGCGGTCAAGCCTTCGCTGCGCCGCAAGCAGCTGGCAGACAATGATCGCGACGATGATGAGCAACCGCGCAAGCGTCGCAGCCGTCGTAGCAAGAGCGGTCCCAAGAAAACCAGCAAGACATCGCTGTACGATGCAGCGCTGGAAGCGTTTGAATCTGACGAGCACGAAAAGCGCAGCACCCGCTCGCTGTCTCGTCCGACCCTCAAGGTCAAGAACACACACGGCTTCAAAAGGCCGACAGGAAAGCAAGTGTACGAAGTACAACTGGGCGAGACGATCACCGTCGGCGATCTTGCCAAGCAGTTGAATATCAAGGCCGGCGAACTGATCAAGCACCTGATGAAAATGGGTGAAATGGTCACCATCAATCAAAGCCTGGATCGCGAAACTGCGTCCCTGATCGTTGAAGAGATGGGCCACAAAGTCGTACTGCGCTCCGAGAATGAGCTTGAAGAAAAGCTGGTTGCGCAAACACAGGATATAGAAGGTGAAGAGGCAGGCCGCGCGCCGGTCGTTACCGTCATGGGTCACGTTGACCACGGTAAAACTTCCCTGCTCGATTACATCCGTAAAACCAAGGTCGCGTCCGGTGAAGCCGGTGGCATTACCCAGCACATTGGCGCCTACCGGGTGAAAACCAGCCAGGGCGAAGTCGCCTTCCTGGATACCCCCGGACACGCCGCGTTTACCGCCATGCGCGCCCGCGGTGCCCAGGCCACCGATGTGGTGATCCTGGTAGTAGCCGCAGACGATGGTGTAATGCCACAGACCGAAGAGGCCGTGGCTCACGCCAAGGCTGCCGGGGTGCCGCTGGTTGTCGCGATTAACAAGTGCGACAAAGAAGGTGCGGACCCGGATCGCGTCAAGAACGAACTGGCTGCCAAGGACGTGATCCCGGAAGACTGGGGTGGTGATACACAGTTTATTGAAGTCTCTGCCCATACCGGCCAGGGCATCGACGAACTGCTGGAAGCGGTTTCTCTGCAGGCGGAAATGCTGGAACTGAAAACCAAAGTTGGCGTACCCGCAACTGGCGTAGTGATCGAATCCCGCCTGGAAAAAGGCCGCGGTGTGGTTGCCACGTTGCTGGTACAGAGCGGCGAACTGAAGCGCGGCGATATCGTGCTGGCGGGTCAGGCTTACGGCCGTGTCCGCGCCATGACCAACGAGCTGGGCAAATCCGTCAAGGAAGCCGGCCCGTCCACGCCGGTGGAGCTTCTGGGCTTGGATAGCACGCCCAATGCGGGTGATGAGTTCCTGGTGGTAGCCGATGAGCGCAAAGCCCGTGAAGTGGCTCAGCAGCGTTCAGACAAAGAGCGTTCCGAGCGCATGCAGCGCCAGCAGGCGGCGAAGCTGGAGAATATGTTTGCCAACATGGAAGCCGGCGAGAAGAAAGTGCTGCCGGTGATCGTCAAGGCCGACGTGCGCGGTTCCCTCGAGGCGATCCAGTCCGCGCTGGCCGAGATCGGCAACGAAGAAGTGTCCGTCAATGTGGTCTCCAGCGGCGTTGGTGGCATCGTGGAGAACGATATCAACCTGGCGTTGACCTCTGGTGCCATCGTGATCGGCTTCAATACCCGTGCCGACGTGTCCGCACGTAAGCTGGCAGAAACCGAAAGCGTTGAAATCCGTTACTACAGCGTGATCTACAACCTGCTGGACGAAGTGAAACAGGCCCTGTCCGGTATGCTGGACCCGGAGCTGCGCGAAGAGATTGTAGGTATCGCGCAGGTGCGCGATGTGTTCCGCTCTCCGAAGTTTGGTGCGATTGCCGGCTGTATGGTCATCGAAGGGACCGTATACCGCAACAAGCCGATCCGCGTACTGCGCGACAACGTGGTGATCTATCAGGGCGAACTCGAGTCCCTGCGTCGCTTCAAGGACGATGTCCAGGAAGTGCGCAACGGGATGGAGTGTGGTATTGGCGTTAAAGACTACAATGACGTCAAGTCCGGTGACCAGATCGAGGTCTACGATATCGTGAAGGTTGCTCGCGAACTGTAATTGTCTGTCACCGCGGCGAATATAAAATCGTCATCCCGGCGCATGCCGGAATCCAGGGAATCCGCACCGGGGCTAGTCGGCCTCCTGTGTTTTCTGGATTCCGGCATGCGCCGGAATGGCAATACGCCTGCCATTCTGAATAGGTAAACAATGGCCAAAGAATTCCACCGCGCCGACCGCGTCGCCGACGCCATGCGTCGGGAGCTGGCCCAGCTGATTCAGCACGAAGTGCGTGATCCGCGGGTTGGTATGGTCAATATCAACGACGTCGAAGTGAGCCGCGACCTCGCTTTCGCCAAGGTGTATGTCACCCTGGTGGGAGAAGACGATCGCAGCAAGATCGATGCCTCTCTGGAAGCCCTGAACAAGGCCGCGGGATTCCTGCGCAGCCAGCTGGCGAAGGCGATCCAGATTCGCACCATTCCCCGTCTGCAGTTCCGCTACGACGAGACTTCCGTACGGGGTCAGCAACTCTCGGCGCTGATCGACAAGGCGGTCAAGTCGGACCAGAGTAAATCTGGTGAGCGCGACGAAGACAGCGGGAAAGACAACGACTGATGGGCCGCCGACCAAAATGGGGCCGGCAGGTAAATGGCGTGCTGTTGCTGAACAAGCCCGCCGGCATCTCCGCCAACGACGCCCTGCAGAAAGCCAAACGCCTCTTCTTTGCCAATCGCGCCGGTCATACCGGCGCGTTGGATCCGTTGGCGACCGGTGTATTGCCTGTCTGCTTCGGTGAAGCCACCAAGTTCTCCCAGTATCTGTTGGATGCCGACAAACGCTATCGCAGCACTTTCTGCCTGGGTATGACCACGGAAACCGGTGATGCCGATGGCAATGTAGTGTCCACCAGCGATGCCTCTGGCGTGACCGAACAGCAGGTTCGCGATGCGATGGAGGCGTTCCGCGGCACCATCAGCCAGGTGCCTTCCATGTATTCCGCCCTCAAGCACAATGGCCAGCCGCTGTACAAGCTGGCACGCCAGGGGATCGAGGTGGAGCGGGAGCCGCGGCAGGTAAAAATCTACTCTTACGAGTTGCTGCGATTTATCCCGAGTGCCGATTCAGCGGACAACTTGCCTCGTGCGGAAATCGAGGTCCACTGCTCCAAGGGCACTTATGTGCGCAGCCTGGCCGAAGATCTCGGTAAAGCGCTGGGAGTGGGTGCCTTTGTCGAGAAGCTGCACCGCAGCGCTGCCGGCCCGTACCACGAGGACGACTCAATCACCCTGGACGAGCTCACTGAGGAGCGTGGGGAAGATCGGGCGGAAGTGCTGGATCACCACCTGCTGCCGGTGGACTCTCCCGCCTCGGGACTGCCCCAAATGACCCTCGACGACGACACGGGTTACTATCTGCGTCAGGGCCAGCCGGTAATGGATATGCAGGTCTACCGCTTGGGCGATGAAGGTGATATGGTGCGCCTTTTCCTGGAAAGTGGTGAATTTCTGGGCGTTGGAGAGATTACTGATGACGGGCGGGTCGCTCCCCGCCGGTTGGTAAAGTAATCGTTCCTCACCGTCGTCATACCGGATCTAGTGCGGAATGACGAGTGGAGCGACTACAGCGGGCTATGTCCGCAAACGACGACTAGCTGGTCTGTAAACATGCACGGGCCAGCCGGATCTTTAAAGCATGTTACGAACGAGGTAATTCGTTATGGCACTGTCTGCAAACGAAAAAGCAGCCATCCTGAAAGAGCACGGCCAGTCTGAAGGTGATACCGGTTCTCCGGAAGTCCAGGTAGCCCTGCTGACTGCCAACATCAACAAGCTTCAGGGTCACTTTGCTTCTCACAAGCAAGACCACCACTCTCGTCGTGGTCTGATCCGCATGGTAAACCAGCGTCGTAAGCTGCTGGATTACCTGAAGAGTAAGGATCTCAACCGTTACGCACAGCTGATTGCCAAGCTCGGCCTGCGTCGTTAAGACCCTGCAATGCCCGCCTCTGGCGGGCATTGTTCTATATAAAATTCGTGTTCCGTGAGAGGCTCTCCCGGAGCAGGCGGGTACAGCCCGCAACTATTTCCGCTGTCGGTGCGCCGTCAGCGGATTTTCGCGTTTGTATGGACCGAAGTAGGGTGAAGTACAGCGCACAGATGAACAGAGTGTTGTTCATATCTGTAGGTAAGGCGTTGCTGGAATGGGCCAGCACGCACAGGAAACAGGAAAAGAGTCTAGTGAATCCAGTAACTAAAACATTCCAGTACGGAAATCAGCAGGTCACCATCGAGACTGGCCGGGTTGCGCGCCAGGCCACCGGTGCCGCGCTGGTCACCATGGGTGAAACCGTGGTGCTGTGTACCGTTGTCGGTGCCAAGGAAGCGAAGCCTGACCAGAGCTTCTTCCCGCTGTCCGTGCACTATGTAGAAAAGGCCTACGCGGCCGGCAAAATTCCCGGTGGCTTTTTCAAGCGTGAAGGTCGCCCGTCAGAGAAAGAAACCCTGACCTCCCGTCTGATCGACCGTCCTATCCGCCCGCTGTTCCCGAATGGTTTCATGAACGAAGTACAGGTGATGATCACCGTACTGTCTGCAGAAAAAGACGTGGATCCGGATATCGCCGGTATGATCGGTACCTCCGCGGCGCTGTCCGTATCCGGCATCCCGTTCGGTGGCCCGATTGGCGCTGCGCGCGTGGGTTACACCGAGAAAGACGGCTACCTGCTGAATCCGCGTTACAGCGAGCTGAAAGAGTCCGAGCTGGACATGGTTGTGGCCGGTACCAAAGACGCCGTACTGATGGTTGAATCCGAAGCCGCCGAGCTGCCCGAAGACATCATGCTGGGCGCAGTACTGTTCGCGCACCAGGAAATGCAGGCCGTGGTTAAGGTCTGTGAAGAGCTGAAAGCGGAAGCGGGCAAGCCCACCTGGGACTGGCAGCCGGAAGCGGTCAACGAAGAGTTGAAGTCTGCACTGGAAGCTCAGTTTGGCGAGAAAGTCGCCGAAGCCTATAAAATCACCGACAAGCAGCAGCGCACCACCCGCCTGGGCGAACTGCGCAATGAAGCGGTAGCGGCCCTGGCCACTGAAGAGCTGGACGAAGGCACCGTAAAAAGCTACTTCGGCAAGCTTGAGAAGAAAACCGTACGCGGTGCTGTGGTACGCGGTGAGCCCCGTATCGACGGTCGCGACACCAAGACCGTACGTCCGATTTCCGTAGAAGTTGGCGTACTGCCGAAAGCCCACGGTTCCGCGCTGTTCACCCGCGGTGAAACCCAGGCACTGGTAGTCTCCACCCTCGGCGCGACCCGCGATGCACAGATCATCGACGCCCTGGAAGGCGAGCGCAAAGACTACTTCATGCTGCACTACAACTTCCCTCCCTACTCCGTAGGTGAAGCGGGCCGTGTTGGTGCAACCGGCCGCCGCGAAATCGGCCACGGTCGTCTGGCCCGTCGCGGTATCGCCGCGGTACTGCCGAATCCAGAAGAGTTCCCCTACACCCTGCGTGTGGTATCCGAGATCACCGAATCCAACGGTTCCAGCTCCATGGCTTCCGTATGTGGTTCCAGCCTGGCACTGATGGACGCGGGTGTCCCGCTGAAAGCGCCGGTTGCCGGTATCGCCATGGGCCTGGTGAAAGAAGACGAAGGTGTTGCGGTCCTGACCGACATCCTGGGTGACGAAGACCACCTCGGCGACATGGACTTCAAAGTAGCCGGTACCGCCTCTGGTGTGACCGCGCTGCAGATGGACATCAAGATCGAAGGTATCACCGAAGAGATCATGGAAACCGCGCTGGAGCAGGCCCTGCACGCACGCCTGCATATCCTGGCGGAAATGAACAAGGTAATCGGCACCTCCCGCGATGTGGTCAACGAGAACGCACCGCGCTACGCCACCCTGAAGATCCACCCGGACAAGATCCGCGACGTGATCGGTAAAGGCGGTGCGACCATCCGCTCCATCACCGAAGAGACCGGTGCCTCCATCGATATCGAAGACGATGGCAGCATCAAGGTATTCGGTGAAGACGGTGAGAGCCTGGAAGCGGCAGTCACCCGCATCGAGGAAATCACCGCGGAAGCCGAAATTGGGGCTATCTATGAAGGTAAAGTGGTCCGCATTGTGGACTTCGGTGCATTCGTTAACTTCCTGCCGGGTAAAGACGGTCTGGTCCATATCTCCCAGATCGCGGAAGAGCGTGTCAACGCGGTTTCCGACTACCTGAGCGAAGGTCAGATGGTGAAGGTCAAGGTACTGGACGTAGACCAGCGCGGCCGCATCAAGCTGTCCATCAAGGAAGCCAAAGCTGAAGAAGCCGAACAGGCGGATGAGGCTACTGGCGAGGAGTAATCCTCACCTTCCATTCAGTTCGGGATAAATACCTGAAGCCGAATGAGAAGGGCAGGTGGCGGGGATTCACTTTTGAAAGCGTCGGCGACAGGGATGTCGCCGACGCAGCGTACAGGGATGTATTTACAGCGGTTTCAAAAGTGAATACCCGGTGCCTGACCGCCACCGTACTTTGTTGAAAGGTGCGGGGGCGGATCCAAGAACGGTGGCTACAGGCCACCGTTTTTTTTGCCCTGAATTTGGCTCATCGGGGCTTAAGGAGAAAGTCATGGAAATTTTACTGATCTATCTGGTGCTGGGTATGGCGGCGGGGACCATCGCCGGTCTGTTCGGCGTTGGTGGTGGCCTGATCATCGTACCGGCACTGGTACTGGTATTTACCGCCCAGGGGATTGCCCCGGAGATCCTCACCCATATGGCGGTGGGCACATCGCTGGCCACCATCATCATCACATCGATCAGCTCTATCCGTACCCATCACGCCAAGCGCGCCGTGGACTGGAAGATCTTTGCCGCCATGGCGCCGGGGATTCTCATCGGCTCCTGGCTGGGGGGCATGACCGCCGATTGGCTGAGTGGCGCCTGGCTGCAATTGCTGATTGGTGTCTTTGCCGTGGGGATCGCCCTGAAAATGTGGCGGGATGGACTGCGCAAAGCCGAGCTGCCCACCGACGGCAGCCGCGTGCCGGGCAGGGTGGGATTGTCCGCGGTCGGTGCGTTTATCGGCTGGGCGTCAGCGATCTTCGGCATTGGTGGGGGCTCACTCACTGTGCCGTTCCTGAACCGCTGTCATGTCATCATGCAGCGTTCAGTCGCCACCTCTGCGGCCTGTGGTCTGCCCATCGCGGTAGCCGGTGCATTGAGTTTTGCGGTACAGGGCTGGAACAGCCCGCAGTTGCCCGAGTGGAGTACCGGCTACATCTACTGGCCGGCGTTTCTTGGTATTGTACTGGCCAGTACCTGGTTTGCCCGCTTGGGCGCGATTCTGGCCCACCGGCTGTCGCCACAGCTGCTTAAGAACTGCTTTGCCGGATTGCTGTTTATTATCGGTGCGCGGTTTATCTGGCTGAACTACACGGCCGTGTTGGCGAGTTGACCAATCCCCATTGTAGGGAATAAGGCAATAAAAAGGCCGCTGCGGTTTCCCGCAGCGGCCTTTTTCAGCTTGAATAAGCGTCTTCAGATCAGACGGTCTTCGCTGGCGCTTCCGCCGGCTCCACCGCTTCAATGTGATCCTGCCCCTCACCTTCCCAAGTCTTGGATTTCAGGCTGATCAGCGCAATTACCGCACCGATACCAATACTGAATATTGCGATCTGGATGTACAGATTGGGCAGTGCAGAGACATTCTCTGGATCGAAGTTACCCGCCAGCAGGCCGGCGATTACATTGCCGATGGAGTAGGTGAGTACAAACACACCCATCATCTGGCCGGCGAAGCGGCGTGGAGACAGCTTGCTCACCGCACTCAGGGCTACCGGGCTCAGGCACAGTTCACCCACAGTATGCAGGAAGTAAGTGGTTACCAGCCACATGGGGGCGACTTTCAGGCCCTGTGCCGCCTGTTGGGCCGCGAAGAACATGACGATAAAGCCACTGGCCATGATCATCAGGCCGATCGCACATTTCATGCCGTAAGACGGGGAGATCATGCGCTTGCCCAGATTGATCCACAGGGCGGCGAAGAACGGTGACAGGATGATGATGAACATCGGGTTCACGTTCTGGAACCAGGACGCCGGGATCTCGAAGGAGCCGATCAGGCGATCGGTGTAATCGCGGCCGAACAGGTTTAGCGAGGAGCCAGCCTGTTCAAAGCCGGACCAGAAGCAGGCAGAAGCAATACACACCAGGAACAGAGCCCACATGCGCTTTTTTTCCACCTGGCTCAGCTTGCCGCCAAAGTAGATGTAGGCGTAGTAGGCGAAGAAGATCAGGGTGAAGATGATGGCGGTATTCTGGGCAACTGCCACCGGGTTAATGATGATCACGCCGGCGATGGACAGCACGGCAACCACTGTAACAATGGCCACAATTGCCCAGATCGCTCCCCAGGCCTTTTTGGCGCCTTCCGGCGTCATCGGGTGCTCCGGCTTCAGGCTCGCATCCCCCAGGTTGCCGATGGTCTTGCGGTACTGGATCAGGCCGATGCCCATGCCTACCGCGGCAGCGCCGAAGCCCCAGTGCCAGCCGATTTTCTCGCCGAAGTAGCCACAGACGAGGTAACCCAGCATGGAGCCGATGTTGATGCCCATGTAGTAGAGCGCGTAGCCACTGTCACGGCGTACGTCGTCGTGTGCATAGAGGTGACCCACCAGGGCGCTGATATTTGGCTTCAACAGGCCGGTACCGGTAGCTACCAGGATCAGGCCGATAAAGAAGGTACTGTCACTGGGGATGGCCAGCACGATATGGCCACACATGATGATGATGCCGCCGTACCATACGGTTCTCTGGCCGCCGAGCAGCCGGTCGGCAATCCAGCCGCCGGGGAGCCCCAGAAAGTACACCGCACCGGTGTAGAGGCCGTAGATGGCGGTGGCGGCGGCTACCGTAAAGGCGAGGCCTTCCTGCTGCAGGCTGGCGGTCATAAACAGGACCAGCAGCGCCCGCATGCCGTAGTAACTCATGCGCTCCCACATTTCGGTAAAGAAGAGGGTCGAGAGCCCCTTGGGGTGGCCGAAGAAGCCGGCACTGTTCTGATGCGTATTTGACGACATATCAGGGATTCCAGTTGTTATAGCTTTAGTAAACAGCCCGAGTTTACCAGCGGTGTTTAAATCAGGCGAATGGTTACAAATGAAACAGGGCATGCAACTGCAAAAAGGATTCCATCACGACAGGAATAGTGGAAAACTACCGTTTCGGGAAATCAAATGGGGAAAATAACGATGAAAACCCCGCATAATTCTGCACTGCAGCGGTGGAACCAGTCACAAATAAGCCTGAAGCGCCGGTATTCCGGCCCCCTGACGGCATGGTTTCTTCTCGGTGCTGCCGTACTAGCAGGCTGTGCTGCCAGTCCACCACAATCTGCCCCTCGCATTGATACGAACGCACTGCTCACTGGTACCGCGTTGCTGGGTAGTCCCATTGACATCGCCACGTTACCCGAAGACGGCACCCTGACATTATCCTCGGAGATGCGCGCCTATCTCGCGCAGATCTCCCCCGGGGCAGGCGGCGATGCGCGCCTGCAGGCGCTACTGCGGGCTTTCCAGAACCGCGAATTTGTCGTCGAATACGATGCCCAGGCAACACTGACCGCCGAGGAAACCTACCGGCAGCAGAAAGGCAACTGCATGGCCTTTACCCTGATGATGGTGGCCATGGCGCGGGCTCTGGGGGCGGATGCCAGCTTCAACCAGGCGGAGGTGCCACCGGTCTGGGATCATGACGAGGCGCGCACGTTTGTGGTGTACCGCCATATCAATATGGTGTCTGAAAATGTCCGCGGCCGCCGGGTCGTGGATTTCAATCTCGCTGCCTACGATCCTCTTTATGACCAACGGAAGCTCTCCGATATCGAAGCACTTGCCCAGTATTACAGTAATCGCGGCCTGGAGCTGATGCAGGAGGGAGATCAGGAGAATGCGTTTCGCTATATGCGCAAGGCCTTGGATCTGAAGCCCGGCAGCGCCGACCTGTGGGCGAATCTGGGGGCGCTGTACAGCCGTAACCGGCTTTTTGATCTGGCGGAGCAGGGTTATCAGCAGGCTTTGGTGTTGGACTCGGGGCACGCCATCGCGCTGAGTAACCTTGAGCGATTGTATCGGAATGCACAGCGTAATGAGCTGGCCGATTACTACGCTGGACGTTCCCGTTATCACCGCGAGCGCAACCCGTACTTCCTCTATTATCAGGCACGCAATGCCTACGAACACGGAGATTATCGCTCCGCCAGAAAGCAGCTGAAACGGGCGCTATGGCAGCATGAAAACGACCATCGCTTCCATTTTCTGATGGGGCTTACCAGCTATCGGCTGGGAGACTACGACGATTCCCGTACGCATCTTTCGCAAGCGTTTTCCCTGGCGGAGAATGCGGGTACCAGACAGGCCTATTCGCGCAAGCTGGACGTGTTGCGGGATGGGAAATAGAAAAAAATCTTTGAGCAATAAAAAAGGGGATGCCTTGCGGCATCCCCTTTTTAGTGTGACCGAAGTCAGCTCTTAGAACTGGTAAGAAACACCAGCCCAGTAGTAACGACCCTGGAAGTCGTAGAAGCTGTTCCAGTCGCTGTAACCGGAGGTGTCTTGCGGCTCCTCGTTGGTTACATTGTCCAGACCGGCAGATACGCGCAGAGAGTCAGTCGCATCCCAGCCACCACGCAGGTTCAGGTAGGTTTGGCTATCGATCGCCAGCTCGTACGGAGAGGCGCTGATGCCACTGTCAAAGTACTGTGCCTGGATGCCCGCATCCCAGCCGTTGCCGTACCAGGTGGCACTAGCCAGACCGCGCCAATCGACGTACATACCGCCGGTGAGACCTACTTCACCCAGGTAATCGGATTCAGTTTCGGTCTGTTCGTTGTACTCGGTGTACTCGAGCATACGGGTTGCCTGAGCACGCAGCGCCAGACGGCCGGCGTCGAAGTGCAGGTTCTGGACGATATCGATATCAACACCGCGGGTGTCGATCTGACCGATATTCATCTGCGCACCTTCCAGGCGAACGATCTGATCGCCGGCACCGCGAGTAACAGAGTTACAGGCAGTTGCGATACCGTCACGGAAGCAGTCGTCCAGGATACGCTGCAGGTCCGGATTGGTGATCGCGTTTTCTACGGAGATGTCGTAGTAGTCCAGTGTGATGGACAGATCGTCTACGAAGCTCGGAGTCCAGACGACACCGAAAGTGAAGGATTCCGCTTCTTCCGGTTGCAGTTCCTGGTTACCGCCAATGTTGGTCGGAACCTGGCTGCCAGCCTGTTCAAAGCCCGGGCTGACCTTGTCACAGTAGGCACCCTGGCCCTTGGTGTTGGCTTCGCCGGTGCTGCAGGGGTCGGTCAGGGTTTCGTAGCTCTGGGCGCTACCGCTGAACAGCTCGTAGATGCCCGGTGCACGGAAAGAGGTGGAGAAGCTGGAGCGTATACGCACGTCTTCGATCGGCGCGTAAAGCAGGCCAACTTTACCAGTGCTCTCGCCGCCGAAGGTACTGAAGTCGGAGTAGCGCACGGCTACGTCGGCAGTCAGCTCTTCGGCGCCTTTCACACCCGCCAGAATCGGCAGGTTGAATTCGGCAAATACTTCAGCAACATCGTACTCGCCACCGGTGGCGTCTTGCTGGTTACCGAAGGTCTCTCCGCTCTGGGTTTCTGGAGACGGGTTGAACTCACCAGACTCTTCACGGTATTCCACACCGGTAGCAAAACCGAGTGCGCCGCCCTGGAACTGAACCGCTTCGATGTCACCGGTCAGGCTCGCACCGATGTTGATCAGCTCGTACTCGTTGTCTTCACGGTCGTCGTAGCTGAAGTAGTTGATGATTTCCGGGCTCATGCCACCGGCAAACTCGTAATCCAGACCTGCTTCACCGCTGAAAATTTCATTCAGCTTGGTCTTGTTATAGGAGTTTGCAGTAACGTTCTCGCCTTCGTTCTTGCCGTAGCTTGCGAATGCGTCCCAGCTCCAGCCGTTGTTCAGGTCACCGCGAATACCGCCGAGGAAACGGTAAGTGTCGGTTTTCTGTTCGGAGTCACGGGTACCGCCGGCAACTGGACGGATGCGCAGGTCATTGAACCCGTCAATGCCATCGTCACCGATACCGTAAGCCCAAGTGTCGCCCGGGTAGGGGAATTTTTCGTCATCCGGGTTGGAGCCATTGGCTTCCCATGCGTCGTAGGCTTCTTGCCAGGCTTCTTGCAGCTGGGACTGGATTTCAGCCGGCAGGTGTTTTTCCGCATCCAACTCGAAGCCATTACCAGCGTACATAGGCTGTGCAGCCAGCTGCTGATTGGTGGTTTTGGTGGTGTAGCTCGCTTCACCGAACAGCTCAACAGAGTTGGTCAGGGAGAAAGTGCCGGATGCCGTCGCAGAAGTCCGCTCCATCGCGCCGGACAGCCACATGTGCTGGCCGATGTCGTAAGTGCTGTACTCGCCCAGAGATACGCCGTCTTCGCCGATCGCGAAGTTGCCGTAGCTGGTCAGGATGTTGCCGTTGGGAGACATGGAGCTCTGCAGGCCAGCCCAGTCGCGATCGTTGTAAGTGATTTCATCGCGCTGGCTGTGGGAAATGTTGGCGATGAAGTTACCGCGCTCACCTTCGTTACCGAAAGTGAAGGAGATCTCGCCGTTCTCGCCGCCACCTTCAGTGGTGGAACCGGCGCGCGCATTGATGCGCAGACCGTCGTAGGAATCTTTCATCACGACGTTGATAACACCGGCAACCGCGTCGGCGCCGTATACCGCAGATGCACCGTCGGTCAGAACTTCGATACGGTCAATCATGTCTACCGGGATGTTATTCATATCAACCGCGGAGCTAACGCCGGATGCGGAGGATACGAAGCGACGGCCATTTACCAGTACCAGAGTACGAGCAGAGCCCAGGTTGCGCAGGTCGACAAATGCCAGACCCATGCCGCCGTTGTTGTCGTTGGCGTTGATGCCGGTGGTGCCCATGGACGGCAGCTGGTTCAGCAGCTCGTCGATGGTGCCGACGCCGGAGCGGCTGATCGCTTCGGAATCAACGATAGTGATGGGGCCAGTAGTGGAGAGCGGATCGCGGGCAATGCGAGAGCCGGTAACGATCACTTCTTCAACGGTAGGGCCGGGAACCGCTTCTTGGGCTGATACGCCAGCAGCGGCGACAGCGCTGAATGCTGCAACAGCAATACTCAACTTGGTCTTGATCATAATGCATCCTTTATGTACTTGGGGCACTTACAAAGAAATTATCTGGTTGTTGTAATTTGAGTGCGGCGTGACTTTAAAGGATGTAAATCTTTTAGGGAACTAACGTGACATTTGTGAGTCGCGTACGATTCAGTCAAGGTGGTTGCTTATTGACCGGTGTGGTTGCTTTGTGTTCGGAGGTGGGGGGAGATTGTCGCTTATAGACGTAAAAATTATGAGGGGATTGCGATTTTTAATAAAAATTTAGGATGAGTGTAACTAAAATGATAGGGCGAGCCATCTTGGCCTAATTGTTTGTAAGTTGGAATATTTTCAGACTTTTTAACTGCAAATAACATTTTTTTCGTTGAAAATGGGTAGGGGTGGGCGCTGAGGGTATTACGAGTGTGGTGCGGGGCTGAGCCCCGCACACCGTATGAGATGCGAACCGATTAGCCTAAGCTCTGTTTCATTCCATCGAGAAACAATTGCACGGCCAGCATAACCAATACCATCCCCATCAATCGCTCTACGGCGATCAAACCCCGGTTCCCCAGCAATTTCGCCAAGGGGGATGATGCCAGCAGAATAACCGCGGAGACCCCCCAAGCGCCCAGCAACGCCAGCGTCCAATTCCAGAGTTGTTCCCCCTCGCTGTTGGTCATCAGCATCAAAATTGCCATTGTCGAGGGGCCCGCCACCAGCGGCACCGCCAACGGTACAAAGAACGGCTCCCCTTCCAGCCGCTCACCCATAATGCCGCCCTCGATGGGAAACACCATCCGAATCGCAATCAGGAACAGAATAATCGCCCCCGCAATCCGGATCGCCTCCTGCGACAACCCCAGCCAGGCCAGCACAAAGCGCCCGCCGTAGAGGAACACCAGCAACACAATCAGCGCAAAAATGAGCTCGCGCATGATCACATAGAGCTGGCGTTTGGGGGGGACGTTCTTCAGGGCGGACAGGAACACCGGGATGTTACCCAGGGGGTCCATGACGAAGAGGAGGGTGAGGAAGGCGGTTAATGTGTCCATATGGTGCTCAAATTCTATTCGACTCTGAATTAAAAAAGGGGCCCCTGAGGGCCCCTTCTATCGCTAAAACTTTGCAGATGTTAGAACTTAATGTTAGCACCTGTAAAGAAGCGGCGGCCGATTACATCGTACATGCCCGGTTCGGTATTGGCATTGAACGCGCTGTGGAAGCGAGGTGCATCTTCGTCAGTAACATTGTTGATACCGAAGGAGAAGTTGATGTTCTGCCAAGTATAAGTACCGATCAGGTCATGGTAGATGATGCTTTCAGCTACTGCGTCGTCTGTCACGGAAGCTGGGCGCAGCGCGTCGACGGTTTTATCGATAAAACGCATATCCCAGTCCAGAGTCCAGTTATCGCCGAAAACGCCAACGTTGCTATTCCAGCGCCACTCAGGGAATACCTCAAAGCCGTTGGCGGTGCCAACCAGTTCGCGGGATCCCGCCAATGGGTAAGCGCGTTCATAGCTGTCTACCAGGGTCGCCATCCAGCCCAAGGTATACCCTTGCATCGGGCCTACGCTCAGGTCGCCGTGGTATTTCGCGGCAAAATCGAAACCACTGGTCGTTAGAGTACCCAGGTTACCGAATGCGGCGTAAGCATCACCCGGATACGGAACACCACCGTATGCGTTCAGGTACGGATTGCCCTGTTCGCTTCCGTCAAACCCATACAGTACGGAGCACGCAGCACTACTCAGTTCTACGGAGTTCATACAGGCAGACATCAGGTCGTTGATGTCCTCGGAACCAATCACGTTATCGATTTCGATGCTCCAGTAGTCAACGCTGAGGGACAGACCTTCAGCGAAACCAGGAGTGTAAACGAAGCCAAAGTTGATGGACTCAGACTCTTCTGGTTCCAGCGGCTCTGCGGGAGCAGATGTCTCGTAATAAGACTGCCACGCGAAACCAAGTTCGCCTGCATCGGTAGTATCAATACCCAGAGCCTGACAGTTGTCGTACAGCGTTTGAGTGATATCCCCTGATTCCAGACGACGATCACCGAACTCACACAGCGGCTCAACGATCGGGAAGCCGCCGGATTGACCCTGGTTCAGCTCAGAGATGTTCGGAGCGCGGAAGCCTGTCGCGAAACCGGCACGAATACGCAGATCTTCCAGCGGCTGGTAGTCAGCACCAATTTTGTAGGTGGTAGCTTCACCGGCGGAAGTGTCGTAGTCGGAGTAACGAGTGGAGGCGTTCACGTCCAGGTTGTCCATAACAGGCAGAAGTACTTCGGCAAATACTTCTTTAACCCCGTAGCCACCTTTCAGCGGATCGCCGGCACCGCCAGTAGTCAGACCTTCAGAAACAAATTCATCCGGGACGTACTGACCTTCTTCCTGACGGCTGTCAAACCCAACTGCCCAGCCTGCGGTACCGCCTGGCATTTCGATCATGTCACCACTAAACGACAATGAAGCGACTTCCATGCGGGATTTGTAGACGTCTTTCAGAGAGCCTGCAGTGAGGAACGCCATTTGTGCAGGGGAAATACTTCCAAATTCACCAAATGGGTTGAGTACACCAGCTTCGGCACACGCTGCATTAGCAGCGCAAGCATCAGGGTCTACTGCAATTGCCCAGCGGTCGAAACGACCATAATTAGTCGTTTCATCCATAGTTTGGTTTTCGGCAAACGTATAGCTGAAGTCCCAGTCAACTTTTCCAGCGATTTCGCCCGTGAAGCCAGCAACCATACGGTAGGAGTCAGCTGTTTGAGTGAAAAGGCGGCCGCCTGACTCTTCGAAGCGACGGTTCACACGAACACCGATTCCAGAAATGCCGAGATCGTTTTGTGCATTATCTCCGAAAGGGTTGTACGGGTTGTTTGCCGGCACCCAATCGTTCCACTGCAGGCCGTTGTTTGGAGTTTGAATATCGTCGGTTACTGCAAAGGATGCATCTGGTGCGAGGCGCTGATGGGACGTTCGGCGGGTATAGAGCGCTTCTACGTAGCCCTCCACGTTATCGGAAATTTCCACGCTACCTAGAGCACCAAACTGCCAACGCTCGTTGGGGGTGATCAGGGCATTCACCGGTGCATAGTTATATACGTCGTCAGAGGTGAACGGACGAGCCTTGCCTAATGCTGAATCGTAAATGTAGTTGCCATGTCCCGGGACGGCGATTTTCCGGCTATTGGAAGAGCCGGAACCGATGGCTTTGAATGTGCCATCTTCCTGTAGAACCGGGTAAAGCGCTTCTGTTGCCCAGGGGCGCTCAGCCTGATACATCTCTTCCTGAACGGAGTAGCCCAAAGACATGACCATATTGCCACGGTCGCCATTAATGCCTGCGAGCATGGAGAAGCCGCTATTCTGAGCCTGGCCATCTTCCATGCCCTGCCCCAGGTTGGCGTTTATCTCGAAGCCTTCGAAGTCATCTTTAAGGATGAAGTTGACTACACCTGCGAGAGCGTCAGAGCCATAGATGGTAGAAGCACCGTCCTTCAGAACTTCTACGCGTTCGATCATGGCTTCAGGGATAGTGTTGATATCTACAGCACCATCACCGGTTGCGTCGCCGGCCTGGCGGCGGCCGTTGATCAATACCAGAGTACGGTTGAAGCCAAGACCGCGCATGTCGACCTTCTTCTGCCCCTGATCACTACCATTATTGGTAGAGGCGCCCATCTGATAACCGGTGAATGCGGGATCTTCTTTCAGGAACTCATCGACACTGGCTAGGCCAGCTTTACTCAACTCTTCAGTTCCGTATGAATTGATAGGACTGGAAGAACTAAAATCGTCTCGTGCAATCCGTGACCCGGTTACAACGACCTCTTCAACTAGAGTCGCATCTTCTTGCGCGAACGCGGGCAGAGCTGGAACCATAATCGACGCAGCAACGGCTACGGACAGAAGGTTCTTTTTCATTGGAAATCCTCTCTTGAACGTTGGACTTGTATAGTTTTGCCTTTTTTGGCTTTGGAAATGGCTACCCCCAAGCGGCCACCTCCGTTCCCAACGTTTGTATAACGGGCGAGGAAAGGAGTCCCTCAAGAGATGAATGGAGTTTACGTGGGTTAAAAAGTCAGGTTTTGCATGTTATGTGGTCTTTAATGGTGGTTTCTAATTGCTGGATCATCAGAAAACAAAAAAGCCCCGTCAAATGACGGGGCTGAAGGTAAGAGCTACGTTGTTCTCGAAGGGTTAGAACTGGAAAGTCACACTGCCGTAGAAGAAGCGGCCGACGGTGTCGTAGCTTCTCATCAGGGTATTCATGTCATCGTTGTTGGTGACATAAGGCGGTTGCTGGTTCCAGACGTTGCGGATGCCGCCGGAGAGGGTCACGTTCTCCCAGCGGAAGTAGTTGAAGTTCACATCCTGGTACCAGGTGTTGTCGATGTGGGTTGCGAAATCGCCGGGGGCGGGATCGAAGTCATCTACTTCACCGAGCATGCGCACTGTAGTGAATGCACTCCAGCAGTCGTACTCGTAGCCCACTGTTCCGTAGAATTTCCATTCGGGGAACGCCACGATGGCAGTGGTTACCGGATCAGCACCGAAGTAGCCGGCGAGGTCGATGGTGGGATCCTCTGGGCTGCCGCGATACTTCCACTCGTGGAGATAAGTAGCAGTAGCATTAAAAGTCACAAGTCCCGGACCGGCTTCCATGCTGTAGTCGAAACCGAAGTCGACACCGGAGGTTTCAAAGGTGGCAACGTTCTGGCTATTCAGCAGCTGGCCGGCAATGGTGTTGTCGTTGGCCCGGCGAGTGGGCGCGGATGGTGATGGGCTGGTGCCCACTGCAGAACCGCCGGTAATCAGGTCACATAGTGGTGAGCTGAAGTTGGCGCTCTCATAGCATCCCTGAACAATGGTGTTGGTAGTGAGCGTACCGATTGCATCGTCGATGCTGATATCGAAGTAATCGACGGTGAAGCCCATATCGTCGGTCCAGCTGGGGGTCCACACAATACCCAGAGTCCAGCTCTCCGATTTCTCCGCTTTCAGATCCTCGTTACCGCCAAACAGGCCCGTTGCCTGGGTGCCGATGGTGGTGCCCGGAGCGATGCCGTCCGCCTGGCAGTTAGCAACAACATTGGCGTTATCACCACTGCTGTACTCATCGCATGGATCGGCGTAGGTTTCCGCGGAAACTGTGGGTGGTAGAAAGAGGTCATCCAGACCCGGTGCACGGAAGCCTTCGGAATAGGTCGCGCGGAAGCGCAGCTCTTCCAGAGGTGCGTACTCGAGTACCGCACCGAATGTGGTGTCGCTACCAATGGTATTGTAGTCGGAGTAACGGGCGGAAGCCTCGAATGCCAGGATGTCGGCCCACGGGCGCCCTTCAAGGATCGGCACGCGAACCTCACCGTAGAATTCATCGACGCTATAGTGGCCGTCCCAGCTATCGCCACTGACGAAATAAATCTGGCCGATTTGTGCGGCGCCATCAGCGATGATATCGACACTTTCAGAACGGTGCTCATAGCCGATCGCCCAAGCTGGGGCTTCACCGGTCAGTGCCCACTCTCCAAAGTCGCCTACCAGGTTGGCTTGCAAGCTGCGCAGGGTAGAGCGCTCTACCGGCGAGTTTGTGACCAGTGCATAGTCCTGCATTTCCTGGGTCAGTGTATCCCGAGCAAAGGGGTTCCAGGCTGGTACTCCGGATGCATCCAGCGCGGCTTGGCAATCTGGGTCTTCTGCACAAGCTACTGGGTCCAGCAGATTCTGGAAGCGCACGGTATTACCGCGACCGCGGTCAATCTGGGAATCGACCCAGCGTGCATAGTTGTAGGACAGGTCCCAGGTCCACTCGTTACAGATTTCACCTTCGAGGCCGAGTACACCGCGCCAGGTGTTCAGATCCTGAGTAAATTGGCGGCCACCGGTTTCTTCCAGGCGGCGGCCGATGTTCACTGGCTCTCCGATGGGGTTGTACGGGTTGCTGACTGGAACTTCCGGTCCCCAGAAAGTACCCTCTGCCGCGAGTAGCTGGTCGGAACGGCGATTTACGAAGGATAGCTCCGAGAAACCATTAACCGTGGTGACGTCTTTCCAGTCCCACAGCTCGTAGGTGCCGTAGCCATACATGGAAGCGACTTCTTGCGGTGTACTCAGGTAACTGGCTGCTGCGAAGTTATAGCTATCGGTCGTCGCACTGAAATCCCGAACCACACCGGTTACTGGGTCAACGATCAGTTGATCGTCATTGGCGGTCGGAGAAAAGCGCGCCGGGGTCGTGGTAAAGCTACCGGAACATACGATGCTGCCGCCGATTTCAGCCAGCGGACATTCTGAAAAGTTGCGCTCATACTGCCAGATGTCTTCGCGTTTCGTATATTGCGCGTTGAGCATCACATGGCCTTTGTCGTTGCCGGTGCCGAAGGTCATCGCGGCAAGGTACTCGTCACCATCACCGTGGGTGGATGCACCGTAGTCAGCGGTGATCTCGGCACCTTCAAAATTTTTGCGAGTGATGATGTTGATCACGCCGGCGATAGCATCGGAGCCGTAAATGGTGGAGGCGCCGTCGCGCAGAATTTCTACGCGCTCGATAATGGATGTAGGAATGGTGTTCAGGTCGACCACGCCGGTCGCCCCTGCCGCAGAGCTCAAACGGCGGCCATTCATCAGAATCAATGTGCGGGCTGAGCCCAGACCGCGCAGCGAAACGGTTGCGAGAC
The DNA here is from genome assembly GCF_020991125.1 of Microbulbifer celer. Lineage (NCBI taxonomy): Bacteria > Pseudomonadati > Pseudomonadota > Gammaproteobacteria > Cellvibrionales > Microbulbiferaceae > Microbulbifer > Microbulbifer celer. The sequence continues at coordinate 450,480 of NZ_CP087715.1, forward strand.
CGGCACTGCCATTGTTCACTGACGAGCCCAGTTGGCCACCGGTCATGGAGGGGACATCCTGCAGGAAGTCCTCCAGTGTTGTCTGGCCGGATTGTTCTAGCTGCGCAGCATCAAAAACACTGATTGGCGTTGCACTGTTGGCGTCCGTGGCGCGTTGAATACGCGAACCGGTGACGACGATTTCTTCTACCTGGGCCTGAGTATCCTGGGCAAAAGAAGCACTAGAAAAAGTGGATGTTATGGCTGCGGTCGCGATGACACCCTTGATTGCCCGAGAAAGACGGGTTCTGTCCATGGTATACCTCTCCTGATACCGGTAATGTTCGCCGAATTTGGCCACGCCCTCCCTGACAACTGCGTACTTCTATCAATAGAGGCATGCTTACAACCCTAGAACAATTTTTCTTTCTTCAAGGTAAATCGTGAATGAAATTGCGCCTTTGGTTCGCTGGTACCAATTGTGGCGTCAAGGCAGACGGAAAAAGCGAATAAACTGTGCGCAATTCCCCTTAGTAGGCGGGATTTTTGAGTCAGTGGCTGTAAACAGTGAACTCAGCACAAGCGTAGACGGTTATTACTGAGGTCCAAGAATTATTAGGCAGGAAATTCAGAAACTGACGCCAAAAGTGGTATACCAGTAGCGTCCGGTGAGGTCGTACGTGCGGGCATCAAAATTGTCGTTAAATGCGGTTGCTGCGAAGGGCGGCGGTGTGTCCATCAGGTTATCAACCCCGAGAGCGAATCGGAATCCGCTGGGAATGTTGTAAGCGACTTGTAAATCGTGCGAAGTCCAGCTCTCAATGGTGCGGGTCACAGGCGCATCGTTGAGCGTAAATTGCTCTTCGAGCTCTCCGACAAAATGAATAGTGTACCCGCCTTCCCAGCGTCCTCGTTGCCAGTAGACGCCGGTGTTCGCTTTCCAGTGTGGCAATGCGCCGGCACCACCACTGGCGGCGTCAACAAAAGTACCGGCCAGATCTTCTACCGGGCTGCCGGGCGCGAGCTGATTCAGGTAGCGGTGAATGTGGCTGCTATTAAAAGACCAGCGCAGCAGGCCCAGCTCTTTTGATTGATACTGGTAACGCAGAGTAGCGTCGGCACCCATCACTTCTCGCGAGCCGATATTGAGGCGGGTTGCGGTGACACTGGTGATATCGCCTTGGGTATCACGATGCACCCGATCGCGGAACAGACCGTAGTGCGCATTCTGATTTATCAGGTACTGGGGGCTGGTATCGATTACCTCGTTCTGGCGGATTTCAAACAGATCCAGACTGGCGTGAAAACCGGTGAAGTCGCCGGGAGTCCACACAATACCGAGCGAACGGTTGTCGGAGGTTTCCGGCTGCAGGTTCCGGTTGCCACCGAACTCCGTCAGATACTGGATGCGCGCCTGGTCCGCCTGGCCGTTACACCCCGGTAGTGTATTCGCGTTGCTGTTGGTACAGGGGTCAAACAGGTATTCCTGGCTCTGGTGCCCCGACTGATTCATATCCACCAGTGTGGGTGCTTTAAAGCCGGTAGCATAACTGGCCCGCACCATTAATGCGGGCCATGGTCGCCACCGCAAGGCTATTTTGGGGTTGCCGCTGTTACCAAAGTCGCTGTAGTCGGAGTATCGAACGGCCCCATCCAGCCACAGGGAATCTCTACGTAACGGGAGAGAAATCTCGGCAAAGGCTTCACCGATGATTCTTCGGCCCAATGCGGAACCGGACGCTACGCTACCAATGGGGGATTGCCCCGTGTGGTCGGTGGAATTGAAATCAATGGACTCCCGGCGCAGCTCGACACCGGCGGCGGCGAGAATTTCCCCAGCGGTATTTTCTCCCAGGGCGCCGTTGGCGATATAAGTCAGTGATGTCATCCGGCTCACACCGTCCACATCGTTTGCCGCACGGATATAGCTGATCTGCTCACTGGTAATGCTGCCCGTAGGACCGAGCAGGTTGATCGGCACACACTCTGTACTTGCGTTGCAGATATCGGGGCCTTTCAGGCCGAGAGTAAGGTGCTCGGGGTTTACCAGATTGCTGAGGGTCTCCTGGGCGTGTGTGTAGTGCGTTGCCGCGGTCAGCTCCCATTGCCAATCGTTGATCAAGCCCTTCAGGCCGGTATTGAAACGCAGCGTATCGGTGCCGTTGTATTGAACCCGTGGGCCGAGCTCCAGTAGGCGCTTTCGTACATCGGTGATTTCTTCGCCAAAGGGGTTGTACACCTGATCGGCTGAAATACGCAGGTCGCCATTGTCGAATCGGGTGAAGAGCGGTGTGGGGGCCAGATCGGATTCCGAGCGGGTGCGCACCGCCATCAGTTCTGCAAACGCATCTACCGAATCGGAGAGCGTGCGATCCGCGGAAAGATAAAGAGACTGGCGTTCTGACGGTACCAACGCAGAGGTATAGTCGCGGAAGTTGTACAGGTCTTCGCTGGTCCACTCCCGATAGCCAGTATCCGAGTTGGTAACAACCCGATCTGACAACGCAATATAACCCTGGGGGGAAGCGGATGAACGCTGGTCGGTGCCGCCGCGAAGCCGGTTGTCGGCATTGTCAGAAAGCGCGCGATCCCGGCTTAGCACCTCTCCCTGACGATAGTGGGCCAGGCTCAACATCAGGTGCCCGGAATCGCTGCCCGCCCCCCAGGTCAGGGAATGGGATTCGGTTTGCTGATCGTTGTATCGACTCTGGCCGTAGTAGGTATTGATGTCCAGCCCTTCAAAGTCCCGTCGCAGTATGACATTGACTACGCCGGCAATCGCGTCAGAGCCATACACGGCGGAAGCGCCGTCTTTCAGGATCTCGATACGGTCCACAGCGGACAGGGGAATGGTGTTGAGATCTGCGGCCTCGCCACCAAAACCATTGCTGACAATGCGACGCCCGTTGATCAACACCAGGGTATTGCTGGCAGGCAGGCCACGCAGTGTGACTGTCGCAGTACCGTTGCCGCCGTTGGTGACTGAGGTACTGGTGGAGTTGCCGGAAACCGCGGGCAGGTACTTGAGGAGCTCTGATACCGTTTGCGCGCCAGTAATTTCCAGCTCTGGTTGCGCCAGCACATCAATCGGTGCATAGCTGTCCAACTTCAGGTGGCGCAGGTGGCTACCCGTGAGGCTGTGACCGGTAACCGTGACTTCTTCTGCGGGTAAATGGGTCTGCGCCCCATACTCTTCCAACTCTTCCGCGACCGGCCCACGCGAAACAATCGCCACAGCATTGGTGCCTGCATGCGTATAGGTGAGCGGCGTATGCTTCAGTAACTGCGTGAGCGCAGGGGCAATCCTGCCGTCTGGTGTTTCCAGTTGCTGTTCGGGAATAATGATGGCGTTGGCGCTGTCGGTCTGAACCAGCAGTGATACACGACACTGGCGACCGAAGGAGATCAGGGCGCGGGAAAGGTTGCCGGCAGGCAGCCGGACGCCGGATTCCGGGCAGGCGGCAATTGCGCTTTCGGACAATACGCCGAGCGCTATCAGACCTGTCAGTGGCAGGGGTGCCCAATGCCGGATTCTCACCTTCTCGTCCCACTCCTGTGCCTTGCGCGATCAGCGGTCAGCATCAGATTTGTTGTTGTCGTTCGGGCCAGATTGCCCTGAGTGTGGCGGGGGTAATCGTTGCTTTTGGCTAATAAACGATCACCCAGGGGAAGGTTATATCCTAGTTAGACTTGGGAGACAAGAGAGTCAGTTTGGGATCGCTGGTGTCTGTGTCCAGATCCAGCGCAGTGGCGATGGCGGAGAGGGTGCTCTCTGGATCCGTCAACTCGAAAGTACCGGAGAGTCTTCTCTCTCCGGCGCCCGGCGCGGCGGCGGCGGGGACTTTCAGGTAGCGGTTGAGTTCTTCCAGGGCCTCTGTAAGCGGGGTTTCATCGAACACCAGCTGGCCGTGAATCCAGTCGATCGCCTCGTCTTCTGACGTGCGGTCTACATTGCCAAGCCCACTTTGGGATACGCTCACTTTCTGATTGCGGGTCAGCTTGACGGAGTCCGGCTGCAGACCGTGAGCACTGCGGGATTCGCTGACGGCCACGGTGCCGCCGGTAACGGATACCCGGGTATTTTCCGGGTTGCGTTCCACATTGAACCGGGTGCCCAGTACGCGGATGTTAGCGCGGCCTGCCGCCACGGTGAAGGGGCGGGCAGTCTGGCGGGCAACGTCGAAATAGGCCTCGCCACGAACCAGCTGGGTGCGACGCTCTTCGCGGCTGAAGTTGACGATCAGCTCGGAATTGGTATTGAGTTGGACTTCGGAGCCATCTGGCAGGGAAAGTATGCGGGTCTCGCCCACCGCCGTTGTGTACATCTGTTGTTGTACCGGGCTCTGCCGCAACCATTGATTGCCAACCCAGAGGGCTACGGCCAGGCAGGCCGCTACTGCGCTGCCCCCCATCAACCACTGTGGCAGGTGCCAGCTGCCGGTACTCTCCCGGGCTTTCCCTGCTTGAGCTTTACCGGTATTGAAGGCGTCAGTAGCGCCAGAACAACCGGCGCCTGTCTGTTCGCGGAATTGCGCGCTGGGCACGCTTTCGGGGTAGAGTTCATCCAGTGGCAGGTGAGAGAGGGCACCGAGGTCGCCCCACAGCTCCGCCATTTCATCGAATGCTTTGTGATTTTCTTCAGACGCGGCCATCCATGCGGCAAAAGCCCGGCGGTCAGCCTGGCTGATTGAGTCGGAACGCAGGCGGGCGATCCAGGTGCAGGCCTGATCGAGTCTGTCTTCCGAGTGCACGTCTTGTACTTCCTGAGGGTTCACCGCACCAATACCTTTTATGACCGATTACCTGCTGTACTTGAAAAGCCTCCAGAGTCGACTTGTTCCACCTGCAGGTCTGGGGTGTGCAATTTGCCAGAAAAGTCAGGTGCGCCAAATCGGTGCAACCTGTCTTAACTAAAAAACTGTGATTTCATGCAATCTGCGCAATCTTTGCAATGAATTAAAGCAAAATTTAGCACATATTGTCCCGGGAGTCCGGCTTTTCATGGACTTTTATCCGGGGTTACCGATAAGACGGATTAGAAGAGCAGTGCCTCAACAAAAATTTGAGCTGGCTGCGGCAACGCTGTGCGTCGCGGGTCAGGATTGCACCGTTATGGTGCGCTGCAGTCTGATTCTACGCAGCGGGTTGAAAGTAGTGGAAGCGGCTGTGAGGGGAAATGTTCAACTCCCGGCTGTTCTCCTGCAGGCTTTGAGCGCCTGAAGGATATATTTCTCCACGCTGCTGACAGAAATATTCATTTCATGGGCAATGTCGGAGTAGGAAAGCCCCCGGTTGCGATGCAGTAAAAACGCCTGGCGACATTTGAGTGGCAGGTTGTCCATCGCGTTGTGAATGGCCTGCAGCTGTTGCCTGGCGGCAAGCACCCGTTCTGGAGAGTGATGATTGGCGTAGTCGTCTTCGGCCGGTGTCGCGCCCTCTGCGGGCATTTGCTGGCTGACGTAGTCGATGTGCAGTTTGCCACGGCGAAGTTGATCGACCGCCAGATTGTTTGCAATCTGGAACAGGTAGGCGCGGGGGTTTTCCAGCTCTTTCTCACTAGTGAGCTTCTGCAGCCGCAGGTATGCGTACTGAGCGATATCCTCAGCATCTTCAGTGCTGCGGACGATACGCGTCACGAAGCGCACCAGGGCTTGGCCGTGGTCGGTAAAAAGCTTTTCCAGAAGTGTCTTCCGGTCGTTATTCATCAGTCAGTAAAATCCCGGGAACTGCACGCATTTTCGTTGTTATAAGGCGGGTGGAGTCAGTTATAACACAACGAAGTCGCTGTCGACGAGTGGTGGTTGTGGCGCGGCAAAGCGAAATGGGGGGGAACACCACTGGCGTCTATCCCTCGCGGGGGATGCCGGTATAATGGCCGCCTTCTTGAATCTCGGGGTATTCCGCCGAATCTGTGGTGCCCCGACAGAGACTCGCAAACCAGCGCGGAGATTGAATGAGTTATCAAGTACTGGCACGCAAGTGGCGGCCGAGATTGTTTCGGGAAATGGTTGGTCAGGAGCATGTGCTCCAGGCGCTGATCAATGCCCTGGACAACAATCGTCTGCATCACGCCTACCTGTTCGCTGGTACCCGCGGGGTGGGCAAAACTACCATTGCCCGGATTCTGGCCAAGTGCCTCAATTGCGAGACCGGCGTGAGCTCGGAGCCCTGTGGCCAGTGCTCCATTTGTACCGAGATTGCCGATGGCCGCTTTGTCGATCTGATCGAAGTGGACGCCGCCTCCCGCACCAAGGTGGAAGATACCCGCGAACTGCTGGAGAACGTCCAGTACGCGCCTACAAGAGGGCGCTACAAGGTCTATCTGATCGACGAAGTGCACATGCTCTCCAACAGCTCCTTCAACGCCCTGCTGAAGACGCTCGAAGAGCCGCCTCCCCACGTCAAGTTCCTGCTCGCCACCACGGATCCGCAGAAGTTGCCGGTGACCGTGCTGTCCCGCTGTTTACAGTTCAATCTCAAGAACATGGGCCTGGAACGGGTGGTGGAACACCTGCGTTTCGTACTCGAACAGGAAATGGTGCCCTTCGAGGAGGCTGCACTTTGGCATCTGGGGCGCGCTGCCGACGGCAGCATGCGCGACGCCATGAGCCTGACCGACCAGGCGATAGCTTTCGGTGGCGGTAAAGTCAGCGAAGGGGAAGTGCGGGCGATGCTTGGCACCCTCGACAGTGCGCTGGTATGGAAACTGATCCAGGCGCTCGCCGCCGATGATCCCGCGGCCCTGTTTGCCGCTGTCGAAGAGCTGTCACAACAGGCACCGGACTACAGCGGCGCACTGGCAGAACTGGCGGCCATTCTGCACCGCATCGCCATCGCCCAGGTTTTGCCCCAGGCGATCGACAATGCGCTGGGGGATGGGGAGCTGCTGCAGCAGACTGCCGCCACCCTGCCAAGTGAGAACGTACAGCTGTTTTACCAGATGGCGCTACTGGCTCGACGGGATCTACCCATGGCCCCGGATCCCCGCGGCGGATTTGAAATGGCGCTGCTGCGTATGCTGGCGTTCAAGCCTCAGGGCGTCGCCGACATTCCTACCGCCAGTCTGCCGTCAGCGGGAGAGGCTACGCAGGCGCAAGCTCAGCCTGCTCCACCTCCAGCGCCGTCTGCGGGTATTTCTCAAGAGCCCGCCGCGGACATTTCTCCAGCTCCCCCAGCGGTCACCCCGCCGGGGCCCCAAGAGACGTCGATCTCAGAAAAAAAGCCCCCGGTTGACGCCGCACCGCAGCCTGCTGCGGCGCCGGCTCCTGTGAAGTCCGCAGAGCCCCAGTTCACACCGCCGCAACCGGTGCCTGAGAGTAAGAGCCCCCAGCCGCAGGAAACGCCGCCGTGGGAAGACGCTCCCCAGTCTGTAAGCGACCGTCAGCCGGAGCCGCGGTCGCAACCAAAACCAAAACCGGAATCCCCTGTGGCACCTGAGGTGATGACCGCGCCCCCCGAGGCGGCCCCCACACCTCAAGAAGACTCCCGCGAGGCGCTGCGTGCTCAGTTGCGTCAACAGGTTGCCCAGGTTGAGTCGGCGCCGGTGTCTGCAGCGGAACCGCAGCCAGTGAAAGCGCCGCCGGCCCCGGCTACTGAGTCTGAGCCGCCTGCGCGACTGGATGCGCTTACGCCCGGTAGTTGGCCGGCGATGTACCCCCAGATTGGGGTAACGGGTATCCTGCACTCCATTGCCTCGCATCTGGAGCTGTTGGGGCGGCACGACAATATACTGTCATTTACGCTGGACCATTCTTTCAGCAGTCTGTACGACGAGGGGCATCAGCGCCGTCTCGCGGATGTGCTGAGAGACTTTTTTCAGCAACCGCTATCCGTACAGATTCAGGTGGGCGAAGTGCACGGGGGCACCCCCGCGCGCCTGATTGCCGCTACCAAAGAGGCGCAGATACAGGCCGCGCGCGAGTCCCTGCAGAAAGACCCATTGGTACAGGAGCTGCAATCAGAGCTAGGTGCGCGGCTGGACCCGGAGTCCGTGGAATATTTGGGCTGATCGCTTGAATAAAGTGGTAGCCGGAATCAGATAGTGATCAGATAGCAGCCAACGCAATTTACACAAAGCGGTGAACGATATGATGAAAGGTTTGGGCGACCTGATGCAGCAGGCGCAGAAAATGCAGTCCGACATGCAGGAACGCATGGAGAAGATGCAGAAGGAACTGGTGGAACTTCGGGTGACCGGCGAAGCCGGCGCCGGCATGGTCAAAGTCACCATGAATGGTCGCCACGATGTGACCAGTGTGGATATTGATCCCAGCCTGCTGGGGGAAGACAAAGAAATGCTCGAAGACCTGCTGGCCGCGGCCGTCAATGATACGGTGCGTCGGGTAGAGGAAATCACCCAGAAAATGCAGAAAGAGCAGATGGGTGGCATGACTGCAGGTATGAACCTGCCGGAAGGATTCAAGTTTCCCTTTGGTTGAGCCCAAACTGCTTGAGTCCGAAACGCAATGCATTCCCAGGGCCCGCCAGCGGGCCCTTTTGTTTCTCAGAAATAACGACGTTTAGCCCATTGTATGTTCAGCCCACTGATTGAAGACCTGATTCGCGCCCTGCGCTGCCTGCCCGGGGTTGGACCGAAATCCGCCCAGCGTATGGCCATGTACCTACTAGAGAAAGACCGCGACGCCGCGGGACTGTTGGCCAGTACCTTGCAGCAGGCCGTGGAGAAAGTAGGGCGCTGTAATCGCTGCCGCACACTCACCGAGCAGGACGTCTGTTCCCTGTGTAGCAGCACCCGGCGCGATCACAGTCTGTTATGCGTGGTGGAAACACCGGCGGATGTGCTCGCCATCGAGCAGGCGGGCAATTACCACGGTCTCTATTTTGTGCTGCACGGCCACCTCTCGCCCATCGATGGTGTCGGCCCGGCGGACTTGGGGTTGGACGTGCTGGGCGAGCGATTCGGCAACGACGAAATTGCGGAGCTCATCATTGCCACCAATCCGACGGTAGAGGGCGAGGCTACGGCCCAGTTCATCGCCGAGCGTGCCCGCGCCAAGGGCGTATCCGTCAGTCGGATTGCTCACGGTGTACCTATTGGGGGTGAGCTGGAATACATCGACGGCGGTACACTCGCGCACGCCTTCAACAGTCGTACGGTGCTCTGATGTTTGATTGGAGTGGGTGTCTGATGATGCGTCTCAAATGGGGCAGCAGAGAGACCGGGGGAGAGTGATGGAACAGGCTAAAAAACTGGTGGATACCACACCCATCTGGGTCGATAGCGGCAAAGAGCTGGCCCGGCTGTGTGAACAGTGGCAGCAACAGAATGCCATAGCGCTGGATACCGAGTTTATGCGCAGCCGCACTTTTTATCCGGTGCCGGCGCTGGTGCAGGTGGGGGATGGCAAAAACTGCTACCTGATCGATAACCTCGCTATCGCTGACCTGTCGCCACTCAAGGCGTTACTGCTGGATACCCGCGTGGTGAAAATCATGCACTCCTGCAGCGAAGACCTGGAAACCTTTGATCGTTTGCTCGGTATCGTGCCGGATCCGATTTTTGATACCCAGATTGCCGGTGCACTTACCGGGCTGGGGCACGGTCTGGGTTACGCGGCAACGGTCAGTCAACTACTGCAAATCGAGTTGCCCAAAAGCGAGACGCGCTCTGACTGGTTGCAGCGCCCGTTGAGTGAGTCCCAGAAAAACTATGCGGCGTTGGATGTAGCCTGGCTGCCATTGGTTTACGGGTTGGAACTGAAAAAGCTGCGTGAGCGCGACCGCCTGGCATGGCTGCAGGAAGATTGCGCAGCCATGGTGGCGAGCGCGCGCAACCCGGAGCCACCGGAACTTTATTATCTCCGAGTGAAAGGTGCCTGGCGCCTGCGAGGGAATCAGGTTGCAGTGTTGCAGGACCTCTGTGCATGGCGTGAGCGGGAAGCGCGAGAAAGAGACATGCCGCGCAATCACCTGCTGAAAGAGAATGTCTGCCTGTCATTGGCCCAGTCCATGCCCAGGTATCTGGCGACACTGGCGCAGCCGGGGCTGGAAGGAAAAACCGTGCGCAAGTACGGCGAAACACTGCTGGAAATTATCGCCCGCGCAGCCGAACGCACAGATGTGCCACCGCCATTGCCGCAACCACTGAATCGCAGCCAGGGGGATCAACTCAAGGCGTTGCGACAGGCGGTGAATCAGTGGGCGGAGGAGAATAACTTGCCCCCAGAGATCCTGGTGCGCAAAAAAGAGCTTGAGGCGTTGCTGCAATCTTCCGAGCCAAAACTGGAAGGGCGCCTTACGGGATGGCGGCGACAGATTATCGGCGAGCGATTACTGGCCGAGCTGGCCAACATGAGAAGTACCCAATGACGAGAATTGCCTGATGAAAGTCGTGAGTGATATTTACCGCAGTCCCAAAGACGAAGAATTGTATCTGTATGTGGACAAACAGCAGGGCATGGAGAAAGTGCCGGAGAAGCTCAGGGCGCTGTTCGGCAAACCGGTGCACGTAACGACCATGTTGCTGACTGCGGAGCGTAAACTGGCGCGTGCAGATGTGGACCGGGTCATGCAGGCGTTGCAGGAACAGGGCTATTATCTGCAGATGCCGCCCGTGGTGGACGACGAAATGCGGGCGATCGCAGTCCAGAACACCAAATTGCCCCGGGGCTGACGGTGAGTGCAGTTCCTTTCTGGCAGCGCAAGCGGCTGGAAGAAATGACACAGACGGAGTGGGAGTCGCTCTGTGACGGTTGTGGGCGCTGCTGTCTGCACCGGCTGGAAGATGAGGATACCGGCGAGGTCTATGCGACGCGGGTTTCCTGTAAACTGTTGGACACCCATAGCTGCCGTTGTACGCGCTATCCGGTAAGGCGTCGTTATGTGCCCGACTGTATCCAGTTAAAGCCCGCTGACGCGCGCAGTTTCACCTGGTTACCGCGTACCTGTGCTTATCGCACCCTCGCCGAGGGGCGGGCACTGGCAGACTGGCATCCGCTGGTCTCCGGTTCTGCGGAGACCGTCCATTCGGCGGGTATTTCGGTGCAGGGCAAAGTGATCAGTGAGGAGCACGTTGACCCGGAGGATGTCCAGGATCATATCGTCACCTGGGTGGGGGAGTGATTGCCGGGACGCCTGCTTATCGTGAGATCCCTTTATCCGGGTTTCTTTGATCCGGGTGCCTTTCAATAACAATCAGTGAATGCAGTAAAAAGACAAAACTATGCCTGAAGAATTCAAAATCGCCTGGATGGTTTACGCCGGTGGTGTATTGGTACTGCTGGTATCCGGTTGGTGGTTTATGCGTAACTGGAGGTGGTCCTGGGCACGCAATCTGATCCTGCTGGAAGCGGCGGCGGTGTTGTTGGTACCAGCTCGGGGCAGTGCACCGGACGATCCGTTAAGCCCGGTTTTGCCGCTGTTTGTTTACCAGCTGCTGTTTGAGGAAGAGGGGGCCACCCCGGAAGTCTCCGCTAGCCTGGTTTTTGCTGCCGGTGGCGCGTTTGCGTTTATGTTGATTGTGGGCATCGTGATGATGCTGATGTCGCGGCGTAAAGATCGTCGTATGACGGAGAGCGATCAGTATTGATAGCGGCGCTGTAGCCCGTATGGTGGGCTGCGGCTCCCCTTGTCATCCCGAGCGAATCCCCTCCCCTTTAGCTGACTCTTCTCCTGAGTTTGGTTTTGTGACCCGTTGTTCCCTGCGATAGCCGCGGCAAATAACGCCATTCCTCGTCCACTCCTGGAACTCTGTGCTGCCGGCTCAAGCTGCAACTGCTATATCTATTAACACTTGCGATCGCTGGTTTTGCCGCGTTACCGCAGGTGACACAAGGCGCAAATCCATGCGGGGCCGACCTCAGCGGCAGTCGCGATAAACACAAGAAATGCCAGCGGCGGCGTCGGCTGTGCATTGATGAAGGGACAGGGATGCTCGACCATCTGCTAATTCTGACTGCGGTCATGTTGGTCTCCGGTATTCTCGGCGGTCTGGTAAATTACTACCAGATGCTGTTTACCGAGGAAGACCCGGCGGGCCTCGCGCGCTGCCTGATCATGGGCTTGTGTGGCGCACTGATGGTGCCAATCTTTCTCAAATTTACCCAGAGCGACCTGCTGATTGAGATTCAGGGCGATCCCTCCCGCCTGTTGATTTTCACCGGCTATTGCCTGCTCGCGGCCATTGCTTCACGCATGTTTGTATTCAACGCTGCCCGCCGCCAACTGCGCGACGCGAGCATTGCCCGTGCCCGGGTGGAGAACCTGGAACAGGAGATCCGGGCCATGCAGTTGGAAATGATGCCGCTGCTGGAACATGAGATTGAGGGCGACCCGGATCAGGGGCCGACGCTCGATTTCAATCAGATCCGCAAGCTCGACGACAATGCATTGCAGGTGCTCGGCCTGCTTAATAACGGTGATTGTGTGTTCCGCTCCCTCGCCGGCATGGCCCACGAAGGCAATATGGAAACCAATTCCATAGCCCGGGCACTTAACAGCCTTCTGGTGCTGGAGATGGTTGGCAAAATCCACAGTCACCTGGGCATCCGCTGGTATATCACCGACAAAGGCCGCCAGGTAGTCCGCCGCCGACGTGCGCAGGTAGCTTGAGCCCGATAATCAGCACAATCTTGGGGCGAAGGTGTCGATACCGGGTGCGGTCTTGCGAGACCTTCAAAAACAGGGATGTTTTTGCAGAGCCCCCATGGATGGGTTGAGGGGGGACGCCTAGTTCGTGTCTCGCAAGATCACCCCCGGTAGCGGCGCCGCCACTCAACTGCACTACGAAGTACATGTCTCTTGCTGCCTCGATTGTATGCATACTTGTCACCCAATCTGACCGATTCCGCCTTTGGCCCGCCGCACCCCATCCTTTACCATCGTCAGACTGAGGACTGACTGAACCACACACGGGGTAGCCATGAAATTTACCGGTACAGACAACTACGTTGCCACAGACGACCTGCAGATGGCGGTTGACGCCGCAGTCACCCTACAGCGTCCGTTACTGATCAAGGGTGAGCCGGGAACCGGTAAAACCCTGTTGGCGGAAGAGGTGGCCAGTAGTCTGGGGATGAAGCTCATCCAGTGGCACATCAAGTCCACCACCAAGGCCCAGCAGGGGCTGTACGAATACGATGCGGTATCGCGACTGCGCGATTCCCAGCTGGGGGTGGATCGGGTACACGATATCGGCAATTACATCAAAAAGGGCAAACTGTGGGAGGCCTTTGAGGCGGACGAACGGGTTGTGCTGCTGATTGATGAAATCGATAAGGCGGATATCGAGTTTCCCAATGACCTGTTGGTGGAAATTGACCGTATGCAGTTTTATGTGTACGAGACGGGAGAGACGATTACGGCGAAGCATCGTCCGATTGTGATTATTACTTCCAACAATGAGAAAGAATTACCGGATGCGTTTTTGCGCCGCTGTTTTTTCCACTACATCAATTTCCCGGATCGGGCGACGATGCAGCAGATCGTGGATGTACATTACCCGGATATCAAGCAGACGCTGGTGGCGGAGGCGATGGATGTGTTCTTCCAGATTCGCGAAGTGCCGGGCCTGAAGAAGAAGCCTTCCACTTCTGAGCTGATTGACTGGCTGAAGCTGTTGATGGCGGACGATATTCCGGAAGAAGTTTTGAAAAATCGCGATGCGACTTCCGCAGTCCCACCATTGTATGGCGCACTGCTGAAAAACGAGCAGGACGTCAGTATGCTGGAGCGGTTGGCGTTTATGGCGCGTCGCGAGCGTCGCTAGGTGCTCACGTAGCTGGTTCTGTGGCGGCGCCGCTACCGGGTGGGCGTTTGCGGGACACGCCGTGAACCCATCCATGGGGGCTCTGCAAAAACATCCCTGTTTTTGAAGGTCCCGCAAACGCCCACCCGGTATCAACGCCTTCGCCTGAACCATCTAATTCTTTCGAGATTTCGGGGCAATTATGCTCATTGGATTTTTCCTCAACCTCCGACGCCATCAGCTTCCCGTTTCGATAACGGAACTGCTGTCTTTACTGGAAGCCCTCAAGCAGCGTCTGGTTTACGCCAACATCGAGGACTTCTATTTCCTCGCCCGTACCTGTCTGGTGAAAGACGAAAAGCACTTCGATAAATTTGATCGTGCCTTCGCCGCCTATTTCAAAGACCTGGAAACCCTGGACGACGTTCTGGATCAGATGATCCCGGATGACTGGCTGCGGGCAGAATTTGCCAAGCAGCTGACGGAAGAGGAAAAGGCCAGGATCGAGTCCATGGGTGGTCTGGAAAAGATGCTGGAGGAATTCAAGAAGCGTCTCGAAGAGCAGAAAGAGCGCCACAGCGGCGGCAACAAGTGGATTGGCACTGGTGGCACGAGCCCGTTCGGTAACAGCGGCTATCACCCGGGGGGCATTCGCGTGGGCGGTCAGAGCCGCAACAAGTCTGCGTCCAAGGTGTGGGAGAAGCGTCAGTTCCGTAACTTGGATGATAGTGCGAGCCTGGGGACCCGCAATATTCAGGTCGCGTTGCGCAAATTGCGTAAATTCGCCCGCAGTGGCGCGGCGGAAGAACTGGATCTGGACAGCACCATCCGCTCCACCGCGCGCAATGCCGGCCTGCTGGATATCAAGATGGTGCCAGAGCGGCACAACGCGGTGAAGGTGTTGATCTTTTTCGATGTGGGCGGCTCCATGGATCCTTACGTCAAACAGTGTGAGGAGCTCTTCTCTGCCTGCCGCAGTGAGTTCAAACATCTGGAATACTTCTACTTCCACAACTTCGTTTACGAACATGTGTGGAAAGATAACGCCCGCCGCTACAGCGAAACCACACCGTTGGTAGAAGTGCTGCGCACCTATGGTAAAGACTACAAGGTGATTTTTGTCGGCGACGCGGCCATGGCGCCCTATGAAATCAGCAGCCGCTTCGGCAGTGTCGAACACATGAACGAAGAGCCGGGTTCTGCCTGGATGCAGCGGGTGACCAATACCTACGACAAGCTGGTATGGCTGAACCCGACCGGGGAAGAATACTGGCAATACACCACCAGTGTGAGCATGGTGCAGCAGCTGGTGGATGGTCAGATGTACCCGATGACCATTGAAGGGTTGGATAAGGCCATTGCCTATCTGGTGAAAGGCCGGTGAGATGGTGGATGCGCTAACACTTATTCACCCTGCAAAACCTGCTTGTCCGGCATGATTTCGGTCGAAGTAGAGCAGTGAAAATTGAAGGCCGGGCACCGGGTGGATGTTTTCAGGAGCGTCGGCGACAGGGACGTCGCCGCCGCAGCGTACAGGGATGTATACACAGCGGTCCTGAAAACATCCACCCGGTGCCCGGCCGCCACTGAGAGAAATTTCAAAGCACCTGCCGACAGATTACTCCCCAAACTTCCGTTGCGGCGCCACGTCGTGATCCGCGGTGATGCCAATTTCTTCCTTGGTAGCGTCCTTCACCACCGTGTGTTCCTGTTCAACACCGTGCATCCAGTCCACCAGTTTTTCCCGAATAAAGAACAGGATGACCCCGGCCAGGATCGCGGCGATGGCAACACCTCCGAAAGTCGCCAACGGGCCCGATTCCCCCACCAGCTTACCAATCTCCGCCGCGCCTTTGTTGGCAATGCCGATAAATGCAAACCACAGTCCCATCATCAGTGACAGATAACGCAGCGGCGATAACTTCGTCACCATCGACAACCCGATCGGCGACAGACACAGCTCACCAATGGTGTGGAAAATATAAGCCACAATCAGCCACCACGGGCTCGCCTTGATCGTCTCCGAATCCCCGATCTGCAGCGCCGCACCACACATGGACACAAAACCCAGGCCGAGAAAAATCAGGCCCATACTGAATTTTGCCGGCGAATTCGGCTCGCGGGGACCGAGCCCCACCCAGATACTGGCGATAATTGGTGCCAGAATGATGATGAACAGCGGGTTCACCATCTGTAACCAGCTGGCGGGAATCTCCCAGCCGAAAACATGCAGGTCCGTATTGTGCTTGGCAAACAGGTTCATTGAGCCCGCCGCCTGCTCAAACCCGGCCCAGAAAATCACCGTAAACAGCCCGAGAATCAGGATCACCTTGATCCGGTCCCGCTCCTCTACCGTAAGCGGGCGTTTTTTCTCTTCCTCGCTCAGGTTCGGTTTCAGCCCCAGCTTGGCGGACGGCTGCTTGCCGATATCGCCGAGAAACTTGTCCGACTGGGTCAGCTGCAGGATCAGACCCAGCAGCATGCCGAGTCCGGCCACCACAAACGCCAGCTGGTAATCCACCTTCTCACCGATCCAGCCAATCACCAGATAACCCAGAATCGATCCCAGGTTGATGCCCATATAGAAAATGGTGAACGCCGTATCCCGGCGTTTATCGCCCTCATCGTAGAGGTCGCCCACCATGGTGGAAATATTGGGCTTGAAGAAGCCATTGCCGATGATCATCAGCGCTAGCCCGAGCCAGAGCATGTAAATCTCGCTGCCGTCCGGCAGCCACCTGTGGGGGAAGCCAAGGGCAAACTGCCCCAGCATCATCAACACCCCGCCGAATATAATGCAGCGCCGCTGGCCCCACTTGTTGTCCGCCATCCAGCCGCCGATGATCGGCGTCAGGTACACCAGCATCGCGTACCAGCCCAGATAGCTCAGGGCCTTGGCCTCCAGCGCTACCTGTGGCAGGTTCTCCCAGCCAAACGCCGCCACGGCCCCGGCGGATGTCAGATAGAACACAAAGATCCCGCGCATCCCGTAATAGCTGAGGCGCTCCCACATCTCGGTGCCGAACAGCAGGAATAGTCCCTTGGGGTGACCAATCATCTCACCGGCATTGGCGGGGGGCTTGGGTTTCAGGTCTTGCATGAAGGCTCCTCTGGCGCCTGGCGGTAACGCCCGCAAGTGTAGGCGCAGACCCGGACCGTCCCCAGCAGGTATAATCGCCGGTTTGCCCTGTTCCAGAATTATTATTTCCTGAATCATCAGTCAGTTGTTTATGAGTCAAGATCCCGCCCGCCCAGAGGTATCAAAACCCAGGCCCGCCGACCTGCAGCACTTCGAGTCGCAGATCCCCCAATGTATGGGGCGCGACCGCTTCCGCCTGCAGCGCACCCTGCGCAACGTCCGGCGGCGGCTGAAGGAAGGCAAGCCGGCGGACCGGATGCTGGCGCAGCTGGAATCCCAGATCGCGCAGTCTGCGGCGCTGGCCGAAGCACGCAAAAACAAGCTGCCGAAGGTAGAATGGCCCGAGGGTCTGCCGGTGGTGGAGCGGCGGGAAGAGATTGCCGAACTGATCGCCGCCCATCAGGTGGTGGTTGTGGCGGGGGAGACCGGCTCCGGTAAAACCACCCAGCTGCCCAAGGTGTGTCTGGAGCTGGGGCGTGGGATTTACGGCCAGATCGGCCATACCCAGCCCAGGCGGATTGCCGCGCGCAATGTGGCCAACCGTATCGCGGAAGAGCTGGGGCAGCCGCTGGGCGATTCTGTGGGTTTCCAGGTGCGCTTTACCGACCAGAGCACCGAGCACACCCATGTCAAACTGATGACCGACGGTATCCTGCTGGCAGAGATCCAGCGGGACCCGATGCTTAGCCACTACGATACCCTGATCATCGACGAGGCCCACGAGCGCAGCCTCAATATCGACTTTCTGCTGGGCTACCTGAAAACCCTGCTGCCCAAGCGCCCGGACCTGAAACTGATCATCACCTCCGCCACCATCGACCTGGAAAAATTTTCCCGGCATTTTGACGATGCGCCGATTATCGAGGTCTCCGGGCGCACCTATCCGGTGGATATTCATTACCGCCCGCCGGCAGACAGCGATGCGGACCTGAACGAGCAGATTGTCGGTGCGGTGGAGGAATTGCTACACGAGGAAAAGTCCTCCAGCCGTCGCGGTGGCGACATTCTGGTATTCATGAGCGGCGAGCGGGAGATCCGCGAATGTGCGAAGGCCCTGCGGGATGCGCACTTGTCACATATCGATGTACTGCCACTGTATGCGCGCCTGAGCCTGGCGGAGCAGAACCGGGTGTTTGCGCCGCACAAAGGCCGGCGGATCGTGCTTGCCACCAACGTGGCGGAAACCTCCATTACCGTGCCCGGCATCCGCTATGTGATCGACCCGGGCACCGCGCGAATCAGTCGCTACAGCTACCGCAGCAAGATCCAGCGATTGCCGGTGGAGGCCATTTCCCAGGCCAGCGCCAATCAGCGCGCCGGCCGTTGTGGTCGTGTCAGTGCCGGTGTGTGTATCCGCCTGTACGAGGAAAACGACTTTCTGCAGCGCCCGGAGTTTACCGATGCGGAAATTCTGCGTACCAATTTAGCCGCGGTGATTCTGCAGATGCTGCAGTTACGTATCGGTGATATCCGGGATTTTCCTTTTGTGGATCCACCGGATCAGCGCCTGATCAACGACGGCTACAAACTGCTGCAGGAACTCCAGGCGGTAGATGGAAAAGGCACCGTGACCAAACTCGGCCGTGCCCTGTCGCGGTTGCCGTTGGATCCGCGCCTCGGTCGCATGCTGATGGAATCCGGATCCGCCCAAAGTCTGCGCGAGCTGCTGATTATTGTCAGCGCGCTGGCGGTACAGGATCCGCGTGAACGCCCGGCGGAAAAACGCCAGGCCTCCGATGAAAAGCACAAGCAGTGGCAGCATGAACAGTCGGATTTCCTGTCCCTGGTCAACCTGTGGGATGGGTTTGAAGCGCAGCGCCAGGAGCTGAGCCAGAACCAGCTGCGCAAGTGGTGTCAGAAGAACTTCCTCAGTTGGATGCGGTTGCGGGAATGGCGGGATATCCACCATCAGCTGCGCTTGGCAATTCGCGACCTCGACCTGAAAATGAATGCGGAGCCCGCGGACTACACCTGCGTGCACAAGGCGATTCTGTCGGGACTACTGGGCAATATCGGCGTGCGCGACGAGAACAAGGAGTTTATCGGCTGCCGCAATCGCCGTTTCCATATTTTTCCCGGATCTGGCCAGTTCAAGAAGCCGCCCCGCTGGGTAGTGGCCGCGCAGTTGCTGGAAACCAGCCGTCTATTTGCGCACACCGTTGCCAAAATCGAACCTGACTGGGTGCTGAATTGTTCCGGGCATCTGGTCAAACGCAATTACTTTGAGCCCCATTACAATCCGCGCTCCGGCGCGGTGATGGCGTTTGAAAAGGTTACCCTGTACGGACTGGTGCTGGTAGAGAAGCAGCGAATTCATTTCGGCAAGCTGGACCCTGTCACCGCGCGCGAAGTATTTATTCGCGAGGCTTTGGTGGAACAGCGCTATCGCGGCAAGGGTAAATTCTTCCGACACTACAAAGACCTGTTGGAAGAACTGGAAGACCTGGAAGCGAAATCCCGCCGCCGGGATATCGTGGTGGATGACGAGGTGGTGTTCCGCTTTTTCGACGAGCGGATTCCCGCGGATATCGTCAACCTCGCCGGGTTTGAAAAGTGGCGCAAGCAGGCGGAGCAGAAAGATCCGCAGTTGCTGTTTCTGCCGCGTGATCTGATGATGCAACAGGATGCCGGCCATGTAGGCCAGGCGCAGTTCCCTGACAGTCTCACCAGTGGCGGCATCGAATATCCGCTCGGTTATCACTTCGCCCCCGGCAGTGCAGAAGACGGGGTGAGTATTCAGGTCCCCGTGGGCGCATTGCATCAGGTGCCGGCGGCACGACTGGAGTGGTTGGTGCCGGGTTTGTTGCGGGACAAGTGCATCGCGCTGGTGAAAAACCTCCCCAAACAATATCGCAAGTACTTTGTACCGGTTCCTGCCGCTGTGGATAAAGCACTGCCGCGTATGCAGCCGGACAACCAGCCCTTGTGGGAGGCACTGTCCCATGAACTGAAACGCCAGACCGCGCAAACGCTGCCGGAAGACGCGTGGCAGACTGCGGAGCAGGGCCTGGAGGATTTCTATCGTTTTAATATCCAGGTACTGGACGAAAGCGGCAAGCTGCTGGACCAAGGGCGCGATCTGGGCGCGCTGCAGTCGCGTTACCGCGATCGGGTACAGAAAGAGTTGGCGAGCGCCGGTGACGATTTCGAGCGCGAGGGCATCACGAGCTGGGATTTCGGTGAGTTGCCGGAAACCCACCAGCTGGATCAGGGCGGGCTCAAGGTGCGCGCCTACCCGGCATTGATTGCACATAAAGACAGCGTCGATCTCAAGTTGCTGGATAACCCGGAAGAGGCGCGACGACTGTCCCGTGCCGGTATCTGCCGGCTTGCCATACTGCACTTGCCGGAGCCGGTGAAGTATCTGCGCAAGGAGTTGCTTAAGGGGAAAGAGCTCGGTCTCAGTGCTGCCGATCTCGGGCGCCGTGAGGATGTGGCCGATGACATTCTGATGGCGGCCGTACGCGAATGCTTTTGGGGCGGCGAAAACTGGCCGCGCAGCGAGTCGGCGTTTCTTTCCGCACTGGACGCACGTCGGGATCAATTGGTCAGTGTTGCCCAGGAAATTGGCGAATTGCTCCTGAAGGCGCTCACCCAGCTGGTCCCGCTGCGCAAACAGATCAAACAACAGAAAAACCTCGCCGTGGCGATGGCGGTGGGAGATATCAACCGCCAGCTGGGTAGCCTGTTCTATCGCGGCTGCCTGTTCCTCACCCCACTGGAATGGCTGCGCCAGTACAGCCGTTATCTGAAAGGGATCGAATTGCGCTTGGAAAAGGCTGCGCTCGACCCTAACCGCGATCGCCGGCTCAGTGCGGAATATCAGGAAGCGGAAGAACCCTATGCCGCCGAGGCTTCAAAGCACGACGGGCTCTATCTTGCCGGTGACCCAGCCATGGTTCAGTACCGATGGATGCTGGAGGAGTTTCGCGTCTCGCTGTTTGCCCAATCCCTGAAAACCCTGATGCCGGTATCCTCCAAGCGCCTGCGCAAGCAGTGGGCGGAAATCAAGGACACACGGTAATCCGATGGGGCGGGGGTCATCCAGTTGGCCTCCGAAACCGTATTATTCCCAGACGTCGTAGCAGAATTTTTGAAAATGGTGCACAGGGCCCGGCACCTGGGTGTGCTGGGTCACACTTTTGCCGTCCTCCATGAACCCTTTATCGCGGGAGGAGGTCCCAGAGAGCGACTATCAGCAATCTCACTCGCTATACTGGCGGAACGGCAGCTGGTGAGCCGTTGTATCTGTTTCGGGGGTCTGGTAACGGACCTCTATCATAAGTGCGTAATTTAACGTCAATTTGGGAGATCAACCATGACCAAGAAGAACCTGCCTCTGGCCGCAGCCGTTGGCGCAGCATTTCTGGCTTCTGCCTCTATGAGCACCACTGCCGCTGCTGATCCTTTCGCCGCCGAAGAACTCTCTTCCGGCTACAACCTCGCCATGGCCGACGACCACAAGAAAGATAAAAAGAAAGAGGGAAAATGTGGCGAAGGAAAATGTGGTGAAGAGGGTAAAAAGAAAGAAGGCAAATGTGGCGAAGGTAAGTGCGGGGAAGGCAAAAAGAAAAAAGAAGGTAAATGTGGCGAGGGCAAGTGCGGCGGCTGATGTCGCAATTGATCGCTCAGTGAATGACTTGTTTTCTTTTTTCTTCGTCTGATACGAGGAGCCGGTCCCGAAGACCGGCTCCGGTTAATTCTTCGTTAGCGACAATGTCCCAAATCATCTTCAACTGACAACGTCAAAAGACAATGCCACAAGCATCATGACAGAGTACGAATCCGAACTCCCAGTCACTGGCTATCCGGTAACGGGCGCCGGCCTGGGCCTGCGCCGTTCCATGATGGGAGAGGATATCCCCTCCGGTGCGGTGGACTTTCTCGAAGTAGCCCCGGAAAACTGGATTGGTGTGGGTGGCCGTTACGGGCGCTGGTTGCGCGCGCACACCGAACGATTTCCGTTTGTGATCCATGGCCTGTCGCTGTCCATCGGTAGTCCCGCCCCACTGGACGAAAATCTTGTTCGCGACATCAAAAGTTTTATCCACACCCACGGAATCCGCTGTTACAGCGAGCACCTGAGTTACTGTTCCGATCACGGACACCTGTATGACTTGCTGCCGATTCCGTTTACCGAAGAGGCGGTCAAATATGTGGCCGGCCGAATTCGTCGTGTGCAGGATATTCTCGAACAGCGAATCGCCATGGAGAATGTCTCCTACTATGCAGCACCCGGACAGGAAATGAGTGAGCTGGAATTCCTGACGGCAGTGTTGGAAGAAGCCGATTGCGATCTGCTGCTGGACGTCAATAACATTTACGTCAACGCCATCAACCACTGCTACGACGCCGATGTGTTTCTGCGTAACCTGCCGGCTGCGCGGATTCGCTATGCGCACGTGGCCGGGCATTTTGATGAAGCAGATGACCTCAAGGTGGACACCCATGGCGCGCCGGTAATCGACCCCGTATGGCGATTGTTGCAGGACGCTTACGATCACTTTGGCCCCATCCCGACACTGCTGGAACGGGACTTCAATATTCCACCGTTGCCGGAGTTGTTCGAAGAGGTCTCGCGCATTCGCGGCTTTCAGAATGCGATAGACGCCGACGCTGCCTGCCATTCGATGATAGGAGAGCGTGACCATGTACGGTGATTCTGGGTGCGGTGATTCTGGATCTTCTCCCGGTACAGCATGCGTCAAGACGCAGCAGCTACAATCTGAGTTTACGGCGCATTTGCGGGCGCCGGATCGGGTACCTGCTCCCCGGTCGGTAGAAAACCGTCGCATGGAAATTTATCGCGACCTGATTTACAACAATATCGAGTCGTTTATCGCCAGCGGATTTCCGGTAATACGCAGCCTGTACAGTGGCCCGCGCTGGCATGCCATGGTGCGGGACTTTGTCAGCCGACATGCCTCTTCCAGCCCTTATTTTCTGGAAATCAGCGAGGAGTTTTTGCAGTACCTGCAAAATGAACGCAGCGATAGTGAAGAAGCCGTCAATGACCCGTTGTTTCTGTTGGAGCTGGCCCATTACGAGTGGGTGGAGCTGGCATTGGATGTCAGCACAGAAAGCTTTCCGGAAAGCTTGACGTTGCCGGCGAAGTCTGAGCAGTTTCTGGACTTGTGTCCGGTAGTCTCACCGCTGGCCTGGAGCCTCAGTTACCAGTATCCGGTGCACCGGATTGGTCCGACTTACCAGCCTGTCGATCCACCGCATGCGCCGACATTTCTGGTTGTGTATCGCAATCGCGCTGATAAAGTGGCATTCCTTGAAGCCAATGGTGTAACAGCGCGCCTGTTACAATTGGCCGATGCCCAGCGTAGTAATGAAATCGGTACCGAAAGCAATGCACCAGGGCGCCCCAGTACCGCTCGCGAGCTGCTACTGCAGTTGGCGCAGGAGTTACAGCACCCCGAGCCGACGCAGTTGTTGCAATCCGGTGTTAACCTGCTGCAGAAGTTGATGCGGCTGGAGATCATTGCCGGCTTTCGACAACCGGTCCCATAGCCTGGCTGGGGTAAATTTCGTTGGCAGGAAATTACCCCATTGCTGCAGGGCCTTGGTATTATGTGGGTCTGTCCTGCTGGCAAACTTTCTATGGCCAGCGTTAAAATCCTATAATTCCCCAAGACGGAAATGAATTCAGATTTGGACATTCGATTGATCAATGCGAGGAGCAGGGAATTGCTTAAGCGCAACACCACAAGTGCCTGGGTACTTGCCGCAATGCTGGCATCCCCCCTGGCCCTGGCGCAGGAAGCGTCAGATCCATTTGCCGACGACCCGTTTGCAGAGTCCCCCGCCGAATCCGGCACTACTGAGCCGGTGACTGCTGATCCCGCCAGTGCAGGCACGGAAGGCGGGAAAAGCACAACAGATGCGGGCGAAGCCACAGACGACTTTGGTTCAGAGGTGGACGACGGCTTCGGCTCCGCGCTGGAAGACGAGTACGGGTTTGACCCCGCTGATGAGTTCGCCAGCGAGGAAGGACAGGCGCCCGAACAGCGCGACCCCTGGGAGGGCTTTAATCGCGCCATCTTCCGTTTCAATGACACTGCAGACCGCTGGTTCCTGAAGCCCACTGCGGTGACGTATCGTCAGGTGACGCCGATTTTCATGCAGACCGGAGTTTCCAACTTCTTCTCCAATCTGCACGAAATCAACAATGTCCTGAACAATGTTCTGCAGTGGAAGTGGGGGCAGGTGGGCAACGATACCGGCCGTTTCCTGGTCAACAGCACCGTTGGGATTGGTGGACTGTTTGACGTGGCCCAGCACATGGGGCTGGAGCGCAGTGACGGTGAAGACCTGGGTCAGACCCTGGCCGTCTGGGGCGTGCCTTCGGGGCCCTACTTGGTGTTGCCATTTCTCGGTCCATCCTCCATTCGCGACGGTACCGGTGAAGTGATGGAGTGGTACACCAACCCGCTCACCTACATTGACGATAACTCCGTCGAATACACGTTGAAAGTACTCGATGTAGTGCAAACCCGTGCAAGCCTGTTGCAGGCGGAGTCTCTATTGCAGGGGGATCGCTACGTACTGATGCGCGATGCCTACCTGCAGCGGCGTGAGTACCTGATCGAAGATGGAGAGCTGGAAGATGATTTCGGCGGCGATCTGGACGAATACGATTTCTAGAAGCGCAACCCAAAAAAACCGGTTCTCATGGCAATGAGCGCCGGTTTTTTAGTATTGTGGCCTGCAGCGCACAAACATGAACAAGTTGGCCGCCGGCAGAGATTATGACTGAATTACGCCAGAAGCACGCCTTATTCCTGGTCGACAGCAGCGAGCCTGCCAGCAAACTCATCTACGATGCTCTCTCCCTTCGCGGCTATATCGTCACCCTGTTGGACAGCGGTGTGGAGGCCATCGGTCACTTCTCCCCGGATAAATACGAACTGGTGATCACCGACCTCCACCTGCCGGACCTCAGTGGGCTGGAGGTTCTGCGCAAGGTCAAACGGCGCTCGCCGGAAACACCGGTGGTAGTGCTCGCCTCCAATAGCGATGTAACCGATGTCGTGCAGGCCCTGCGCCTGGGGGCCGGTGATTACGTACTCAAGCCAATCACTGACGCCTGTGTCATTGAGCACGCCATTAACCGGATTGACGAGGCTCGCGAGCTCTCCCGGCAAAACCGGGCCTACCGCGAAGAGCTGGAGCAGCGCAACCACGAACTGCGTGATCATATCGACCTGTTGCAGCGGGATCACGAGGCGGGGCGCCAGCTGCAGCAACACCTGCTGCCGCGTTCACCATACCAGTACCCCGCGGGTATCGAGGCGGCCTACCGCTTGCTGCCCTCCCTGTACCTCAGTGGCGATTTCATCGACTACGGCCTGTTCGGAGAGCGCTTTGTGGCGTTTTACCTGGTGGATGTATCCGGCCACGGGGTTTCCTCGGCGCTGGTAACCGCACTGATCAAGCACAGCATCATGCATCTGCTGCGGGAGCGCACACTGTTCACGCAGCTGAACAGTATTGATGATGACCTGATCGAAGTGCTTACCATGATCAACCGCGAGCTGCTGTCTACCAAGCTCGACAAGCACGCCAGCATGTTTGTGGGCGTGATCGACAGCCGGGCGCGCCAGCTGCACTACGCGGTGGCGGGGCAGGTCCCCATGCCCGCACTGGTGACCGAAGAAGGGGCGCACTGGTTAAGCGGCAAGGGGCGCCCCCTCGGCCTGTTCGAGAAAGGCAATTGGGTGGTGCAACAGCTCAGCCTGCCGGCCAGCTGGCGTCTGGTTGCCTGCTCTGATGGGGTGTTGGAATTGCTCAGTGGTGACCTGTTGGAGCGGGAGAAGCGTCTGCTGGAGAAGATCGACCATACCCGTGGTGACCTGGACAGCCTTTGTTCCGCCCTGAAAGTGGATACTACCGAGTCATTCCCCGACGATATCACGATCCTCACCCTCCGACAGGACTGATTTTTGCTGTGAAAAATGACAGGGCGCTAACGCTCTTGTCAGTCGCACACAGCAGGAGTAAGCTCCGGCCACTTCACCCGCTGACATCTGGAAGTGTCAGGCTACCCTTGCACAAGGAACTGTGCGCGGTCACAAGCCGCATTCGAACAATCTGACGCCGGGCAGGGATCAATACCGCGCTCCGGTGTGTCTGAGGTCAATATGCAGTCCGGGCAGATAATGGTTGGTGACCACCAGGGCATTTATGTCGTCAAACTGGTGGGAGATGTACGCCTAACACTTTGTACGTCTTTCGATAGCTTTATCGACAGGATGTTCGCGCGCAGTGATTTTCGAGGCGTCGTATTTGATCTCAATCAGGCCGACGGCATCGACAGCACCACCCTCGGGCTGATGGCCAAAATCGCATTCCGCGCCGAAGAGCGTCATAACCACCGCCCCCTGGTGTTGTGTAGTAATCCGGGGCTGTTGCGCTTGTTGGATTCCATGGGGTTTGATGAGCTGATGGACTTCGACAGCGAAGGCAATGACGGCACCTATGCCGCTGATCCTGCGCCATTGCGCTGTGATTCGACGCCGGATGAAGACGCCGCGCGGGAAATGGTGTTGGAAGCCCACCGTGTGCTGATGAGTATGAACGAGCAGAACGCCGAGACTTTCCGCGATCTGGTACACGCGCTGGAGTCTGAGCAGGAAAGTGCCGGTGAGAAAAGCACCAACAGCAATCGCAAAGTAAGTTGATAGGCAAGTGAGGGCAGGGCAGCGGCGTTACAGGGCGGCTGCCTGACTCCGCCGCCCTGATTTAGTCCGGCCGTTCACTCCGGGTCCGGATTGCTGCTGTCCCGCGCCTCGGCGCGGGCGCGGGTAAACAGCCCGTGGGGGAGGTAGATAAGCTCCGCCACCCGCCGGATCAGGTGCTCTTCAAATGCGTCAATTTCCCCATCTGCAAACGCCACCTGCCACATCTGTTTTACCAGTTGATACTTGTCGCGCTCGCTGAAGTTGCTGTTCACCGTCTGGGTGAATTCGTACAGTGAGGTAGCCTCATGGCGGTCCTTGAGGGCGGTTTCCACCATGGACTGGGCAGTATCGACATCCAGCCCATAGTGGTCCTGCAGCAGGCTGACCAGCGCCGCGTGTTCCCTCTCGTCTACCTTGCGGTCAGCAGTAGCAATTTCTGCCATCAGTGCCGCGCTGATCATACGCACATCTTTTTCTTCGCGTATTTCCACGTCATCTCCGCGGCCGATCTGATCAAACAGTTTGCGAATCTGTTGCAGCATGGTGTGATTTCCCGATCAACGTGCTTCTTGAAGTAGCGCTTCCAACTTTTCCTGATCCGCCACGAAATTGCGGATGCCCTCGGCGAGCTTCTCGGTCGCCATGGCGTCGGCGTTCAGTTGAAAGCGGAAGGTTGCTTCATCCAGTGTCTGCTCCGGTAGCGGCTGTTTCTCCACTTCGGCATTCAAGCCGGTGGCCAGGTCGCCGTCGTCATCCTGCAGTTCCTGTAGCAGCTGGGGACTGATGGTGAGTTTGTCGCAACCGGCCAGGGCTTCGATTTCACCGGTATTGCGGAAGCTGGCGCCCATGACAATGGTGGGGTAGCCGCGAGACTTGTAGTACTCGTAGATGCTTTGCACCGACAGTACGCCCGGGTCGTCTTTGGCAGTGTAGTCGTCGCGGCCGGTGCTGGCCTTGTACCAGTCGAGAATGCGGCCCACAAACGGCGAGATCAGGGTCACGCCGGCTTCGGCGCAGGCGATTGCCTGACACTGGCTGAACAGCAGGGTGAGATTGCAGCCGATGCCTTCTTTTTCCAGCACCGAGGCGGCGTTGATGCCTTCCCAGGTGGAGGCGAGCTTGATCAGTACACGCTTGCGGTCAACTCCGGCCTCTTCATACAGGGCGATCAGCTGGCGCGCATATTCGATGCTGGCGCGGGTGTCGAAGGACAGGCGTGCATCCACCTCGGTGGAGACCACGCCGGGGACGATCTTGAGAATCTCATTGCCGATGACCACTGCCAGCTTCATCGCTGCCAGCTGTGCCACATCGCCACTTTGCTTTTCTGCCCAGGTGATCGCGGCCTTGAGATGATCCTGATACTGGGGGAGTTGCGCGGCTTTATACAGCAGGGACGGGTTGGTCGTGGCATCTTCGGGCTGGTAACGACGAATGGCTTCAATATCACCGGTATCCGCCACCACCAGGCTGCGTTTTTTCAGTTGCGCCAGTTTGTTCATGGGATCACTTCCTTATTGCTGTAACTTGAGAATTTATTGCGGTGCCTGGCTGGTGGATGCTCAGGCGGCGTCGGTCACCAGTGTCAGCGCCTGTTCCAGCACCTCCGGTCCCGCGCCCGCGGTATGTGCGTTTTCGCTCAGATGCCGGCGGAACCGCCGTGCGCCGGGTACGCCCTGAAACAGCCCCATCATGTGTCGGGTAATATGGTTGAGTCGCTGCCCGCGGCTCAACTCGCGTTCGATATAGGGCAGCATGCCGGCAATCACTTCCGCCGGTGTCGGGCCGGGCTCGCCGTCAAACAGCGCGCTGTCGACCTCGGCCAGCAGCGTCGGGTTCTGGTACGCCGCGCGCCCGAGCATAACACCATCGAGTTGCCGGAGATGTTCGCGACATGCCTCTATGGTATTGATGCCGCCGTTCAGTACGATTTCAAGCTCTGGATAGTCCCGCTTCAGCTGGTACACCATGTCGTACTTGAGCGGCGGTACCTCGCGGTTCTCCTTCGGACTCAGACCATTCAGCCAGGCCTTGCGTGCATGCACGATGAAGGTTTCGATACCGGCCTGCGCCTGAGCCTCCACAAAGCGGGTCAGCCCGGCGTAATCCTCCATATCATCGATACCGATGCGGTGTTTTACCGTCACCGGAATGGATACCGCACTTTTCATCGCACCCAGGCATTCCGCTACCAGGTCCGGCTCTTCCATCAGGCAGGCACCAAAACGGCCGCGCTGCACCCGATCGCTGGGGCAGCCGCAGTTCAGGTTCAACTCACTGTAGCCCCACTGTTCAGCAATTTCCGCGCAGCGCGCCAGTTCATCCGGATCGCTGCCCCCCAGCTGAAGCGCCACCGGCTGCTCCTCCAGGTTGAAATCCAGGTGGCTCTCCCGGTCGCCGTGGATGATCGCACCGGTGGTGACCATCTCCGTGTACAGCAACGCGTGCTTGCTCAGCAGGCGCCAGAGGTAGCGACAATGTCTATCACTCCAATCCATCAGAGGGGCGGTGCAGAAGCGGTGATTGACGGCACGCGCGGAGCCTCGGGTGGCGGGGGCGATGGGTGTGGACGATTCAGGCATAGGGCGGGTATCGGAAGAAAACTGCGTTAAAACTGGCCGCATTATAACGGGGTTAACGCTCGCTCCCAGCCCGGGGAGCAAATCTGTTTAATGATTGCGTTCGCGGGGGGGGACATCGGTGCTGGAGGTGACCTGAACGCCAGGCTGAGAAACGTGGACGGCGGCTTCCAGGGTGGGGCGCAGCTTTTTCACCACGCTGCGCGCGGTAGCGCGGTAACTGGTGAGTTTGCCGCCAGCGACCGCGAGAATACGCGGGTGCTTTTCCCGATCGCAGCAGATCAGGGTTTCCCGGCTGCGGGAAAAGGGGCTCTTCTCGGATAGCGGCAGCACCCGCAGGCCGGAATACGCGTCGCTCACTTCGTGCAGTTGCAGGGGCCGCGTTTGCGGAAAATACTGCTTCAGGGTGCGCAGCAGGTACGTCTTTTCCTCCAGCGTGGGGGCCACCTCGGAAGGATTGCCATGGTAGGGGCGCTCGGTGGTGCCGATCAGAGTTTCTCCCTGCCAGGGCATGACGAATACGGCGCGGCCGTCTTCGGCTTCTACATAGAAGATTTTATTGGCCAGCTTCAGTGGTACCTGAATATGGGTGCCGGCCACCAGGTCCAGTGGCGGCAGCTTGGGCCGCGGGCTGCACTTGCTGTTGGTTTCCTCAATCCACGGGCCGGTGCAGTTCACCAGCACCTGGCAGTGGAGGGTATTCAGCTGTCCCTGATGGAAATAGTCCGCAATGACGAACTTGTCTGTCACCTCCGCCCCCACAAGGCTGCCCGGGCAGATCAGCTCGGCTCCGTCGCGCATGGCGTTGCGAATGGCTTCCTGGGTCAGGGCGGTATCGTCTGTCTGTGCATCGTAATAGCGGTAGACCGCCAGCAGATCGTCGCGATTCAATCCTTCCAGCGCATCCCAGTCATTGATGTCCAGCGATTTGAAGCGTGAGTAGGGGTTGAAGATGCCTGCCAGTAACGCGTACAGGGACAATCCAGCGCGAATCATCAGTGGAGAGCGTTTGCTGTGCCGGTATACCGGAATCAGGAAGGGCACCAGATGTACCAGGTCCGGCTTGTGCTCCAGCAGCCACTTGCGCTCCAGCAGGCATTCGCGCACCAGGCCCAGTTGTCCGCTTTCCAGATAGCGCAGACCGCCGTGTATCAGCTTGGATGAGCGCGAGGATGTGCCGGCGGCGACTGCTGTCTGCTCCAGAATCGCGACCCGGTAGCCTTCGGCGCTCAACGACTCGGCGACACCGGCCCCCTGGATACCGGCGCCCACCACGAGCACATCATATTCCGTAGACATTGCTGGCCTCTCTGGAGCGCATCAGCAAAGGCAGGTCGCCGGTCAGCAGGTGATGTGCTCCCCGGTGAC
Organism: Microbulbifer celer; assembly: GCF_020991125.1. Taxonomy (NCBI): domain Bacteria; kingdom Pseudomonadati; phylum Pseudomonadota; class Gammaproteobacteria; order Cellvibrionales; family Microbulbiferaceae; genus Microbulbifer; species Microbulbifer celer. The sequence continues at coordinate 480,939 of NZ_CP087715.1, forward strand.
GCCAGTGGACCGCGCCCTGAGCGGTGTTGATTTCATGTACCACCCATTGCCACGGCCCTGGGGGGAGCTCCTGGCAGTCCACCGTGCTGTGCTCAATGAACAGATAGTCTGGCGCCAGTGTCACCACTTCTGCCGATAGGCAGCGGGCTACGTCGGGCACCCGCAGCGCCACGTGGTCGAAGCCAAGACTCCTGGCCAGGCGCAGGCTGCGGATATCGCTGGCAATCAGGACAAAGTTATCCTGGTTGGCGAGAATCTCTTTTTGCAATGATTTTATCGCCCTTTCTGTGCCAATTTGCCGCAGCGTAGTCGCACGTAATTCCACGAACCACTCCAGGTGACGGTGGCGGCTTGCCCAGTCTGTGAGCTGACCGAAGCTGCACAGTGGCAGCGTTTTCAGGTCCCGGTTAGGTGTTTGTGACAGTGGTTGTTCTATTCCGCGTTCCGGGTGGCCCAGGTTGTCGCCAGCAAAGCACCAGGGCGTTCCTTCTCTGCTGAACTGGACCTCGGTTGCGATTGCACAGGCGCCTAAACCATGGGCCGCTTCAAACGCTGCCAGGGTGTTTTCCGGATGGTGAACCTTGTCGCCTAGGTGCGCAATGAGCATGGATGTGAGCTTCCGGGTGGGGGCTTATTTTGCAGTTTCCTGGCTTTGAAGGTGCGGCTCTCAAAGCGCATTCTTACTAATGAAAATAGTTCGTGGGAAGCGCCTTGCAACTCGCGGGGGGCGACTCTCGCGCCGCGCGCCGTTCTCGGCATTTTTCCAATCAACCACTCAAGATTGCCGGCGACGGGCCGATAGCTTCCTCACAAGCCTTGGGGGAGTGGAAGTTACTCGTGCTGATATTTATCGGATTCGTCGTGGTCGTGTTGTCGGTGTTCGGCGGGTTTGCGATGTCCGGTGGGCATCTCGGGCCGCTGTACCAGCCAATGGAATTCCTGATCATCGTGGGGGCGGCGGTAGGCTCATTCATCGCCAGTAATAACGGCAAGGCAATTCGCGCCACGCTGCGTACACTTGCCCGCCTCAAACGCTCCACCAAATATGACAAGTCAATCTACATGGATCTCATGGGGCTGCAGTACAAGCTGCTGTGGAAGATGCGTCGCGACGGCGCCATCGGTATCGAGAAAGATATCGAGTCGCCGGCAGACAGCGAAATCTTTGCGGATTACCCGCGCATTCTCAGCGACCCGATGATCATGGGATTCACTACCGACTACCTGCGCCTGATGGTGAGCGGCAGTATGGATCCCATTGAGCTCGATGAGCTGATGACCCACGAGATCGAAGCCTTCGAACACGAGGCGCGGGTGCCGGCGGACGCACTGCTGAAAGTAGGGGACGGCCTGCCGGCGTTCGGTATCGTCGCCGCGGTTCTCGGTGTGGTGAAGGCACTGGCTTCTGCGGATGCAGCTGCCGGCGAAGTCGGCATGATGGTGGCCCATGCGCTGGTGGGAACATTTGTCGGCATTTTGCTGGCATACGGCTTCGTCAATCCGCTCGCCAGCCGTATCGAGCGCCAGGTACAGGAGGCGGTAAAAGTACTGCAGTGCGTGCGGGTGACCCTGCTCGCGAACTTGAACGGCTATGCGCCGCAGCTGGCGGTGGAGTTCGGGCGCAAGGCGCTGGATACGTCGGACCGCCCGACCTTCGGCGAACTTGAAGACCACGTGCGTCCGTCCCTGTCCGCGGCATGAGCAGTGCTGGCAAAGGTGCACGTCGCATCGTCATTCGCCGCTCGCGCAAAGCCCATCCGGTACACCACGGCGGCGCCTGGAAAATCGCGCTGGCAGATCTGATGACCGCGCTGATGGCGCTGTTTCTGGTGATGTGGATTGTATCTACCGCATCGCCCCAGCAGTTGCATGGGCTCGCCGAGTATTTCCGTACGCCGCTCGCGGTGGCGTTGAGCAAAGGTGACCGGGAAAGTGCCAGCACCAGTGTGATTCCCGGGGGCGGGGCCGACCCCGCGCACGTGGACGGTGAGCGGGCGCGTGTGGACCTGCGTAGCCAGCGGCTCCCGGACGACACCCGGCGCACCTTCATGGACCTGAGGTTTCGCATCGAGAGCGTGATCCAGGGGGATCCTGAATTGTGGGAAATGCGCGATCAGGTGCGTTTCGAACTGATCCCGGATGGACTGCGTATCCAACTGCTGGAAACCGATCAGCGCACCATGTTCCAACTGGGCAGCGACACGCTGGTGCCGGAAATGCAGCGGCTGATTCGCGCCCTTGCACCGCTGCTCAATCAATTGCCGAACGCAGTCAGTATCAGTGGCCACACCGATAGCCTGAGCTACGCCGCCGGAGACAGCGGTTACAGCAACTGGGAGCTGTCCGCCGACCGTGCCAATGCCAGTCGGCGCGAACTGATGGCCGGCGGTCTGCAAAGCGACAAAGTGTTAAGGGTAACGGGGATGGGCGAGCGGGTTCCGATTCCGGGCAGCCACCCCGGGGATCCAGTAAACCGGCGGATCAGTCTGCTGGTGTTGAGTGAAGAAGCGGCCGATCGCATCCGTGCGGGTGGCCGCACTGAGCCGCTGCAGGCTCTGCAGGAGCGATGATGGATATCACAGATTTTTACGACACATTTTTCGAGGAAGCCGGAGAGCTTCTGGCGGAGATGGAGCAGCATTTGCTGGAGCTGGATGTAGAGGCACCGGATCCGGAGCAGCTAAACGCAATTTTCCGCGCGGCCCATTCCATCAAGGGCGGCGCGGGTACTTTCGGCTTCGAGGCGCTGCAGCGCACCACGCACCTGCTGGAAAACCTGCTCGACTACGCGCGCTGTGGTGAGTTGACCCTGCGTCGCGATCTGATCGATATATTTCTGGAAACCAAAGATATGTTGAATGACCAACTGGATGCCTATCGTCAGAGTGTCGAACCGGATCCGGAGGCACTGGAACGCATCTGCCGCATCCTGCAGCAATTGGCACTGGAGGAGATTGGTGAAGGCGCAGCGGTTGAAGACGTCGCCCCCGCCCAGTCTTCCGCACCGATTTCCGAAGTGGAACCCGCAGTAGAACCCCAAGGCGAAGAGACGCCGGTGCCAGCGTCCGGGCGTTTCCGGATCACCTTGAGCGACGTTTCGGAAAAAGACCGCGATCTGCTGATTGAAGAGATGGCGCACCTGGGCAAGGTCGAGAGCAAGTCCGGAGACACGGCTCGCTACGAGGTGGTACTCGCCTCTTCCCTGGGTGGAGATGAAATTGAAGCGGTGTTGTGCTTTGTGGCGGATCCCGAGCAGCTGGAGATAGCCCCGGCAGCCGATGCATCCGAGACACCAGCTGTGGAGACCGCCACCGCACCGGCGGTGACCGAAAGTGATACCAGCAAGCCTGCGGAAAAAATCCCGGAAAAAGCGCCGGAAAAACCGCGAGCCAGAGCTCCGTCGCAGGCGAAAAACAGTGGCGACAGCGCTTCCATTCGGGTACCGGTTACCAAGGTGGACCAGATCATCAATCTGGTTGGCGAACTGGTGATTACCCAATCCATGCTCGACCAGGTAGCGGAAGAGTCCGAAGGCAATCGCGACGGCAAACTGTCCAGTGGTCTGAGCCTGTTGTCGCGCACCGCGCGGGATTTGCAGGAGGCGATCATGTCGGTGCGCATGGTGCCGATGGATTACGTGTTCAGTCGCTTTCCGCGCCTTGTGCGGGACCTGGCCAGCAAGCTCGATAAAGAAGTCGAGCTGATTACCGAAGGCAAATCGACTGAGCTGGACAAGGGGCTGACCGAGCGCATTATCGACCCGCTTACCCACCTGGTGCGCAACAGTCTCGACCACGGTATTGAAACCCCGGCCGAGCGCGAAGCGGCGGGCAAGTCCCGCACCGGCAATCTGCTGCTATCGGCTCAGCATCAGGGCGGCAGTATCCTGATTGAAGTGAGTGACGATGGGGGGGGGCTCAACCGGGAAAAAATTCTCGCCAAAGCCGAGGCCAATGGCCTGGCAGTGCCCGACAACATCAGTGACGAAGATGTGTGGCAATTGATTTTCGCGCCGGGCTTTTCTACCGCGGCGGAGGTCAGCGATGTCTCCGGGCGAGGTGTCGGTATGGACGTGGTCAAGCGCAACATTGAAGCCATGGGCGGGCATGTTGAAATCGACTCGCGTCCCGGTCAGGGCACCACTACGCGTATTGTCTTACCGCTCACGCTGGCCATTCTCGATGGCATGTCGGTACGCGTGGGGGAAGAAACCTTCGTGCTGCCGGTGAATGGCGTGATCGAATCCCTGCAGCCGCGGGAGGAAGATCTTTACCCGATGGCGGGGGAAGACCTGCTGCTCAAGGTGCGCGAAGACTACCTGCCGCTGATTTCCGTACGCACGGCAATGGATGTGGAAAAGGCGATAGCAGATCCGACCGCCTCCATTGCCGTCATCGTGCAGGGCCAGGGGCGGCGGTACGCGCTGCAAGTGGATGAGCTTGTGGGGCAGCAGCAGGTGGTGGTGAAAAACTTGGAGACCAATTACCGCAAAGTGCCCGGCGTTTCCGCTGCGACCATTCTTGGTGACGGCAGTGTCTCTCTGATCCTCGATATCAGTGACCTGCACCGTTTGCACCAGAGCAAGAAAAACCAGGGCGCCTTCGAGTCCGCCGCCCGTGAACCCATGTCATCGGCCACCCGCCCCAGTGAAGAGGTAGCGTATCAATGAGTCAACTCAGTGCAGCTGAAAAAAACACCGCGTCCCAGGCTCGCGATCGGGAGTTCCTGGTGTTCTCCCTGGGCGAGGAGGAATACGCGATCGATATCCTGAAAGTGCAGGAAATCCGCGGTTACGACAATGTCACGCGTATCGCCAATGCGCCGGATTTCATCAAGGGCGTCGCCAACCTGCGCGGTGTCATCGTGCCGATTGTAGACCTGCGGATAAAATTCCGGCTGTCCCAGGCAGTCTATGACGAACAGACCGTAGTGATCGTGGTGAATATTGCCGGACGGGTTGTGGGTATTGTGGTCGATCGGGTTTCCGATGTGATGACCTTGAATGCAGAGCAGATCAAGCCGGCCCCGGAATTTGGTGTGAGCCTACCGCTCGACTACATCAGTGGATTGGGCAACCTGGAACAGCGCATGCTGGTGCTTGTGGATATTGAAAAGCTGCTGACCAGTCGGGAAATGGAGTTGGTCGCGGAAGCCGGGGAATAAGACATCATGAAAAACTCTCAACCGGTAACCAACCGGGAAACGGTCCTGCGCGACAATCACTTCCTGATTTCAAGAACCGACCTGAGCGGACGTATTGTTTACGCCAACCCGGCGTTTGTGGAAGTGAGCGGCTACAGCCGTGATGAACTTGTCGGTGCGGACCACAACATCGTGCGTCACCCGGATATGCCCAAGGCCGCGTTCGCCAACCTGTGGCAGACCATCAGGAACGGCGATGTTTGGATCGGCCTGGTAAAAAACCGCCGTAAGGATGGCGGCTTCTACTGGGTGCGTGCCCATGTGACCCCGATAATCAAGTCGGGCAAGGTGGTCGGCTATGTCTCCGTACGGCTCAAGGCGAGTCGTCACGACATCGAAACGGCGGAGAACCAGTATCGAATTCTGCGCGACGGTCGGGAAAAGCGTTTTTCGCTGTTATATGGACAGGTCATTCCGCGCGGCGTCCGCGGTTGGTGGGCTCGCCTGCAAAATGTCTCTCTGGCCGCGCAGCTCACATTGATTCCGGTGGTGGCTGGTCTGTTGCTGAGCGGCAGCCTGATGGCCTCCTGGGGGGCTTCGGCTGAACACGAGGCGGCTACCAATTGGCCGCTGGTGCTGTTACTGCTCGGCGTCCCGTTATTGGCCGGGCTCAGTTACTCAGTGGGCCGTCGGATACTGCGTCCGCTGGAAGGCCTGCGCAACTTCTCTCTGCAGGTCGCGGCCGGCAACCTGGATGCGGTGATACCGGAGTGCTCCGGTGGCGAAATGCAACGACTTACACAGGCCCTCGGCGTCATGAAGCGAAGTCTTTATGACATGGTTAACGAAGTGAATACCGGTGTAAGCGTTGCGGTAAACTCAGCGCGCAGTATCGCCAGTGGCAACGACGAGCTTGCCTCGCGCACCGACCAGCAGGCGGCATCGTTGCAGCAGACCGCGTCCAGTATGGAAGAAATCACCATCACGGTGGGGCAGAATGCCGACAATGCGAAACAGGCCAGCGGTCTGTCTGAAAGCGCCGCGCAAGAGGTGAAGGAAGGGGGGGATGCCATGGCACAGATCGTGGATACCATGGGCAATATCACCCACAGTGCCAAGCAGATGGCGGCCATCATCGAGACCATTGACGGGATTGCGTTCCAGACCAATATCCTCGCCCTTAATGCGTCAGTTGAAGCGGCGCGTGCCGGCGATCACGGTCGCGGGTTTGCGGTGGTCGCACAGGAAGTGCGCAGCCTCGCCGGACGGTCTGCCGATGCCGCGCGGGAAATCCGCACTCTGATCGACAGTTCCAATCGCCAGGTCAATGCTGGCGCGGAGCTGGTGCGTCGGGCGGGTCGCTCGATGAATGATGTGGTCGAATCTGTCGCTCGTGTGAGGGACATCATGCGCGAAATATCCACGGCATCTGCGGAGCAGAGTACCGGTATCGGTCATATCAATGTCGCAGTATCACAAATGGATGAAGTGACCAAGCAGAATGCAGATAAGGTACATATTACCGCGCATTCATCTGGTGAACTGACCGATCGCATGACCCATTTGGCACAGACCATGGAAGTTTTCCAGATTCAGGGGCCCAAGGCGCACGTACAAGTGAAAGACGATTCGACGTCAAGTGTTGCAGGTTGAGCGTCTTGAATCAGGCACCAGGCATTGTGTACCGAGACCGCGAGCTCGAGTTTACCGAACGCGATTTCCAGCAGATTCGCACGCTGATCGCCGAGCGCGCCGGTATCGTACTCGCGGAGCACAAGCGCGACATGGTATACAGCCGGTTGGGGCGCTGTGTCCGCAGCCGCGGCCTCGCCCGCTTCAGTGATTATCTCTCTGCGCTCTCGCAAAAAAATGCGAAGGAAGACTGGCAGGAATTTGTCAATGCATTGACCACCAATCTGACGGCCTTTTTCCGGGAGCCGCACCACTTCCAGCTGCTCGCTACACATTTTCGGGAGCGTCAGCAAAATAGCGGCGAGCCAATCAGAATATGGAGCGCGGGCGCCTCGACCGGTGAGGAGCCCTACTCGATTGCCATCGCCCTGCGGGAAGTGCTGGGGGATTGCCCGCTAGCACCGAAAATTCTCGCCACGGATATCGACAGTGAGGCCTTGAAACGCGCACGCACGGGCATCTACCGACTGGAGCAGGTCCGGCGCCAGGTTGACGAACAGCGTGTGCATCGCTTTTTTCTCAAAGGCAGCGGCGCGCGCGCGGGGTTCGCCCGGGTGCGTCCCGAAATTGCACAGCAGGTGACTTTCCGGCAGTTGAACTTTGTCGGCGCGCAATGGCCGATCCAGCAGCGCTTTGATGCCATTTTCTGCCGCAACGTCATGATCTATTTTGACCGCGAAACCCAGGTCCGGCTGCTCGATCGGTTTGCCTCGCTGCTGAACAAGGGGGGGCTGCTGTTTGTCGGCCATTCGGAAAATTTCAGCCATCTCACCCATCGTTTCCGTCTGCGTGGCCAGACCGTTTATACCCTTACCTGAGTGGTCGGCTCTGGCCCCAAAGTCCGGAGCCCATATCGGCCGCCGCGAAATTTAATCCCTCGACTCCCTAAAGCCCGCTCTCCGTCGGCCGATGAATATCCAGAGGCTGTTGCCGGCCGGCAATCTGACTTACCGGCTCCCTCATTGGAATCAATGCCCGGTAAGCGCGTTCCGGCTGCGCGCAATGGCGTAAGCAGGAGAGCTGAAACTCATCATGGAAAAAATCAGAGTGCTCTGTGTCGATGATTCGGCACTGATTCGCGGGCTGATGCGGGAAATCATCGATGCCCAGCCGGACATGGAGGTGGTGGCGGTTGCGCCGGACCCACTGGTGGCGCGGGACCTGATCAAGCAATTGAACCCGGATGTACTCACCCTGGATGTGGAAATGCCGCGCATGGACGGAATCGACTTCCTGCAGCGGTTGATGCGTCTGCGTCCCATGCCAGTGCTGATGGTTTCTTCCCTGACGCGCTCGGGCTCGGAGATCACGCTGCGTGCACTGGAACTGGGTGCGGTGGATTTTGTGGCTAAACCACAACTGGGGATCCGCTCGGGGTTGCTCGAGTACAGCGAACAGATTGCAGAAAAAATTCGTGCGGCCGCGCGGGTGCGGCTGTCGCGCCGTGAACAGCGACCGCAGGCTGAGTCGCGCAAGCTCGATTCGGTGATGGTATCCAGTGAGAAGCTATTGGTTGTCGGAGCCTCCACCGGTGGCCCCGAGGCGATCCGGCAGGTACTGGAACCGTTACCGCCGAGCAGTCCGGCCATCCTGATTGCCCAGCATATGCCGAGCGGTTTTACCCGCTCCTTTGCCAATCGCCTGGACCGCCTGTGCCGGATCAGAGTGAAAGAAGCCGAGCAGGGTGAACGGGTGCTCCCCGGGCACGCGTATATTGCACCGGGGGATCAGCACCTGAAACTTGCCCGCAGCGGTGCCAACTATCTGGTACAGCTGGATTCGGGGCCGGCGGTAAACCGCCATCGTCCGTCGGTGGATGTACTGTTTCAGTCTGCCGCCGAGGTGGCCGGGCGCAATGCCATCGGCGCACTGCTCACCGGCATGGGACGGGATGGCGCGCTGGGTTTGCTGGCGATGCTTCGCGCCGGCTCCGCCACGCTGGCACAGGATGAAATGACCTCGCTGGTCTACGGCATGCCCCGCGAGGCCGCGGCGCTGGGGGCGGCACAGGAGCGTGTGCCGTTGCCGGATATTGCCGAACGTCTGCTGGCGTTGGCGACGGCTTCGGGTCGCGCACAGCGCGTATAGAAAACAATGAAGATTTCCAGGGTTACCGACGAGGAGAAACTCCGGCCATGTTAAAACTGATGCGAAACCTCAATATCAATACGGTGGTGGCGGGCGTGCTGCTCTGCTGCACCCTGTTGATGGGCGGACTGGTAGGGCTGCGAATGGCTACCAACCAGGTGGGCAATGACGCGATCCAGACATTGCACGAGGTCAATGTCGAGGTGATGCACGATGTCTTCCGCGCGTTCTCATTGCTGAACCAGGGGATGATCGGCCTTAATCTTGCCGCCGGAGAGCTGGATGGCGGGCGCAACCTGAGTGCCGGCACTTACCTGGACGATGTGCAGGCGGCGCTCAGTCAGGCGCGCGTGCAGTTCGCTGCCGTCGAGGTAACGGAAGCTGACCAGTCCGCAGACCCGGACAAGCCCGAAGCGGAGCAGCTCAGGGAGCTGTCCATCGTCTTCACTGAAATGCTCGATGAGGTGGAGGCCGAATATTCGATACTGGCCGGGGAAGAGCCCGACCTTCAACGGTACAACGAACGCAAGGAAGACCTCAGCGTGATCAGCGATGACCTCAATGTCGCGCTGCTCGCACTGCTGGATCACGCTAGCAGTGAAAGCGCGGGGATCATGGACGACTACCGCGATACCACGGCCTACTACGGAAATATTGGCATTGTGGTGATTGCCGGTATCGCGATTATCCTCGCACTGATCTACCTGATGCTGCGCAATATTGTCGTGCGCCCGCTGGGAGAGGCGGTTGAAAACCTGCAGAGTATTGCCCGGGCTGACCTGTCGCGTCCGATTACGGATCACGGCGCCAATGAAATCGGCAAACTGTTCAATGCCATGCAGGAAGTACAAAACAGTCTCAGCCGCATCGTCGTGCAGGTCCGCACCGGCAGCAGTTCCATTTACAGCGGCTCTTCGGAAATCGCGCGGGGCAACGTGGATTTGTCGGCGCGTACTGAACAGCAGGCGGCATCGCTGGAAGAAACCGCCACCAGCATGGAGCAGCTCACCGCCACAGTGAAGCAGAATGCCGACAACGCGCGCCAGGCCAGCGGCCTTGCCAATGATGCCTCCGGTACGGCGACCCGTGGCGGCGAGGTCATGCAGCAGGTATCGAGCAAAATGCAGGGTATTACCGAAAGCTCACGCAAAGTGGCCGATATTACCGGCATGATCGACTCCATCGCCTTCCAGACCAATATTCTCGCGCTCAACGCTTCGGTAGAGGCCGCGCGAGCGGGAGAGCAAGGGCGTGGATTTGCCGTCGTCGCCGGTGAAGTGCGCAACCTCGCCGGCAACAGTGCGGACGCGGCGCGCCAGATCAAGGCGTTGATCGAGAATTCTGTCGGCGAAGTCGAAGAGGGTGCGTCTCTGGTTGCCCAGGCCGGTGAAACCATGAAAGAAGTCGTGGCCGCGGTGAAGCGGGTAACCGACATCATGGACGAAATATCCGCAGCTTCTCAGGAGCAGAGTAGCGGTATCGAGCAAGTGAGTCAGGCGGTCAGCCAGATGGACGAATCGACCCAGCAGAATGCGGCGTTGGTGGAAGAAGCTTCTGCCGCGGCAGCTTCCCTGGAAGCGCAGGCGCAGCGACTGGAAGAAGCGGTAGCCATTTTCCGTCTTGCCAGGGCGGCGGAGGACGAACCGGGTTACGAGGAGCAGGGCAGTGCAGCTGGCAAAGTGGAGTCTGTCGAGCGTGCGCCGGTTGCTGCCACTGAACCGAAAGAACCCGCCAGTGCAAAAAAAACCAGGCCACAGGAGCCGGAAGAGCATGAACTGGCCACCGCCGGCGAAGACGAGTGGGAAGAGTTCTGATCCAGGATCAAGAGAGTGAAAGCGATGGATAAAGGTATGAAAATTCTGGTGGTGGATGATTTCCCCACCATGCGGAGAATCATTCGCAGCCTGCTTAAAGAGTTGGGCTTCAACAATGTCGATGAAGCGGAAGATGGCCAGGAAGGCTTGGCCAAAATCAACGGTGGCGGTTTCGAATTTGTGGTGTCGGACTGGAATATGCCCAATCTGAATGGCCTCGATATGTTGAAACAGATTCGTGCAAACGAGGCCACCCGGGAGCTTCCTGTACTGATGGTCACCGCCGAAGCCAAAAAGGACAATATTGTTGCGGCAGCACAGGCGGGTGCCAATGGGTATATCGTCAAACCGTTTACCGCGGCGACTCTGGAAGAAAAGTTGAACAAGATTTTCGAGAAGCTGGGAAAATGAGATCGTCGAAGCCCGCTTCCTCCCGCGAGGAGAGGTGACTATGAATGATGAAGTAATGGCGCAGGGCCCGGACAATCTGCCGAGCGATGACCTGGTGCAACGCATCGGACACCTGACCCGGATGCTGCGCGACAGCATGCGGGAGCTGGGGCTCGACAAAGAGGTGGAAAAAGCTGCGAAGGCCATTCCCGATGCGCGCGCCCGCCTTGACTATGTCGCATCAATGACCGAGCAGGCCGCTGAGCGGGCGCTCAACTCGGTGGATCGTGCACAGCCGCTACAAAACGAAATCGAGTCCCGTGCCGAGGGGCTCGATCAGCAATGGCAGGCCTGGTTTGAAAACCCGGTAGAGCTGGATAAAGCGCGGGAACTGGTGCGGGAAACCCGCAGCTACCTTTCCGCCGTCCCCGCCATGGCCCGGGAAACCAACAAGGAACTGCTTGAAATCATGATGGCGCAGGACTTCCAGGACCTGACCGGCCAGGTGATTAAGCGCATGATGGAGGTCATCCAGGAAGTCGAGCACCAGCTGTTGCAGGTGTTGTTGGAAAGTGTGCCGGAGGGCGAAGAGCGCGAGAGTTTCCGGCGCCGGTTGGAAGACGGTACGGCCGCAGAGAGCCGGCGGCGGGAAGAGTCTTCCCTGGTCAACGGCCCGCAGATCGACAGTGGAGCCGATGATGTCGTCAGCAGCCAGGATCAGGTGGATGATCTTCTGGAAGAGTTGGGCTTCTGATTTTCACCGGCTTGAATACGCCCTCCAGCACAGATAGCGGGAATTGGCCCCCCTAACTCCCGCTTTTTCTCCCTTTGCGATCCGCCGCCCTGGCACACAATGGCCGGCTCCGAAATAGCCGCGGATGCCCAGATGGCCGACGACAGCCAGGATCAGGAAAAGACAGAAACCGCCACGCCCCGCCGCCTCGAAAAAGCGCGGGAAGAGGGACAGGTGGCGCGCTCCCGGGAGCTTGCCACCGTCATGCTGCTGTGTGCCGGGCTGGGTGGCCTGTGGGCATTGGGCCCCGGCCTGTTCGTGGGACTCGGCTCCATGATGGAGCAGTCTTTTCTGTTTGATCGCCAGCAGGTGTTTGATGCCACGGTCATGCTGGTAACGGCTGCGGATCTGTTCGAGCGCAGTCTCTATGCGCTGATTCCGTTATTTGCACTGCTTACCGCGGTCGCGCTGCTCGCGCCGAACCTGCTCGGCGGTTTTCTGATTTCCGCAAAGTCTCTTAAACCACAGCTGTCCAAACTCAACCCGCTCAAGGGGCTCAAGCGACAGTTTTCCCATCAGGCGTTGATCGAGCTTGCCAAAGCCATTGCCAAGTCAGTGCTGGTGGGGAGTGTACTGGTGGTGTTTTTAGCCAATCGTCGGGGGGATTTTTTTGCGCTGATGGATCTCAGTGCAGAGCGTGCCGCCGCCTCAGCACTGCACCTGGTCGCCGAGGCCTGTGGCTGGATGGTGTTGTCGTTGATCCTGGTGATCCTTCTGGACGTGCCCTACCAGCTCTGGAGCCATGGGAAGAAACTGCGCATGAGCAAGGAGGAAGTGCGCCGGGAGTTCAAAGAGAGTGAGGGCGATCCGCAATTGAAAGCGCGCATTCGCCAGCAGCAACAGTCCATGGCTCGCAATCGCATGATGAGCCAGGTTCCCGAGGCGGACGTGATTGTCACTAACCCGACCCACTTCGCCGTTGCGTTGCGTTATGACGAAAGCCAGATGGCGGCACCGCGCGTTGTTGCCAAGGGTGTGGAAGCGGTGGCTGCGCGGATTCGGGCGCTCGGGAATGAACATAATATCCCGCGCCTGGAGGCTCCACCACTGGCGCGCGCGTTGTATCGCCATGTGGACCTGGAGCAGGAAATTCCCGCCGCCCTGTATACCGCGGTAGCCGAAGTATTGGCCTGGGCCATGCAGCTGCGGCGCGCACGCAACGACGGTTCCGAATTGCCCACCACCCCGGAACAACTGCCCATCCCCAAAGCGCTGGAGGTAACCCCGTGAAATTTCTGAACCTGAACCCGGCGTCCGGTGGATTCAGTCTGCCTGCAGGTCGGGTACTGGCAGGTCCCGTACTGATCCTGCTGATCATGTCGATGCTGATCCTGCCGTTGCCGCCGTTTGCACTGGATCTCTTTTTCACCTTCAACATCGCCCTGTCGCTGATGGTTTTGCTGGTGAGCATGTTCACGCTGCGCGCGTTGGATTTTGCGGCATTTCCCGCTGTGCTCCTGTTTACCACCCTGCTGCGCCTGGCATTGAATGTGGCTTCCACCCGAGTGGTATTGATGGAGGGACACAACGGCGGCGCTGCTGCGGGTAAGGTCATCGAGGCGTTCGGACAGTTTCTGGTGGGGGGAAATTTTGCGGTCGGGCTGGTGGTGTTCCTGATTCTGGTGGTCATCAATTTTATGGTCATCACCAAAGGCGCCGGACGTATTGCAGAAGTAGGTGCCCGCTTCATGCTCGATGCAATGCCGGGTAAACAGATGGCGATCGATGCCGACCTGAATGCGGGGCTGATCGGTGAAGAGGACGCACGCGCACGGCGCACCGAGGTCTCCCAGGAAGCGGACTTTTACGGTTCCATGGATGGTGCCAGCAAGTTTGTGCGCGGCGATGCCGTGGCCGGGCTGGTGATCATGGCAGTGAACGTGATCGGTGGTCTGTTGATCGGCACCATGCAACACGACCTCTCATTTGGCGAAGCGGCCCGCACTTATACCCTGCTGACCATTGGTGATGGCCTGGTTGCACAGATTCCGGCGCTGGTCATTTCCACTGCTGCCGGTGTGACCGTATCGCGGGTCAACACGGACCAGGATGTGGGCCAGCAGATGATCGAACAGCTGCTCACCAACCCGCGGGTTCTGTATCTGGCCGCCGGTGTGATGGGGTTGCTGGGGTTGGTGCCGGGCATGCCAAACCTGGTGTTCCTGCTGTTTACCGCTGCCCTTGCCGGTATCGCCTGGATGATGGGCAAGCGCCGGGATGACGAGTTGGTGCGCGAGCAGATGGTGTCAGAGCCGGCAGCACAACCACAGGTACCGGAGGCGAGTTGGGATGACGTAGAGCTGATCGATACGCTCGGGCTGGAAGTCGGGCACCGCCTGATCCCGCTGGTGGATCAGCGTCAAGAGGCGGAGCTGCTGGGGCGAATCAAAAGCGTGCGCAAAAAGTTCGCAAAGGAAGTCGGTTTTCTGCCGCCGGTGGTACACATACGCGATGACCTCGAACTGTCGCCGAACACGTACGTCATCACCCTCAAGGGCGCTGAAGTCGGACGCGGTGAGGCCTATCCCGGAAAATGGCTCGCGATCAATCCCGGACAGGTCACCGGTGAGCTGCAGGGAGAAATTACGGAAGAACCCGCGTTCGGGCTGCCTGCCGTGTGGATTGATTCAACCCAGCGCGAGCAGGCCCAGGTCTATGGCTACACCGTGGTGGATGCCGGTACCGTCGTCGCTACACACTTCAACCATCTGCTTCATCGCCACTGCGCCGAAATGCTCGGCCGCCAGGAAGTACAGCAATTGCTGGACAAACTGTCCGGAGACAGTAACAGCCTGGTGGAAGAAGTGGTTCCGAAAACCGTTTCTCTCACTACGCTGCAGCGCATTCTGCAAAACCTATTGGATGAGGATGTTCCGATACGCGATCTGCGTACCATCCTCGATACACTTGCCGATCAAGGGGAGCAGGCTGGCGATGTGCATGAGCTGACCGCGCGGGTGCGGCTGGCACTGGGGCGGGTGCTTACCCATCAGTGGTTCCCGGGCAATGCCGAAATGCGTGTCATGGGGATCGACAGCCAGTTGGAGCAGGTCCTGTCACAGGCCCTGGAGGGCGGTGGTGCATTGGAACCCGGGTTAGCGGATACGTTGATGGCGCAGGCCGCTGCCGCACTGGATCGGCAGGAGACCGCAGGCGATCCGCCAGTACTGGTGGTTCGCCATGGTCTGCGGCCGTTATTGTCGCACTTTTTACGTCGCCGTCTGCGCCAGTTGGTGGTGCTATCACAGGCAGAAATTCCCGACGACCGCATGGTGAAAATCAGCAATGTGATCGGTGAGCGCACGGCGGCCTAACGCCGGAATAAGCCCGTCCATGCCCGTTTATTCACCGCATACAAATTTTCCCGAGCATCAATAATGCACTTGGCTCCAGCAAGTGCCTGCTTTGGCACCGATAGCGGAGCGTGAAAAAAGAAAAGCCCGCTCAAGGGGTAGCCGGGGGAGTACAATGTATACAGCTCAGGGAACCATCAATCGGGATGCACTGCTGGAAGAACATCTGCCAGCGGTGCGTCGCCAGGCGTTGTCATTGCAGGTCAAACTACCTTCCGGCATTGATCTTGATGACCTGATCCAGGCTGGCACCATTGGCCTTCTGGATGCGATGCAACGGTTTGATCCCAACGCCGGTGCGAGTTTTTCCACCTTTGCCAACCAGCGTATTCGCGGTGCCATGATTGATGAACTGCGTACCCGTGACTGGTTGCCGCGCAGTGTCCGCCGCAATGCCCGCTTACTGGAACAGAGCCTGCGACAACTCGAGCAGCGACTCGGACGCGCCGCCGAAGAGCGGGAAATCGCCGCGGAGATGGGGGTTTCCCTAGACGAGTATCACCGCCTGCTACTGGATACCAACTCCGGGCACCTGCTGCCGTTTGAGGAAATTGTGGCGGAAAGTGGTGAGCCCGAGGCTGGAGCCGGCGCTCCGGCTACGCCTTTCAGTGCCCTGGTGGATCACGAGCAGCGAGAGCAGCTTGTTACCGCCATCGAGCAATTGCCCGAGCGGGAGAAGCTGCTCATGGCGCTCTACTATCAGGAAGAACTCAATCTGAAGGAAATCGGCGTGGTTCTCGGTGTGACCGAGTCCAGGGTGTGCCAGTTGCACAGTCAGGCAATCAAGCGTTTGCGCACCAGATTGGTTTGATCAAAGCATGCCAGTAACGGCGGCGGTGCCGCCGTTACCTGCCTCAGCCATTGAGCTTGAATCGAATCGGAATGGTAAAACTGTAGCTGTCTATACCCAGATTGGCGGGGATGGCCGGATACGGATTGGAGCGTTCCACGCTGCGCAGTGCTTCGCGGTTCAGGGAGGAATAATTGGACTCCTCAACGACTTCGATGTCTTTCACCTGCCCACTCTTATCAATGGTGATTCTCAGGATGACATTTCCCTCTCGCCGTTTTCTTTCCGCACGCGCCGGATAGCGGATATTTTTCATGGTGTGATTGTTGAGGATACTTGCATACTGCTCGACAGTACCCTGTTGCTTGACGCCACTCAGTCGCGGCGCAGCATCGACGGACATGCCTGCTGCTAACAGAGGCAAAGCAAGGGCAAAGTAACGTAATTTCATTTCGGGTTCCCGGTTGTGTGAATAGCCTTTCTGCCAGTAATTCGGCGTGGCAGGCAGATCAGTGCCTGCCTGAATAACTATCGGCAGGGTGAGCATCGGCTTTAATTCCGGGGAGAAAATCCCCGGTCTCGCACAACTATTCGCATGGACCGGGGAGGAGTGGGGTCAGTCGTCGTAGGTTAGCGCCTGCAGCGCCTGGCGCGCCCAGGAGACACTGTGGCGATAGGCGGTTTCATACACCGGTTTGCTATCGATCAGGGTCAATTCAGAAAACGCCCCCCGCTCGTACAATTCCACCTCGCCAAGAGTGCGGCCGAGATCGCCGCTGCGGTGTAGCAGGGCATTTTTCACATTCCGGTTCAGGGGAACCTGTTCCATCAGTTCCGGCATGGCGATATCCATCATCGCATCCAGCAGTGACAATAACCCCACAATAAAGTGATCGTTCGCATTGTTGTAGCCGGCCACTTCCGCCAGTACTTCGCACATACGTCCGCGTACCAGCATTTTGCGGGTCAATTCTTCCGGTTTGCCCCGTTCACCTTCCACCAGAAACAGGCTGGCCCAGCGTTGGATCTCCTTCATTCCCAGCAGGCCGATGGCGTGGGAGATAGAGTTGACTTCCCGATGCAGGCTGACCGCTGCGGAATTCACCAGCTTCAGGATCCGGTAGGTGAGCTTGGCGTCGCGCAGTGCGATCTCTTCCAGGCGTACGGGCGAGGCATCCGGGTTCTGTAGTTCGCTCAACAGCTCCAGTAACAATACCTTGTTGCCGCTGATTTTCTTGCCCTTGACCGTTGCCGGTGTGCTGAGGAAGTCGCCCTGGTAATAGGTAAAGCCGAGGGCCTGGCAGATGTTGAAGCGGTTTTTATCGGCCAGGTTGTCCGCCAGCGCTTCCACGCCATGTCTGCGCAGTTTCGCCATCGCTCTTTGCAGTTGGTCGTCGCTCATGCGTGCCGTATCCAGCTTGACGATATGCACAACTTCCAGCATTGCATCCAGCTCGACGTCATCGGGATCGTACCCCGCCAGTGCAATCCGGTAGCCACGCTTGGCCAGCTCCCGCAGTCGTTCCACCCGTTCGGAAGTCAGGAGTACATCCTCGGCAACCTCCAGAATATAGTGCTGCTGCGGCAGGTCGGGGAGTCCGGGTGCGAGGATTACATCGTCGGTCACCTTGAGGAAGCTCGGTACACTGCGGGTACTGCCCTGCTGGTACAGGCGGTTATAGTTTCCGAGAATGATCGGGCTGCTGGCCTCGATCTGTTCCAGAGTGGCGCCGCTGGCAGCGCGCTCGCCCTGTACCAATAATTCGAATGCGGCAACGTCCTGGTTGCGGGTATATACCGGCCTGCAGGCCAGCAGGACATCCAGAGTGTCGTCACTGATCACTTGACCTAGTGGTATCACGCGGAGGACTCCTTGATGGTGTTGTAGGGGATTCGGAATTGAGAATATCGTGTGGTAATTCAGGCGCGGGCGTCGACTTTCGTCGCGCGACCGCTGGCACGGCCATCGGGGCCGTAAAGGTTTTTGCCCGCGGCTTCCTGTAGCGCGTTGAGCAGGCGCTGGTTGTGTTCGGTACGGAGGCGGATCATCTCGCCATTGCTGGTGTTCATTGCGGCTGTTTCGGCGGCCAGGGTCAGCAGGGCGCGCCATTGCCCCGCGTAGCCGCCATCGCGGGCCGCCTGCTCATCGCCACTGCGATTGTTTGCATAACCCATGCGGGTGAGAAGCTGACGGCGCTGCTGTTCGAGACGGTTGATGTCTGCAACGCACTGCTGTTTTCTGTGGGCGATATTTGCAAGCTCGGCGCCATCGAGTTTTCCGCGACTGACCTGCTGTCGCTCTTCGAGCAGTTGCCCGTGAAGCGTTTCCAGTAGATGGAGGTGTTGCTGGAGAAGCGCTTCCGGGCTCATGAATCGTCCGCAGGCGATTGTTCGCTGAGGCTGGCAATCAGCCGGTCAGCAATGCGCTCGGCATGTACGGTGAAAGCGCCGGAGGAAATGGCCTCGCGCAATTCTTCCACGCGCAGAGCGTCGATATCCTGGCTTTCGGGCAGGCTGGACGGATGGAGCTGGCTTGCGCCGGGAGCCGCGGGTGCGGATGTGGTTGTCGTGGCCCGCTGCGCGGTCTTGCTCGCGTGGTCGTTGCCTGTGGCCTCCTGCGCGCTGGTAGATGGCGTCAGCCGGGTAATGTTGTGGATTTTCAACCCGTATTCTCCGTAGTGTTTCCAGCTGTTTATCGGCGGGAAGGGCGCCCGCTTTAGCTGGAGTCCTGTGATCTGTGTCACGATTTGGTAATCAATTTCTGCCTGTCGTCACATGTATCTGTCCGCGCCCGCTGACTCGGCCGGAAATGATTTGTCGGTCCGGGAGTCGCACCCGAACCTTGTCTCCCATCGCTCCCTCATCCAGTGCGCGTCCCTCCCGCTGTATGTTGAAGCCCCTCCCGGCGGCAACCAGGGTAACCGTCTGTCGCCTTTTTACCAGTGCGCGTTGCTGTAACTGGTATTGCTGCACGGGGGTGCCGGCGCGCAGTGGACGGCGGCTCTCCAGGCCGAGCATTTCTTTCCTTTTCAGCAGGGTGCCTGTTGGGAGCGCGCTGATTTCTCCCTTTTCCCGCCGTAATAACTCCTCGGTGATCGTAGTGCCAGCGGGAATGTTTTCTCGCGGCACCCAGTAGTTCCCGAGTACCGCGACCTGGGCCTGCAGGTAGCGGGTGCTACCGGAAGCGCAACGTATGCCCACGGTAATTCGCCCCCAATCGGGCTGATTTTTGCTCGGCAGAAAGGCTTCCGGTGCAGCGCAGTGTGGCCAGTGTGCGGAAGGTTCTGCGACCTTTATCTGAACCTTGTTGCCCAGGTGTCGGCTGCGCTGCTCGAGAAACGCGTGGGCAATATCCACTGGACTTTCCGCGGCGTCAGCTGCACTTGCAAATAGGGTGAGCGCCGATGTCAGTAGCAGAATTAACCTGCGGTTTTTCTTCATTCTGTTCCGGGCAGATTGCGACATTTAGCCAGCATTGTAAAAGTCGGCGTATGCATTGAAGAGGAGAAATGGCTGCAAAACCTGTCCCTTTTTGTGCGTTTGGCTGGCCAGCCCGGTCTGTAGTCTTCAGCCTGCAGAAAAAACATCGGGAGATCCGGGATGATTGATCGACTCAGCGCAGCGCTCAATTTTGACCAGCAGGCATTGGGCTTGCGTCACCAGCGCCAGAAGGTGTTGGCCAGTAATATCGCCAACGGCGATACGCCAAATTACAAGGCGCGGGATTTCAATTTTTCCGATGCGCTCGCCCAGGCTTCGCGCAGCGGCAATGCCGGATCGCTGGCAACTGCGACTACCTCATCGCGCCACCTGAAAGGGAAAGGTAGCAGTACTGCACAGGAAGAACTGCTTTACCGGGTGCCGGACCAGCCCAGCCTGGATGGCAACACGGTCAATATGGATGTGGAACGCAGCCAGTTTACCGACAACTCGGTGCGCTACCAGACCGCTCTGACCCTGCTCAACAGCCGTATACGCGGACTCAAATCGGCGATGCAGCCTGAATAATTCAACGGGATTTCACTATGTCTATGTTTTCGATTTTTGAGATTTCCGGCTCTGCCATGGCGGCCCAGGGTCAGCGCATGAACGTCACCGCGAGCAATCTCGCCAATGCCGATAGCGTGGCCGGCCCCAACGGAGAGGCTTACCGGGCAAAGCATCTGGTTTTTCAGGCGCGCGCCCAAGAGGGCAGTGGGATCGGTGGTGTGCAGGTGACGGGATTGGTGGAAGACAACGCACCCCTGCGCCAGGAATACCGTCCCGAGCACCCGCTGGCGGACGAAGCCGGTTACGTGAGCCTGCCGAACGTGGAGCCGGTCAATGAAATGGTCGACATGATCGCCGCATCGCGCTCCTACCAGGCGAATGTGGAAGTGCTGAACACCAGCAAACAGCTGATGCTGAAAACCCTGACCCTGGGAGAAAACTGATGGCCGTGAGCAACACCATCGACAGCAGCGTGCGCTCTGCACTGAACGTCACTTCAGGTGCGAGTACCACCAGCGGCAGTGCCGACCTGCAGGACAGCTTCATGACCCTGCTGGTGGCACAACTGCAGAACCAGGACCCGATGAACCCGATGGAAAATGCGGAAATGACCTCGCAACTCGCGCAGATCAACACCGTTAGTGGCATCGAGTCTCTTAATGAAACCCTCGCCGGCATTAACGGCCAATTGGATACCAGCCAGATGCTGCAGGCAGCGGACATGATCGGTAAAGGCGTGCTGGTGGCCGGCGACCGCGTGCTGGTGGGTGAGGAAGGTGCGACCACCCCCTTCGGCGTGGAACTGGCACAGGCGGCAGATGAAGTCCAGATCACCATCCGCAATGCCAGTGGTGAAGTGATTCGCACTTTTGAACCCTTTGCCATGGATGCCGGAGTGGAGTCGTTCACCTGGGATGGCACCACCAACGACGGCGGTGTGGCCGCTGAAGGGTCATACACCATTGAGGTTACCGCCACGGCCAACGGTGATTCCGTTACCGCCAGTGCGCTCAATTATGCGCTGGTCAGTGGTGTCAGCCTGAGCGGGCAGGGTGTACCCCTGCTTGACCTGGGCGGCATCACGGAGCCGGTCGATCTCGACGATATTCGGCAGATTCTTTAATTCTCTGATTCAAGGAAAAGACTATGGGTTTTTCACAGGCGCTCAGCGGCCTCAATAGCGCAGCCACCAACCTCGATGTGGTGGGTAACAATATCGCCAACTCCCAGACCGTAGGGTTCAAAGGTTCCAGCGTACAGTTTGCGGATGTCTACACCGGCGCAATGGCCGGGCAGGGTACCCGTGTAGCTGCCGTGTTGCAGGATTTTTCCAATGGCACTCTGGAGGCCACCGGGCGCAACCTGGATCTCGGCATCAATGGCAATGGTTTCTTCCGTTTCACCCAGGCCGGTGAAGTGGTTTATTCCCGCAACGGACAGCTGACCCTGACGGCCGACGGCTACCTGCAGAACGCGCAGGGCGCGCGCCTGACCGGTTTCCCCGCCGGTGTCGGTACCGGTGGCCAGCCGGTAGACCTGCAGGTGCCCGCAGGTGCAATGAACGCCACCGCCACCACCGGCGTGGAGGCGTCATTCAATCTTGACGCCACCGTGGACAGCATCGATCGCGCGACCGTGCCATTCAGCACCACCGACAGCGACAGCTACTCCTATGCCAATACCGGTACGGTCTACGATTCGCTCGGTGTCCAGCACACCATGACCACCTATTTCACCAAGACCGCCGACAACACCTGGGAAGTGCGGGTGGCGGTAGACGGCAATGAGGATGCTGCCAATACCGGGGAACTGGTATTCGATAACAACGGTACCCTCAACGAAGCCGGGAGCACTTTCCCGACCTACGGTTTCACCCCGGGTGGTGGCGCCGAGCCACTGAATTTTTCCATCAGCTTTGACGGTTCTACCCAGTTCGGCAACGACTTCGCGCTGGATTCCCTGACCCAGAACGGCTATGCCGCCGGTGCGCTGGTGGGGATCACCATTGATGACGATGGCACCCTGATTGGCAACTATGCCAATGAAAAAAGCCAGAACCTGGGTGTGATTGCACTGGCAAACTTCCGCAACCCGGAAGGTCTGACATCCAAGGGCGATAACGTGTGGGTGGAAACCGGTGCGTCCGGCCAGCCACTGTTGGGCCTCGCCGGTGCGGGGCAGTTCGGCACCCTCGAATCCGGCGCAGTGGAAACCTCCAATGTGGATCTGACCCGCGAACTCGTGGACCTGATTGTTGCCCAGCGCAACTACCAGGCGAATACCCAGACCATCAAGGTGCAGGACGAAGTACTGCAGGCCGCGGTCAACCTGCGCTGATAGGGGAGTCAAACCATGGACCGCATTCTCTACACCGCCATGAGCGGCGCGCGCCAGAGCATGGAACAACAGTCGGTGGTGAGCCACAACCTGGCCAACGCCACGACGTCTGGATTCCGCGCGCAGCTCAGTGCCATGCGTGCCGTGCCGGTGCAGGGCGATGGCCAGCTGGCCACGCGCACCTCGGTGGTCGCTTCCACACCGGGGGCAGATTTTAATCCCGGGCCGATTAACGCCACCGGTCGCGACCTGGATGTGGCCCTGCAGGGCAACGCCTGGCTCGCGGTACAGGCCGGTGACGGTGCCGAAGCCTATACCCGTCGCGGCGACCTGCAGGTGGATGCCACCGGCATGCTCACCAGTGGTGGCCGCCCGGTAGTGGGGGATAACGGTCCCATTGTGGTACCGCTGGGTGCGAGCCTGTCCATGGGTGCCGACGGCACCGTCAGTGCCATCGGCGCCGGCGAGGATCCGGAGTCACTGGTTCAGGTGGGTCGGCTGAAGCTGGTGTCACCGGGTGAGGCGGGGCTGGAACGCGGCAGTGACGGCCTTTTCCGGGCCTATGCCGCCCCAGGCACCGCCGCCGACCCGCTGCCCCGGGACGAACAGGCGCGATTGATCAGCGGCTCGCTGGAAGGCAGCAACGTCAATCCGGTGGAATCCATGGTCGCGATGATCGACAGCGCGCGCCGCTACGACATGCAGCTCAAGGTGATCGAAAGCACTGATGAAAACGGGCGCCAGGCGGACAGCCTGCTGTCGCTCGACTAAGGGGAAATCGAAATGATCAAATCACTGTGGACGGCCAAAACCGGTCTCGAATCCCAACAGGTAAAAATGGATGTAATTTCCAACAACCTGGCGAACGTGAGTACCAACGGCTTCAAAAAATCCCGCGCGGTGTTTGAAGACCTGCTGTACCAGAACCTGCGTCAGCCCGGTGCGCGCAACGATATCCAGAACACCCTGCCGTCCGGTATGCAGGTGGGCAGCGGTGTGCGTCCGGTAGCGACCGAACGGCTGCACGCTCAGGGTGGACTGGAAAATACCGGAAATTCCCGTGACCTGGCGATTAACGGCAAAGGCTTTTTCCAGGTGCGTATGGCCGATGGCAGTACCGCCTATACCCGCGATGGCAGTTTCCAGCTGGATGAAAATGGCCAGATGGTAACAGCGAGCGGTTACCCGCTGGAGCCGGCCGTCATCATCCCCGACAACGCACTATCCGTGACCGTCGGCAAAGACGGCCTTGTATCGATCACCGAGCCGGGCTCCACCCAGAGCGTCGAAGTGGGGCAGCTGACACTGTCGACCTTCGTCAATCCCGCCGGTCTGCAAGCCATCGGTGAAAACCTCTATCTGGAAACCAGCGCTTCGGGCATGCGCAGTGAAAGTATGCCGGGTATGAACGGCGCCGGCAGCCTGTATCAGTCTTATGTGGAAACCTCCAACGTCAATGTGGTGGAAGAAATGGTAAGCATGATCCAGACCCAGCGTGCCTACGAGATCAACAGCAAAGCGGTACAGACCTCCGACGAGATGCTGTCGCGTCTGGCGCAGTTGTGATCGCCGCGATGCGTTTCTCTTTTTTACCGCTGGTGAGTATTTTTCTGCTGGCCGGTGGCTGTGCGCAGCTGCCGCAGTCGTCCCTGGCCGGCGACCCGGAGTGGGTGGAAATTCCCGAGCCGCCGCCCCAGCGTACCAACGGTGCCATCTTCCAGCCGGAGGCGGGTTACCGCCCGCTGTTTGAAGATTATCGGCCGCGCATGAGTGGTGACCTGTTGACGGTGGTCTTCAATGAACAGGTCAGTGCGTCCAAAAGTGCCGAGGTCAATTCAGACCGCGAGGGCGGCGCCACGTTTACCGCAGACACGGTGCCCATTGGCCTGGAAGAACTGGCGGAATACGGTCTGGAGTTGTCCGGGAGCAATAATTTTGAAGGCGGTGGCGGTGCCGAGGCGCGCAACACCTTTACCGGTACACTCACGGTGACCGTGATGGAAGTATTGCCCAACCGCAATCTGCGGGTGCGCGGTGAAAAGCAGATCCGTATCAATCAGGGCACTGAGTTCATCCGCTTCTCCGGCATTGTCGATCCGCGGGAAATTGATGGCGCAAACTCCGTGCTCTCCACCCAGGTAGCGGAAGCGCGCATTGAATATGTCGGCGATGGTTACATCAATGAGGCCCAGAACATGGGCTGGTTGCAGCGATTGCTGCTGAATCTATCGCCTTTTTGACTTTCCGGATTGCCGATGCGACCTATTTTTTTCACGCGTAAATTTTTTCTGCCACTGCTGGTGAAAATATTTTTGTTGCTGGTGCTCAGCGGCACCAGTGTGTACGCAGAACCGCTGCGCGAGCTGGCAGATTTCGCCGGTGTGCGCGATAACCAGCTGGTGGGCTACGGGCTGGTAGTAGGGCTGGACGGCAGTGGTGACCAGACCATGCAGACGCCATTCACCACCCAGAGCCTGAGCAATATGTTTTCCCAGCTCGGTATCACCATTCCTGCCGGCACTAACATGCAATTGCGCAATGTGGCCGGTGTGATGGTGACGGCAAAAATGCCTGCGTTCGCACGCCCCGGGCAGCGAATGGATGTGGTGGTATCTTCCATCGGCAACGCGCGCAGCCTGCGCGGCGGCACCCTGTTGATGACGCCGTTGAAAGGCCTGGACGGGCGCACCTACGCCGTCGCCCAGGGCAATCTGCTGGTGGGTGGTGCCGGCGCCGAGTCCGGTGGTTCCAGTGTGCAGATCAACCAGCAGGCCGGTGGACGTATCAGCGGCGGTGCACTGGTGGAGCGCGAGGTTCCGGTGGCGCTGGGTGCGGGTGGATTTCTCGACCTGCAACTGCGCGAGGCGGATTTCGGTACCGCGGAGCGGGTAGTCAACGCCATCAATCGCGAATTTGGCAGCGCCATCGCCGGTGCGGTGGACGCGGGTATGATCCGCCTTCAGAGCCCGGAAGATGCCAATGCACGGGTACGTTTTATGGCGCGAGTACAGGCGATTGATGTCACACCGCTGGCGCCGCCGGCGCGGGTGGTGATCAATGCGCGTAGCGGCGCTGTTGTATTGAACGGGCGGGTTACCCTGGGGCCGGCTGCCGTGGCCCACGGCAACCTGTCTGTGGTGATTGATACCGCCTTTGGCGTCAGCCAGCCGGCGCCGTTTGGCGAGGGCACCACCACGGTAGTACCGGACAGCAATATCACCCTCAGCCAGCAGGCGGGCACCCTCAAGTTTGTGCAGGGCGCGGACCTGTTGGAAGTCGTCGACGCACTCAATGCCCTGGGGGCAACGCCCGCAGATCTGATGACCATTCTCGAAGCACTCAAGGCCTCCGGCGCGCTGCGCGCCGAGCTGGAGATAATCTGATGAACCCGATCGATACCCGTGCCGGCTTTGCCCTGGATGTCAATGCGCTCAGCGGAATTTCCCGCGGGCGTGACAAAGACGAACAGTTACAGGCGGTGGCGGAACAGTTTGAGGCACTGTTTCTGAACCAGGTCATGAAAAGCATGCGCGATGCGGTGCCCCGCTCGGACCTGATCGACAGTTCCAGTACGCGATTTTATGAATCGCTATTCGACCAACAGCTTTCCTCCCATCTCGCCGGGCGTGGGTTGGGGTTGGCTGAGCAACTGGTACAGCACCTGTCTGCAGATGCTTCGCCTTCTGCGCAAAGTCCAGCACGACCAGAGAACCTGAACGGAAAACCCTGAAATCAGCAGTACGGGTAAAAAACGCTTTCGCACACTCAAGATCACTGACACTGCCGCCGATAACTGCAGTAACGGCGACACGGAATCACCAAAATGAGTATTTTTTCAATCGGCCTCAGCGGCCTTAATGCGGCGCAGAACGCCCTCAATACCACTGGCAACAACATCAGCAACGTGTACACGCCCGGATACAACCGCGAGTTGACCCTGCTGGGTGAACGCGCTGGTGGTGGCGGTGTCACGGTGAACGATATCCAACGCCAGTTCGATTCCTTTGTCGCCAGTCAGTTGAACCGCGCCAACAGTGAGACCAGTGCACTCAGCAGTTATGTCACCCAGGTTTCCCAGATCGATGATCTGCTGGCGGACCAGCAGGCGGGACTTGCACCGCTGATGCAGGATATGTTCTCCGCGTTTGAGGATCTCGTCAGTGCGCCTTCCGATCCCGCTGCGCGTCAGGGGGTAATCGGTACTGCCGATACCCTGAGTGCCCAGTTCCGCGCCTTCGATGAATACCTCAACGATATGCAGTCCGGGGTGAACCAGCAGGTCCGGGAAGAAATCAGCCTGATCAACAATACCGCGGAGCAGATCGCCAACCTCAACCGCGAAATTTCCCTGGCCAAAGCAAAACACGGCGAGGCGCCGAACACCCTGCTGAACCAGCGCGATCAACTGGTAGCGGATTTGAATGAGCGCATCGATGTGGAACTGTCGGTACAGCAGAGCGGCACCTACAACCTCTCTATTGGCAACGGCCAGCCGATCGTCGCCGGCAGTCGCAGCTTCGGGCTGGAAGCCATCAGCTCCGCCAGCGACCCGGCGCGCACCGTAGTCGGCTATCGCGACTCCGCCAACAACCTGGTCGAACTCGATCAGGACAAAATCACCGGCGGTACCCTGGGTGGCCTGATCAGTTTTCGCAGTGAGGCATTGGATAAAACCCAGAATCAACTGGGACAGCTGGCGGTTTCCCTATCGAGCGCCATCAACGAGCAGCACCGCGCGGGTATCGACCTGAATGGCGAGACCGGTGGTGACATGTTTGCGGTGGCTGAGCCACGCCTGGTAAGTAACGCCAACAATAGCGGCAGTGCAGTACTTGACGCCGCCTTCGGCGATCCCAGCGCATTGGCGGCCACCGACTACACACTGAAAGTGACCGATGCCGCCAATGGGGAATTCGAGATCACCCGTCTGGATAACGGCGAGCGTTTTACTGCCACCCTCGATGCCAATGGCGAGCTGTCATTTGGCGGCGTGGTGGTTTCTGTAGACGATACAGCGGCGCTTGCCGATGGCGACAGTTTCGAGCTGCAGCCGGTGCGCGGGGCCGCGGGATCCATGGAAAACCTTATCAGTGATACTGCCGCCATTGCCGCCAGTGCGAGTGGCAGCAGCGGCGACAACGAGAATGCCCTGGCACTGCAACAACTGCAGGAGAAGGTACTGGTTGGCGGCAGCGCTACCTTCAGCGGTGCCTACGCGATCATGGTCAGTGATGTAGGCAGTTACACCAGTATTGCCCAGGTCAACCTGGAAGCCCGCGAAGGACTGAGTGAGCAGCTGACCGCGCTGCAGCAGTCGGAATCCGGAGTCAATCTGGACGAAGAGGCGGCCAACCTGATCCGCTTCCAGCAGTACTACCAGGCCAATGCCAAAGTGATCCAGACCGCGTCCACGGTGCTGGATGAAATTCTCAGTCTGCGTTGATTTGTCACGCGTGAGTTAAAGAACCAAAACAGATACCTGAAAGAGATTCCTGTCATGCGAATCAGCACGCTCACCATCTTCGATCAGAGCATGAGTTCCCTCAACCGGCAGCAGAGCAGCCTGATGCAGGTGAGCCAGCAGATTGCCTCCGGGCGCCGGGTGGTGAACCCGTCGGACGATCCCCAGGCCGCCTCCCAGGCGGTGCAGGTTTCCCAATCGCTGGCGATCAATGAACAGTACGCGGATGCCCGCATCAGCGCCCGCAACGCACTGGCACAGGAAGAAAGCGTACTAGACAGCGTCAATGATGCCATCGCCAGTGCGCGCACCCTGATTGTGCAGGCCTCCAGCGATACCCTGAGTGACGCCAACCGCGCGTCGGTGGCCAGTGAATTGCGCGGTATTTATGAAACCGTCATCGGCCAGGCAAACGCCACCGACGGCAATGGACGCTATCTGTTCGGCGGCTACCAGGATGGCAGCGAACCTTTTGTACGGGATACCGATGGCAGCGTCAGCTACGTTGGTGACAGCAACAGCCGCGCGGTGCGCGTAGACGCCTCCCGCCTGATGCCCGTGGCCGACAATGGCGAAGTCATTTTCCAGAGCGTGAGTGCGGGGGCCGGCTATATGGCGGTCGCCGCGGATAGTAATCAGGGCAGCATTACGTTCAATGGTCCGCAGGTAGTGAACGCAAATGACCCCGATTACGGCAATGCGTTTGATATTACCTTTTCGGTATCTGGAGACGACGTGAGTTACTCCATCAATGGCGGCGCCGCCGAGGTATACGAAGCCGGACAACCGATCCGCATCGGCGGGCTCTCCGTCACTCTCGAGGGTACTCCGGCGGACGGCGACAGCATCCGCATGGATAAAGCGGAAAACCTCAACACCGACCTGTTCGCCACCTTTGAGAAAGCCCTGGCGGTTCTCGAGCAGCCCGCCAGTACCGACGCAGAAACCGCCGCGCGCAAAAATACCCTCAGTAACGTACTGCGGGAATTCGACAACAGCCTGGACAATGTCCTCACCAACCGCGCGTCCGTGGGGGCGCGGATGAACGAGCTGGACGTGGTGGACTCTGTAGCCGGCAACCGCAACCTGAATTACGAGCAAACGCTCTCGGGACTGGTGGACCTGGACTACGTCTCCGCGATTTCCGAATACAGTCTGCGCCAGATCGGACTGCAGGCAGCACAGCAGGCGTTTATCGATATCAAGGGCATGACACTGTTTGACCGGATGTAACCACCGCGACAAAAAGCGGATGGTGTTTTCAACCGTAGGGCGGATAAGCGTCTAGCGGGTCAGGGTTGTGCGAGGGTTGTCAGCAGCTGCTGAATCATCAACAGTCCCTGCTCGAACAGCATCTGCAGAAAGCGGCCGAGATCGGTCATCAGCACCACCAGCAGGATCAGACCCAGGGTCAGGGAAACCGGAAAGCCGATGGAGAATACCGTCAGCTGTGGTGCCGAGCGGTTGAGGATACCGAGAGAGACATTCACGATCAGCAGCGCCGCTACTACCGGCAGTGCGAGCAACAGTCCCGATGAAAATACCGTGCTGCCGAAGCGAGCCAGCATTTCAAAACCTGCGGGGTTAAGACCGGTGTATCCAACGGGCAGCGTCTGAAAACTGCCCGCCAGGGTTTCAATCACGATCAGGTGCCCGTCTACGGCGAGAAATACCATAATCGTTACCAGGTGCAGAAACCGCGACAGCACCATGGTGTTGACCCCGTCCGGGGTCACAAACGTCGCGAACGCCAGCCCCATCTGTAGGCCGATAAAATCCCCCGCCGCCTGTACTACGGCAAAGATCACCCGCAAGGTCAGCCCGATGGCGGCGCCGATCAGTGTCTGTTCTACCAAGATCCCGAGCCCGGCCCAGGACCACACCGGTACGGTGGGCAGTGGCGGCAGCCCCGGTGCAATGACAATCGTCAGCACCGCGGCAAGGCCGATTTTTACCCGTGTTGGTGCCGCACGGTGGCCGAGTACGGGTGACGCCATCAGGAATCCGCTGAGACGCACAAACGGCCACAGAAAGGCAATCAGCCAGGCGTGCAGTTGCGCGTAGGTTATATCAATCACGGGGTTGGCTTTTCCGGTTCAGGAAACCAGTAACGGAATATTCTGGAACAGGGTACGGGTGTAATCGGTGATGAGCGCCAGCAGCCAGGGCCCGGCAATCACCAGTACCGCAAACACGGCCAGAATCTTGGGAATAAACGACAGGGTCATTTCGTTGATCTGGGTCGCCGCCTGAAACAGACTCACCAGCAACCCCACCAACAGTGCGGTCAGCAACATCGGCGCACCCAGGGAAAGTGCGATCAGCATGGCCTGATAAGCCAGGTTCATTACGGTTTCTGCGGTCATGGGGTTGTACCGGTCTGTTTATTTTCGTGGTTCTTCGTAAATCAGTGTGAAGGCTCCGCGAAGGTACTGATACCGGGTGCAGCTTTGTGAGACCGTCTGCGGCCAGGACGGCCGCAGCCGAGCCCCCAGGGATGGGTTTACGGCGTGTCTCACAAAGCTGCACCCGGTAGCAGTACCGCCACTAAACTTGTTCAAGGCAAAAGCTCAGGGATAAAAACTCTGCGCCAAAGATCCAATCAACAACTGCCAGCCATCCACCAATACAAACAACATCAGTTTGAACGGCAGTGAAATAGTCGCGGGGGGGACCATCATCATCCCCAAAGCCATCAATACACTGGCCACCACCAGATCAATGATCAGGAAAGGAATAAAAATGGTGAATCCGATCTGGAACGCCGTTTTCAATTCACTGGTGACGAAAGCCGGCAACAATACCCGCAAAGGCACCGCCTCCGGCCCCTGTAGTGGCCCGGTATTGGCGAGGCGCGCAAACAGGGCAATATCCGGTTCACGGGTCTGGGAGAGCATGAAACTTTTCAGCGGTTCGCTGCCGCGCGCGAGAAATTCATCAAACGAAATTTCATCCTGAGTCAGCGGTTCCCAGGCCTCGTCGTGAATTTTTTCCAGCACCGGGGACATCACAAAGAAAGTAAGGAACAGAGTCAGCCCCAGCAGCACCTGGTTTGGCGGTGCGGCCTGGGTACCCATGGCAGTGCGCAGCAGGCTGAGGACGATGATGATGCGGGTGAAGCAGGTCATCATCAACAAAACGGCCGGCAGGAACGCGAGGCTGGTGAGTAACAGCAGCGTCTGTAGTTTAATCGACCACTGCTGGCCGCCGTCGGCTGTGGGCTGGCTGACGAGGCCGTTAATGGTAGCCTGGGCCCAACCGTCCGCTGGCAATATCAGTAACAGCAGGGCGGGTACTATTGCGGCGGTAGCACGGGCAGGGTTCACGAGCGGTCTCCGCGTCGGCCCATATTGTGGCGCAGCGCCTGCGTCAGTCGGTTGGCGAAACTTCCAGTGAGCGGAGCCGATGTATTTCTGTCAGCGCTATCTCCGCTATCGGGCTCCGCCGGCAAAGTGTGTAGGTGGTTGACCTGGCCGCCGCCCACGCCGAGCACCAGCCACTGGTCCTGGACTTCCAGCACCACGACTTTTTCCCGTGTACCAACCGCCTTGCTGGCGACGACTCTCATCGGTGGGCCGCTGGCATTTGCGCCCAGTCCCGGTGCCAGGCGGCGGGTCAGCCAGGCGCACAGAAGAATCAGTGCGATCAGCGCGATCAGTACACCGGCAACCTTGCCCAGCATTGCCAGGCCGACGACAGATTCGCCGCTTGCAGCGCTCGTGTTGTTCATCGGTTGAGTTTGTGAATCCGTTCCTGGGGCGTCACGATTTCGGTGATGCGGATGCCATACTTGTCTTCGATCACTACCACTTCGCCCTGGGCCACCAGGTAGCCGTTGATCAGGATATCCATCGGCTCGCCGGCGAGACCATCGAGTTCAATCACCGAGCCCTGTGCAAGTTCCAGCAACTGTTTGATGGTGATGCGGGTACGCCCAAGCTCTACGCTCAGTTTCACCGGTATATCCATCACCATTTCCAGATCGCGCATGGCGCCGCTGGTGTTGTTGTTTTCCAACGGTTTGAAAACCTGGTCTGTGGCTTTGCGGGGGTCGCCGCCAGGCTGACTGTCTGCCGCGTCCTGTTCGGCGAGCGCTTCTGACCAGTCGGTGCCAGTTGATTCGGTCAGTTGTTCGGTCATGGCTGCCGCCCAGCTGTCGCCTTCGGCGGTGTCCATCGGGTTCTGCTTGCTGTCGCTATCGCTCATGCTTCGGATTCCTCGGGTTGCGGGGCGAGCCCGGCGTTGAAACTGCTGGCCATCGGGGCGGGTTTGGGGGCGCTGCGTTCAATGACTTTGGCCACGCGCAGTGCACTCTGGCCGTTGCGGCTGCCGTATTCGCATTCCAGCACCGGCACACCGTCCACACTGGCGACCACAGCCGAGGGCAGGTCGATGGGCAGGATGTCGCCGAGCTTCAGTGACAGCACCCGGCCGATGTGGCTCGGTACACTGGCAAATTCCGCGACCAGTTCAATTTCGGACTGGCGGATTTCCCCGGCCATGCGCCGGTTCCAGGTCTGGTCGTTGGGGTCGCGGCCGTCCACTACTGGGTTGGCGAGGCGGTCGCGCAGCGGTTCGATCATCGAATAGGGCATACATACCTGGAAATGTTCCGACAGGTTGCCCACTTCCAGGTGGAAGGTGGTATTGACGATGATCTCGTTGGGCGAATTGGTGATGTTGGCAAAACGCGCCTGCAGCTCAGAGCGCAGATAGCGGATTTCCAGTGGATAAACGGAATGCCAGGACTCCTGGTAGGCATTGATCGCCAGTTCCAGAATGCGGCGGATAACACGCTGTTCGGTATTGGTAAATTCGCGACCCTCCGAGCGGGTGACAAAACGTCCATCACCGCCGAACAGACTGTCCACCACCATAAACACCATGCTCGGTGGAAACACCATCAGCCCGGTGCCGCGCAGCGGTTTCATGCCGATCAGGTTGAGATTGGTGGGGACCGGCAGGTTGCGCGCGAAATCCTTGAAACTCTGGTAGCGCACCGAATCCACCGTAATATCGGCGGAGCGACGGATCAGGTTGAACAGGTTTACGCGAAAATGCCGCGCAAAGCGTTCATTGATAATGTCGATACTGTGCAGGCGTTCGCGGATTACTCGTTGTTGCGACGCGGGATCATAGGGGCGCATCTTAGGCGTATCGCTAGCGCCTTCACTGCCGCTGTCGGCGCTATCGCCATCGCCGTGCAGCAACGCATCGATCTCTTCCTGGGAAAGCTGGTCATCCTGGGACATGTGGGATTCCCCTATTGCACGATGAACTCGGTAAACAGAACGTCGTCGATCAGCAGCTCCGGTTGTTGATTGGCCATCGGTTCGGCCAGTGCGGCGAGAATGCCGCGCACCAGTGACTGTTTGCCCTCGAGAGTGGCCAGGGATTCCGGCGTCTGCGAGGAATGCAGGATCAACAGCCGGCTGCGCACTTGCGGCATGTGCTCGCGCAGAAAATCCTGTGTCTCGCGATTTCCTACCTGCAGGGAAAGGCCCACATATAACAGGCGGTTGGCAAAGCGGTCGCCCTGCAGGTTCACTGTGAAGGGGTCAACTCGCACGAAGATCGGGTCCTTGGCGCGTTCGGGGTTTTTTGCCTGTTCTGCGTTTTCTGTCGCAGCACTGCGATCTTCCCGCAGTAACAGATACAGGTTTGTTGCCACCAGCGCGGCGACCAACAGCACTGCAACAACGGCGAGTGCAAAGAGACCGCGGGATTTTCCTGAAGCGTCATCAGCCATAGAGTTGTGCCTGAGAGTGTTGTGTCTGTGAGTGTTGTGGCCTATTGCTTTACGGAACTCCACTGTCGCAATACGACACGGGAACTGGAGTTGCCATTGCTTGCGGGGAGTATGCCGCTACAACACGAGGATGAAGGCGAGAAAAGGGCGAGGATTTGTGTCTATCTCGGTGTTTAGCAGACTGTTGAAAAAAAACTTCACCAGTCTGCTGTGCGTGAGGTTGTCTGTCTGACACAAGTTACCGAGTGGTTTGGATTACGCGTAAAGATCGACTCCGCGCGGGCGCAGTAGACGGTCCGTTCCATCGGCCGCGGTGGGCTCTGCTGCGGTCTCGACAGTATCGGTATCACTGGTGCGGCCCGCGATACCGGCGCCGGGTGCGTGCCTGGAGTGTTGATCGGACGACGGCTGGTGCTGGTCACCCACGGACGTTTCGCCCAGCGTGAGGCCCTGTTGCGCCAGTGCTTCCCGCAATTGTGGCAGCGCCTGTTCGACGGCACTGCGTACTGTGGCATTGGCAGAGATAAACTGCGCGCGCGCACCCTGATCGTCCAGGCTCAGGCTCACCGAAAGAGAGCCGAGTTCGCGCGGATGCAGGTGCAGGTCCACCTGCTTGTCTCCGCGGTGCGCCATGCCAATCAGGTGCTGGCTGAACTCTTCACCCCAGGCGGCACTGCCGGTGACTGATGCCAGTGATGCAGTGGCCGGGGACTGGGTAGCGGCGGGGGTTACCGGCGCCGTCGTCGATGATATGGGATTACTGGCGCTGGCGGTTGCTGCGGCTGCACTGTCCAGTGTATTGACGGCTGCGGTGGCGGTGCTAGTGGACACCGCTGTTTCCACCGACACTGTGCCGGTCATCGCCGTGGCCTGCGTGGCTGCATTTTTGCGCTGCGCATTGGTGTCAGTTATCAGTGCGCTGATTTCTGTGGATAGCTTATCGCTGGCAACGAGCTCGCTACCGGCTGTCTGGCGGTTGCCCTGAGTATGGCTTTGCGTCAGTGGCACGGCGGCTGCGGCCGGTGTGCCGGATATGAGCGCGGCCTCAGAGGCTGTGGTATTTGTTACTGAGGTTGCCGCGGTCGTCATATCTGTGCGCTGCGGCAGTACCGGCGTCAGGTCTGCCTGTTCCCCTGGCGTTGCTTCCAGCTCGGTGTTAGCCAGCCCATCGGCCAGTGTACCGGTGCTGTCAGGAGCGGCGGATACCCCGCCCGGAATATGGAGGCCCGCCAGCATCGCCAGCGGCGGCAGTGCAGATTGGGAAGCGGCTGCTGTACCCTGGCTGGCATCTGTGGCGGCCGTCAGTTTTGCGCGCAGGGCGTCGTCGAATCGCTGCGCGGATTCGCTGCTACCCTCGGCCGATGGGGTCTTGCCAGTTCCAGACTGTACCGGGGTCATTTTGAGCAGGGTGGATATGTCCATTCACCGGATTCCTGAAATACTTAACTTGGGTTGTACTCGTCCGCGGCCGGGCGGCGGGCGAGCAGATTCTGGGTCATCTCATCGGCGAGCAGGCGTTCACGGCGTTGCTCGCGCTGCTGTTCCTGTTGTGTGCGCCGGCTTTCCAGCGCGCTGAAAGAGGAAAGTTCGCGCTGCCGCTGCCGCCAGTGGGCACTACTGCTTTCCACCCGTTCCTGCTGTTGTGAGAGCACATCGCGGGCGCGCTGGATGGCGGTTTCCAATGAGCGGATAAAACGGTTGTAATCGTCCAGGGTGGCCGCATCAATGCCCTGGCGCATTGCCTGCTGCAGGCGCTCGCAATACTCGCTGCGGTAGCGCTGCAGGGTTTCCAGTTGTCCCGCGGTCTGTTCGCGGGACTGGCGCTCGCTGGCGAGCGCGCGCCCGGCGTTGTCACGCGCTTTGCGGCTTTGTTCGATCAGCGTATCCAGCGGGTTAGTGTGGTTCATCAGCCGCCTCCCGCAATCAGGTGATCCGGCATCAGCGCATGCAGCTGTGCCGCGGTGGCGGCGATGTCGGCGCGCTCTTCGATGCCCTGCTGTAGAAAACGCTCGATCATCGGGTACTGCTGTACCGCCAGGTCCAGCTGCGGATCGTGCCCGGGGCTGTAGGCGCCGACACTGATCAGGTCGCGGTTGCGCTGGTAACGTGAGAACAGTTGTTTGAGGCGGCGCGCACGCTGCTGCTGCGGGTTATCCACAATGGCATTCATCGCCCGGCTGATAGACGCTTCGATATCAATGGCCGGGTAGTGACCGGATTCCGCCAGTGAGCGCGACAGCACAATGTGTCCATCGAGAATTGCCCGCGCTGCGTCAGCGATGGGGTCCTGCTGGTCGTCGCCTTCGGTGAGCACGGTATAAAACGCGGTAATCGAACCGCCGTTCTCACCGTTACCGGCGCGTTCTACCAGCACCGGCAATCGGGCAAATACCGAGGGTGGGTAGCCCTTGGTAGCGGGCGGCTCGCCAATTGCCAGGGCAATTTCCCGCTGCGCCATGGCGTAGCGGGTGAGTGAGTCCATAATCAACAGCACGCTTTTTCCCGCATCGCGAAAATTCTCCGCAATACGGGTTGCATAAGCGGCGCCCTGCAATCGCTGCAGTGCGGAAGTATCTGCTGGCGCGGCAACTACGGCGGCGCGGCGTCGCCCCTCTTCGCCGAGAATATTGTCGATAAAATCTTTTACCTCGCGGCCGCGTTCGCCAATCAGCCCCACTACGATCACATCGGCGCTGGTGTAGCGCGCCATCATGCCCAGCAACACGGATTTACCCACGCCGGAGCCGGCAAACAGCCCCAGGCGCTGGCCGCGGCCGACGCTCAGCAGACTGTTGATCGCGCGGATACCCACGTCGATCTGTTCGCGGATCGGGGTGCGGTTGAGCGGGTTGAATGGGGTGGCGGAGAGACTGCCGCTATCTACCGGGTCGAGTGCCGGCCCGTCATCAAGCGGTCGGCCACTGCCGTCTACCACGCGTCCGAGCAATTGTTCTCCGAGGGGAAAGCGGCGTGCGCCGCTGCCGCCAAGTGGGAATACCCGGGCACCGGGAGTCAGTCCGCTGAGTTCCTCCAACGGCATCAGGTACAGACGCTCACCGGTAAATCCCACCACTTCGGCTTCGGCAAATACCGGGGCATCCGCCCCCGGCGGGGAGAGTTCAATGCGGCAACCACTGCCAAGGGGGATTTTCAGTCCGACCGCTTCCAGTACTAGGCCGGTTGCGCGCACGATCTTGCCACTGGTGCGGAAATGCGGGGTTTCCAGAATACGTGCGCCGGCGTCACCGAGCGCCGCGCGCCAGTGCTTTGTATGGTGATCTTTTTGCTGTTGCGCAAGCGCGTCAGTCACCGGCATTTTCTCCTGCCAGCACACGCCCGCAGGTCGGGTGTATGCGGGCCATCAACGCTTGCCAACGGGTATCGCGACTCGCATCGATTTCACCAGTGGCGGTGGTAATACGGCAGCCGCCGCGGGCGAGCTGCGGGTCCTGGTCCAGGTCCCAGCCGGCGCTTGCCAGTTCGGTCTCCAGTTCCTGTTTTACCAGCGGCAGGTCCTCGGGATTCAGCCACAGGCGGGCGCGCTCGCTGCCGTTGAAGGTGGGCGCCTCGCGCAGCAGGCGGCGCACCAGGGTGGCCACTTGTTGCGGTTGTGCCTGCAGTGCTTCGTCGGCCAGTCGGCGGCCGACGGCGAGGGCCAGTGCGGTAACTTCTTCAGCAATGCTGTCGTCCACGGTGTTCAGTGCGTGGCTGAAATCCTTCGCCAGGGTTGCCAGGGGGGACAGCAGTTCGTGCCGCTGGCGATCGGTTTCCGCGGTGCCGGCTGCACGCCCTTCGGCCAGGCCGCGCTCGTAACCCTCTGCAAAACCCGCATCGTAGCCTTGTTGTAAACCTTCGCTGCGGGCCTGGTCGCGCAGTTTCTCGAACTTGCTGGCGCACTCGCTGGCTGCGCGCCGCTGGCGCTCTCCGCTCAGGTCTTCGGGCTGCCAGCGACGCCAGGAAACGGCTTCAGACATACACTTCATCTCCGCCACTCAGCACGATTTCCCCGCTGTCCGCCAGGCGGCGCACCACCTGCAGGATGGCCTTGCGTTCGCGCTCCACCTGCGACATCCGCAGTGGTCCGCTGGCTTCCAGTTCTTCCTGCAGCAGAGTGCCGGCGCGGCTGGACATGTTGTGCAGGAATTTATCCAGCAGAGCGGGATCACAGCCCTTGAGCGCAGTGACCAGCTGTTTGTTTTCCACTTCTTTCAGCAACAATTGAATGGCGCGATTGTCGAGATCGAGAAGGTTTTCGAACAGGAACATTTCATCAATGATCTTCTGCGCCAGGTCTTCGTTGTGCTCTCGCACGCGGTCGATCACTGTTTCCTCGGCAGAAGAGTTCATCAGGTTGAGAATTTCTGCTGCGGTGCGCGCGCCGCCCATTTTTGCGCGCTTGAGGTTCTGGCCGTCGAGCATACTGGTCAACACTTCAGTGAGTTCCTGCAGCGCTGCCGGCTGAACGCCACTGAAAGTAGCGATACGCAACACCACATCTTCGCGCAGCTTGTCATCGAAATATTCCAGCACTGCGGCGGCCTGGCGACGCTCCAGATGTACAAGAATGGTGGCGATAATCTGTGGGTGTTCGTCGCGGATCATTTCCGCCACGGTATTGGCATCCATGATATTGAGGGCATCGATACCCGAGTCGGTATTGGAGATTTCAAAAATATCTTCCAGCAGACTGGATGCACGTTCATTACCGAGGGCTTTGGTCAGCACCGCACGAATACGATCACTGGAATACAGGTTGAGTGCACCATACTCCTCGGACTCTTCGTGGAAATCGTGCAGTACCTGGCGCATTTCCTCGTGGGAAACGCTGCGCAGGGACGCCATTTCCTGGCTGATATCCTGCACTTCCCGCGCACTCAGGTGCTTGAATACTTCCGCCGCACTGTCTTCATCCAGAGCCAGTAGCAAAATGGCACTGCGGCGCATACTGGAAAGGGCTTTCTGTTTCTGCGTGGCATTCTGTAAATGGTTGGGTTTAGTCATCGCGGGATATCCAGCTGCGTACGATCATCGCCACCATGGCAGGGTCTTCTTTTGCCATTTCCTGCAGGTCCAGCAGGTTCTGTTCGTAAACCGAGGCGCGCCGGCGGCGACGTCTTGGTGGCTCTTCCACTTCTTCTGCGTATTCTTCTTCCTGCGGTTCCCCGACGGGTACCTGTCCCTGTGCGGGTACTGTCGCCGGAACGGCCGGCTGTGTTGACGGTGTCGCGGCTGCCGGCGTCGGCGCCGGAAGTTGCGCGCGCACTTCGGTAAAGCGATTCAGCAGCGGGCGCACCAGCCAGCGGAAGATCAGTAACAGCACGATTCCCGCGGCGAGATAGCGCAGCGCGGCCATCATCAACTGGCGCCAGAATGGATCCTGGTGCCACTGAACTTCTTCTACCGGTGGCTCCATTTCCGGCGTAAATCGGCTGTTGACCACTTCCAGGCCATCGCCACGCGCTTCCGTGTATCCCATCGTCTGGCGAACCAGCTGTTCGATATATTGCAGCTCCTCGTCACCCAGGGGTTGGTAACTGAGGTTGCCCTCTTCATCCGCCACTTCGCGGTGGTTCACCACGACCGCGGCAAACAAGCGCTGAACGCGTCCGCGCTGGCGTTGGATATGGGTGATTTCGCGATCCACTTCGTAGTTGACCAGTTGCTCCTGGCGCACGCGGCCGGTGGAGTCTTCCCCGTCTTCTTCTTCGCCAGCTGTGGCTTCGGTGATTTCGATGGGAGAGGGCGCGCTGCCCGGCGGTGTATTGGTCAGGGCGCCGGGAATGCCGCCCATCTCCGCGACATTGCCGTTGTAGTCGGTATTGTGCTGCTGGCTACGGATGGCAGCGGGTTGTCCGTTCTGATTGGGGGCGTAGCGCTCGCTGGTTTCTTCGCGGCGGTCGAAGTCCACCTGTGCGGTCACCTGGACTCTTACATTGTCGCGGCCCACCAGCGGTTCCAGAATGCGTTCGATCCGCTCGCGGTAACTGTTTTCCAGCGTTTGTACATACTCGAGCTGGGTGCCATCGAGCCGATCCTCCGCAGTGCCCGGTTGCGATAGCAGGCGCCCGTTCTGGTCCACCAGGGTGACATTCTCCGCGCTCAAATCCGGCACGCTGCTCGACACCAGGTGCACGATGGCGTTCGCCTGCCCCTCACCGAGCACGCGACCCGCCGCCAGGGTGAGGATGACCGATGCCTTGGCCGGTTCGCGTTCGCGGATAAATACCGAAGGCTTGGCCATGGAGAGATGCACCCGCGCGCGAGTCACGGGGCCCAGCGCTTCGATTGAGCTGGCGAGTTCGCCCTGCAGGCTGCGCTGGAAGTTGACCCGCTCGGCAAACTGACTGACGCCAAAGGCCTGGCGGTCCATGATTTCGAAGCCGGTGTTGCCGCCACTGGGCAGCCCCTGCTCCGCAAGTTGCAGGCGCAGGCGGTATACCTGGTCCTGGGGAACCAGCAGGGTGCGTCCGCCCTGGCTGAATTCATAGGGCACCGCGCGGCTTTCCAGCTCGCTGATGATACGCCCCCCATCTGCCTCGCTGAGATTGCTGAAGAGTACCCGGTACTGCGGAGCCTGCGACCACAGCAGTACTGCCGCGATCAACGCGATCGCGGCAGCGCCGCCGATAAGCAGTGGCACCATCGGATTGGACAGCAGGCGTGCCGGCAGTTGGTTGCGCGACTGCGAGGTGGTTGTCGTGCTCTGTCTATTGCCGCTCATTGTGGGGTGACCCCGCGGGTGGCGAGCGGCTTCGGGTGCGTACTGAATAGCATTACTGCGCGTTCATCCTGCATTGATGGCGGTCGTAAGTTTGAGCTGATTATCGACAGTCGGCGCGATAACAAAGGAAAGAAAAGCCCATTTTTTTCCCGCTAATTGCCCGCTTGGTTGCGGAGTCGGCGCTGTTACCTTTGCGTTGCGGAATAACATGACGCGAAAACCAGATAAAACGAGAGACCAAAGCATGAGCACTCCGACCACCGCGCTACCGATGCAGAATCTGTTGAACAGCATGCAGGGCATGGCCAGTGAGGCATCGGGAAAACCGGCCATTGCCGACCTGTCCGTAGGCGTGAGCTTCGGCGGGGCGCTGCGTGAAAGCCTGGAGCGGATCAATGCCCTGCAGGGGGAGAGCGCAGCAAAGGCGCGTGCCTTCCAGTCCGGTGATCCGGACGTGGCGCTGCACGAGGTAATGATTGCGGGGCAGAAAGCGAGTGTCGCGTTTGAGATGGGTGTGCAGGTGCGCAACCGTTTACTCAATGCGTATAAAGATGTGATGAATATGCAGGTTTGATATCGCGCTGTTCCGGGCGTTTGCGAACGCCCGGGAATGACAATGAATCTCTGTAGCAGAGCCAGGGCAACGCCCTACAGATAGCGACGCTCAGGGAGTTTGTCCATCTATAGTTTTCACGACTGCCGCCGGGTTTCCGGCTACAATGGTGTTGGCTGCTACGTCACCACGTACCACACTTCCCGCCGCGATCACTGCATTTTCCCCGATGACTGCTGGGCCCAGTACGGTAACCCCAGAGCCCATCCAAACACC
Organism: Microbulbifer celer; assembly: GCF_020991125.1. NCBI lineage: Bacteria > Pseudomonadati > Pseudomonadota > Gammaproteobacteria > Cellvibrionales > Microbulbiferaceae > Microbulbifer > Microbulbifer celer. The sequence goes on from NZ_CP087715.1 coordinate 522,088, forward strand.
GCGTTTGACTACAATATCCCGTCCGGCGTCCGGTACAGCTTTGAGTCTCTTCGCGCCCGTTTCGCGGTAGTCATGGGTTCCTGTCAGCAACATGCAGCGATGTCCGAAAAAGCAGTCTCTCTCTATGGTGACATGACCGGAACGGGTGTTGACCAGGAGGTCGTTGATGGCGAAATTTGCCTGATTCAGATGTAGTCGGCTCTTGTCCCCCCATACGCGGGGTTGCCTCAGATCGTGCTGCGCAATATGTGGCATCAGTAACTTGGTCAGCAATGCCAGGTCCTCGCGCGAAGCGGTGCGCAGAATCTGCAGAAAGGTACTTTCTTTATTGGGTGAAGTGGAGGTGGTTGGGTTCATCGCGTTTCCATCGTCAAAAGTTTGCCATGTTATTTATCTGTCAATGTAAGGTATTGGCTGGTGCGGAGTTTCCGAGTAGGCGATCGATATCGTCGCTGATGGAATGTTGTCGATCCATGGGTGATATTTCGGTGTGGAGCGCTTGGCTGTTGGTCGGCCAAAGTCCGCCGTCATGTTGTGTTTCCTGTAGGTACAGTTCTGCACGTTCACTATTGTCGTGGTGCAGTATTTCGTGCACCAGATCCCGGTAGCCAAAAATTGTGTGCAAGATAAATGCAAGTTTTTCTCGCTGATTGGGGGTAAGGGTCACTAGGCGTTCTGCAGTGGGAATAAATAATAGGTCTATAGCATGCAGCTGGGTTGCAGGGTGTTGCGCAGCGAGAGGTGCGGGCAAACGGCTCACGTGCTCGGGGTGATCCATGCGGTAGAGCTGGAAACCCTGCTGTTGCACCTTGGCGATGATATCGCTGAACTCTGGTTGCCCTTCATAAACCGGCGCAATGAGTACACGTATCTGCAGTAACAGGGTGGACGCCAGGGCTTTATTGCCCGCCATAAGAATGGCTGTAGTGTCGCTGCGATGGTCCAGGGTTAACCAGTCGAGACTGGGAAGGCCTTCTATTTTATCCAGGGCAACAGTGGGCAAGGGCAGTTTGGTGAGGACTCGGCCGGGGCCTCGGGTATCCTGCCGAGGGCGCAGGGGGGCGCTGATTGCTGGATCCAGGCAGGCGTGTAGAGTGGTCGGGTTCCCGTTACCCAGACTGGTGTTCGGAAAAACCTGCAGGCCATCCGTCTGCACGAGTTCGCGATGCCGGCTGGCCGGATCGAATACCAGTAACTCAAATGCACTCAGCTGTGCCAGGCGTTCACCCATGTGTTCATCGAGTAGTCGCCCGCCGTTATCCAGAATCACAACTTTTCCGTTGAAATCAAATGTAAAGCCGCTGCGTGCTTCTTGCTGGGCGACAGACAGCAAGGTTGGGCCGGTAGATTCAAGAGCCGGAATCGGTGTTGTCTGTCCGTCAAATACTGCGCGGCCATCTTCTTCAAAAGCAAGTGCTGCGGGTGCTTCGTTGGTGCAGTGGCGCTGCCAGATGGCGCGCAGTGCGGTAGCCAGATGGCCGGCGAAACGGGGCGCGTCACAGACTGGAGAGATTGTGAGGATTTCCCGCAGGTGTTGGCGGATGGTGGCGAGACTGTTGAGGTCCGATACCAGTTCGCGCGCGCGCGCCCGGTACGCGTCCCAGCTGTCCACTACCAGTTCCGGAAGCCCCGCATTTACCAAGTGGGTGGCGGCGTGGCGCCCGGCGAAGGTGGGGCCGGGCAGAGTGATGACCGGTACACCCATCAACAGTGCTTCACAGGTAGTGAGGCCACCGGAATAGGGCCAGGGATCCAGGGCGATATCGATACGATTGTAGGTATCGAGGAACTCGTCGTGTTTTGCCGGGCCTTCGATCAATATCCGTGTACGTTCGACACCGGCTCCCTCAAAGTGCTGCCAGATGCGTTCACAGAACGCCGGGTCACTGTATTGGCCACTGCGCAGCAACAGCTGGCTGCCGGTTGTTTCCTGGAGGAGCCTGGCCCACTCTTCAATCAGAGGTGCATTGATTTTGGCCGGGTTGTTCAGGCAGCCAAAAGTGATGTTGCCCTCGCGCAATGCCGGCAGGTCCCCCACCTCGGGGGCGTAGTCCGGTGGCAGATAGCAAATATAGTCGTCCGGCAGGCGGATCAGTTTTTCATAGTACTGGTCATCGCAGCCTGGCGGTGTTTCCACCGAGTCGCTGATCAGGTAATCGATAGCGTCCAGGCCCGTAGTGTTCACCAGTCCACCCACCCACTTGACAATCAGTGGTGCCGGCTCGCGCGCGACCAGACGCAGGCGGTTGCCATCGGTGTGGCCGCTGAGGTCGATCAGGATATCAATGCTGTCTTCGCGCAGGCGCGCGTTCAGAGCGTCGTCCGTGCACCCGTACATCCGGTGCCAGTCGGCACACAGGCGCTGCAGACGGCGGGTAATGTGATCTTCGGTATCGCTGGTGCTGTAGGCAATTAGGCGAAACTGCTCCGCGGGCAATTGCTCCAATGCGGAGGTGATCATCTGGCCCACGGGATGGTTGCGCAGGCCCGCAGATAACAGGCCCAGGTTCAGGGGACGCTGTGGATCGCGGCCGGTATCCGGGCGCTGTGGTCGCGCCTTCGGGGAAAACGTTTTGTGCCAGCGTGCGATCAGTGCGGCAATGTCTTCGCCGCTCAGGTTGGGATCGTAATGTGCGTTAAAAATGTGATTGGAAAACGCCTCCAGGTAATCCGGCCGCAAAGCCAGCGCCCGTTGATAGTATTCGGCGGCCTTGTCGAGCATCCCCATTTCGCAGTGTTTTACTGCGGCAAGGTTGTAAAGCTCCGGGCTCCGTTTTTCCACACTCAGCAGGCGTTCACAGTCATCGATCACATCCGCCATCTTGCGCATCGAGGAGTGAATATGTATTGACTGGGTGAGAACAGCAACGTGATCCGGTTGCAGATTGCGCGCGGCGACAATACTGTCCAGAGCGCTGTCGAGATTGCCTTGGGCCTGTTGAATACGGGCGCACTCAACATAGGCCATAGTGTGTTTCGGATCCAGCTGCAGGGCGGTTGTCGCTGCCTCTGCTGCGGCATCCCACTGTTTCAGCGCTCGGTAGGCGGTCGCACGCAGGTAAGCGATGTGGGCGTCTTCTGGGGCTATGCGAACAGCCTCTGCCAGTGTTTCCAGCGCATTTTCCGGCTGCTTCAGCTCAATCAAACTGGCGCCCAAAGCGCGCCAGGAAAATACCTGTTCCGGAAATCCTTTCACCAGTTTGCGGGCGTGCTTCTCTGCGCTGTAGAAATCCCGGTTATCCCAGGCGCGCTGATACGCCTGCCTGGTGCGGGCAAATTGTGTGTTGCTGCGAGCTTTGACAGACATGCTGGCCTCGTGCGTTCTGCTGGCAAGATATCGTGAGGCTAACAGTGGACGTCTGAGGTAAAGGGAAGAGTAGGCGGGGTATTTGCGGGCTTTTCGCGGGAAGAGAAAAAAGTAAAAGCGATAAAAAAGGGCCTCTAAAAGAGGCCCAAACGTCGGGCATGGTGCCCGGGGGTAAAATCGGTAGGGATTAACCCAGCAGTGACAGTACGTTCTGCGGCAGCTGGTTGGCCTGGGCCAGTACGGAAGTGCCGGCCTGCTGCAGGATCTGTGCGCGGGTCATGTTGGAGACTTCGTCGGCGTAGTCCGCGTCCTCGATACGGGAGCGCGCCGCGGACAGGTTGGTCTCGGTGGTGCTCAGGTTGTTGATCGCAGATTCGAATCGGTTCTGGATTGCACCGAGGTCGGAGCGCAGGGAATCCACGTCGCCGAGTGCGGAGTCGAGTGCGGCCAGCGGGCTGTCGGTGGCGACTTGGGTAGCGTCTTCGGTGATGTGGCTGACAGCTTCAGCGTCTGCGGCAACAGTGAATTCGATGGTGGGGGCAGTACCAGCGGTACCGGCAGTTGCGCTCAGCTCTGCTTCAAAGTAGCTCACAACACCGGCGTTTTCGTTTTTCACGTAGGCGGAGCCATCTTCACCCATTACCAGGCTGTTGGTGCCGGCGGCAATCGGAGTACCGCTGACATCAGATGCTTCGGAAATGTCGGCAGTATCCAGAGTGGTGGAGTCGGCACCGGTAACACCAGCTGCGGCGATGGTGTAAGTGGTGTCACCGACAGTGAGGCTGTCGCCAGTGGTAGCGGCGGCGGCCAGGGACTTGTTCACGTTAAAGGTGTCCAGACCCAGGGTTTCAGAGGTGATCTCTTTCAGGTCCATGGTGATTTGCTCACCATCGTTGGCGCCGACCTGGATGGTGAAAGGCTGATCTTCTGCCAGCACTTTAACGCCGTTGAAGTTGGTTTCGCCGGAGATGCGGTCAATCTCGCCCAGACGTTGGTTGATTTCGTCCTGGATGGAGTTCAGGTCGCTCTGGGAGTTGGTGTCGTTCTGGGCCTGAACGGTCAGCTCACGGATGCGCTGCAGGTTGTCGTTCACCTGGTTCAGGGCGCCTTCCGCGGTCTGGGCTACAGAGATGCCATCGTTGGCATTGCGCTGCGCCTGGGAAAGGCCGGTGATCTGGCTGCTCATGCGGTTGGCGATAGCCTGGCCGGCGGCGTCGTCGGCGGCGCTGTTGATGCGCAGGCCGGAAGACAGGCGCTCCATGGAGGTCTGCAGTGCGCTCTGGGATTTGCTCAGGTTGTGCTGGCCGATCATGGCCGTAATGTTGGTGTTGATTACTGACATGAAGTTGTCCTTTGGTGTCTCACCGTTTGGTTGAAGATAACAACGGCGCTGGCCGTTACCCCATTTTTCGGCGGTGTGGCCCGGCACTTTAGGTATCCAGCAAAAAAAACTTGGGAAAGTTTGTCTATGGAACCCCTAAAGTCGCGGCCGTGATGGCCGATCTTGGGGGTATTCCTGGTAATTTGTTCGCCCAGGGGCAGAACAAAACTTTGTATCTAATTAAAGGGGGCACGATGGCCACCATTTCATCTCTTGGCATAGGATCCGGCCTGGATCTCACCGGTCTACTGGATCAGTTGGAGTCGGCGGAAAATGCGAAGCTGACACCAATATCGCAGCAGCGGAAAAGTTACGAGACCAAGATCTCGGCATTCGGGTTGCTGGAGAATGCGCTGGACAAGGTGCGCGATGCTGCGGCGGCCCTCAGTGATGCAGGCGCATTCGCTGGTGTAAAAACCAGCCTGAGCGGCGACGCCGTGAGTCTCACCGCCAGTGAGGAAACCCCTGTCGGTAACTACGACATCGCAGTCACGCAGCGGGCGAAAAGCTCCAGTATAGCGACCTTAGGTGTTCCCGACAGAGAAGCATCGCTGGGCGCCGGAAGCGTGGACATCACACTGGGCAACGGTGATTCGATCAGCGTCTCTGTGGACGAAGCGGACAGTTCCCTGGAAGATATTCGCGATGCGATCAACGATGCAGATGGCGGGGTTGTTGCCTCGATTGTGAATGACGGCAGCGGTACACCCCATCGCCTGGTACTCTCCTCGACCCAGACCGGCACCGATGCCGAAATTGACTCCGTGACCTTTGGTGCCGGCAGTTTTGGCGATGCACTGGTACTGGATGGAGACACGGCCGTCTCAGCGGAGAATGCGAAGCTGACTGTGAACGGCATTACTATCGAATCCCAGAGCAACCGGGTGGAAGGTGCCATTCAGGGGGTCACCCTTGACCTGGACGAGACCGGCGAAACGACCCTGGAAGTCACGCGGGATACTGCCGGGATCGAGAAAAAAATCGAGGCATTTGTCGACGCCTATAACGATTTCCAGGGATCGCTTTCCGACCTGACGGCATTTAACAGCGATTCCGGTGTCGGCGGCGTCTTGCAGGGGAACTCGACGGTACGCGGTATTGAGTCAAGTCTGCGCAACCTGGTCGGAGGTTCCCTGGAAAGCGAGGCATTCTCTTCTCTGGATGATCTCGGGTTCAAGCTGGAAATTGATGGCACCCTGACACTGGATGAAGAAAAAGTCGAAGACCTGGTAGCCAATCGCCTCGGGGAGCTCACCGATTTCTTTGCCGGTGTCGACGAGTCCGATGGATTTGCCGACCGCTTTGAAAGTGCGATCGGGCAGATGACCGAGGAGGGGGGGCTACTGGAGAATGCCACCAGCGGCCTGGAGACCAGCATCGAGTCCACGGAGCAGCGGTACGAGCGGGTAGAGGCCCAGATCGCCAGTACCATCGAGCGCTACCGTACCCAGTTCAGTCAGCTGGACAGCCTGATTGCACAGATGAATTCCACCAGCACTTATCTCACGCAACAATTTGATGCTCTGTCTGCGCAGCTTGAGCAATAACAACAATGAGGTCTGTTTTGTACTCAAAAGGAGTCGCCGGTCGCCCGCGGGGCGCCGCCAGCTATGCTCGCGTTGGCTTGGAGAGCGACGTACTCTCCGCCAGCCCCCACCGCTTGATCGTGCTGTTGTTTCAGGGCGCGGACACGGCCATTGGTACCGCGCTGGTTCACCTGCGCGACGGTAATGTCACTGAGAAAGGCCGCGCGATTTCCAAGGCGCTGGACATCGTCAACAATGGTTTGCTGGCGGCACTCGACAGAGAGCGTGGAGGTGACCTGGCGGAGCGGATGGGGTCCCTTTACGACTACATCGCGCGGCTGCTGCTGAAGGCCAATCTTCGCAACGACGAGGACGCGCTGGAGGAGGCGCGCAGGCTGCTGGGGGACCTGGCTTCCGCGTGGCGGGAAGTGGACCCGGGGCAGTCGCAAGTATGAAGAAGTTTCACATCGTCGATGACAGTCCACTGAATACACCGGAACGGCTGCTGGCGGCTTATGCCAACCTGCTGGCGCGCTCCACGCGCATGCAAGCCTGGGTGCGTGAACACGACTGGTTCAACCTGGTGGAGGAACAGACCTGTTACGCCATTGAAGTGGACGCCATCGCGCGGGCCGAGGCGCAGTTGGACCTGAATGAGAACGAGATACGCCGCAAAGCGGATTTGCTTGAACAGATCCTGGAGTTAGACCTGGATATCCGCCAGCGCCTGCGTGAGCGCCAGGGAGAGTTGCAGGAGTTGATCGGAACCAGCCAGCGCAAGCGTGACCTGTCGCGCGCATACGGCACGCTGGTCTCGTTGGATCCGGGCAACCGGTGAGTGGAATTACTCCGCTTCTGGATACGCTCCTGCACCAAGTGTTGGGTAAGCGTGTGGATACTGCCACACCAGAGCGGCAACCCGCGGCAGTCAAACCGCTGGTCCCCGCGCAGGCGATATCGCGTGTCCGTAGCGACTCGCGGCTGAACGCCCAGGCCACAGTGCCTGGTGGGGGGCATGAAAAACCGTTTCTGGAAGGGAAGGCTGGAGTACCACTCTCGTCGAGTACGGCTTCCCAAGTGCGCATCCAGCTCAGTGATGTCGCGCGGCAATTGTCTGACCTGCTTGGGCGGCAGCAGAACAATGCGGAGGCTATCCGCCCCTCTGCGCCGATCCTGCATGCTGGTCCGGCAGATGTGTCGTCTGTTGCTCTCAGCTTGCGTCAAAGTGTTGAGTTCAGCGGATTGTTTTACGAGGCGCATGTTGCGCGCTGGTTTGCAGGTACGCGGGAAAAACAGTTACTGGAAAGGGAGCCCCAGATACGTCTGTGGCCACAAGCGCTCGCGGAGAGTGAAGAGGCCAGAGAGTCTCTGCAGAATATCACTGGTCAGCAGTTGAATATGCTGGCGCACCAGCGAGTGTGTTGGGCTGGGCAGGTGTGGCCTGGTTTCTTCGCGGAATTGTGTATACAGCCAAAGGTCACCGCGCAGGGCGAAGATACGCACCGACAGACGCGGTGGACGGAGGAAGAGGAAGCCGAAAGCTCACAAACAGATATCAGTATACAGCTCGGGCCACAGGGGCGGATTGATGTCACTGTCGAAGTGCTCGGTAACAATCTGCGCGTTCACATGCGTGTTCCGGTCGGGCCTGTTAGTGCGCTGGTATCCAGCGCATCGGCGGATCTCCATCAGAGGCTGGCTACAAAAGTCGATGGAGAAATATTACTGACCATCGAGGAAGTGGAATGACAAAAGACTTCCGTCAGACAGCAGACCTGAGTCATCAAGCTGGGAGCACCTCATCTAGCGTCGCCAGCGGTTACGGAAAGCAGGCCGAGCAGATCATCGCACTGGCGCAGTCAGAGGGGGTGCCGGTTCACGCTGCTCCAGAACTGATGACGTTACTGATGCAGTTGGATTTGGATGAAAGTATTTCCGAAGATTTATATGCAGTAATTGCAGAAATTTTAATATGGGCGCAAGCACTCACTAACCCGATGGGTGAGTAAAAACTGAAAAATGCCCTATTATTTGTGGACGTAATTGGAATGAAAGTCACGTTTTCCTTGTTTTTTCGTATTTACTTAAAAATAAATATACGACAACACACGAATTATGGTAATTTTTACCTTTAGGGTGATCTGAGTCACGCAGTCAGCGTTAACTGCGTCTCACTTTTGTTGGTTTGCTCATTTTTCAGGGCAGTTCTTGAACATCAGAATATATAACTGTTCAAGTAACCAGCAAATGCTCTTGGGGTATTTAGAGCATTTTATCGAGCATCCTGTGACGAGAGCGTTTGGTTGAAGTGGAAACTTCCTGAATGTGACAACGACCGTTGATTGACGACTAATGTCGGTGAGCGATCGTGCACAGGCTTTCCAGGGAAGGAAGAAATTGCATGGTGGTTGAGATGCAATTTTGTTTCTGTTGAGGTATCAACGGGCGCAAAGTGAATGGACGCAATCGGGGGAATCCCTTCGCTTCTGAACATAAAGTGTGCAGCAGGATAATTTCCGGCAGCTCATGAAAAACTGAAGGAAGGAGTACAGCGTCCCATGATGGACAATGCAGTCAATGAGATTCAGGATATAAATCTCAGCTATCTTTTACTGGCTCAGCGTTTGCTGAAAGATGATTACCCCACCGCACTTTTCCGGCTGAAACTCGACGAGCCCCTGGCCAAAGTGCTGGTTTCTCTCACCGCCAAGCAGTTAACCAAGCTTGCGCGCTCCAATCAATTCCTGTTTCGGTTGAACCTGGATGATGCTGGCCAGTTGGAACAGCTCATGAACAATAAACGGGCTGGAGATCTGGGTCATATTCACACCGCTTTGTTAATGACGTCGATGGCGAGTTGAGACCGGATTATGTCTGAGAAAAGTCTGCTGAACGAAATGCAGCAGGTCCAACTTGCCATAGAACTCATCGAATTGAACGCGCGGCTGCAGGTCCTAGAGTCTGAAACGGATCTGAGTCGAGGTAGATTGATTCGCCTGTACAAAGAAGTCCGGGGAATGTCGCCGCCCAAAGGCATGCTGCCTTTTTCCACAGACTGGTTCACCACCTGGCTGCCCAATATCCACGCATCCCTTTTTTACGGTATCTATTTACGCCTTACCGAAGCTCAGGGCTGCGAGCGCATGGAGGGGTTTATCAAGGCTTATCGGCTGTATATGGAGTTGGCCGACACCGATGGAGAGGAGCCCGTTCTGGGGTTGACCCGAGCCTGGACGCTGGTCCGCTTTTTTGAGAGCGGTCTGTTTGAGCTTTCTGCCTGTACGAGCTGCAACGGAAAGTTTGTAAATCACGCCCATACGCCCAGCCAGAATTACGTATGTGGTATCTGCCAGCCGCCGTCCCGCGCGGGTAAAACCCGCAAGCGTCGCACTGCAGAGAATACGTCAGCTGAGGCTGTCAAAGAGCACTTGGGGTAGACAGTTTACTGTCTGGCCTCCTGCCGCAATACTGAGGTGTCGCACTTTTTCGCAGCAGGTCCTGCGCCCTGACGAGCTCCCCGTCAAACCTCAAGTTCTCGCTTCCCCGGTCGATAAAGGAGTAAATAATCCGAAAATCGGCGTGAAGCAGTTCGGGTTTGCTAACCGGACAATACATCACTGACTATACTGAAGTAGTCAGTAATATTGTCCGGTGAAGAACCGGCTGCCAGTAAAAACTGGGGAAGCCGCTCTATGAGGTATGCTAGGTTCAGTCTGATCGGGACAATGCTGGTATTGGTGTTTCCACAGACGTCTGGAGAAGCGGAAACAACCGCCAGAGCTTCAGCGTCTGCCAGAATCACGCTCAACCTTCCTGTCAGAGTTTCGCTTCAGTCTGGAGATGCTGGTGAAAGTGACCACCTCTGTCTCCATCGTATGCCCTCCCATCCCTACCACCTTTACGTTCGAGATATTACCCAGCTTCCCAGTGCTGATTCGCATTCAGTGGGTAAGCCCGGGAAGTATTGTGTTCCTGTTTCATCTACCGGGGTGGGTAAGCTGGTCTTCATTGTGGCGGAGTGATGCCCAGAGTGGCCCCGGAGGAAATGGGGCGATAGAATGTAGCCTTTGCCGCTTCATCTATTGCATACCCATGAAAAGAATAGCGACTGTATTATTGTGCCTTCTCGCTCAGCCCGCGCTGGCCGCCATGTCTCTGGACAAAATCATTGTCTATCTCCATGACCTGCCGAATTCCCGGGAAGATATTGTTGTGTCCAATCCGGATCAGGAAACCCTGTATCTGCAAACAGAGATCTATCGGGTTGAAAATGCCGGGTTACCGAATGAGGAACGCATCCGAGTAGTCAATCCCGATGAGTTCAAGCTGTTGATCAGCCCTTCCCGGGCAGTGATTCCCGCGGGCGCTGAAAAACGTTTCAGGTTGATGTCACTGGATCGAGACCTTGAAAAAGAGCAGGTGTATCGCGTTACCTTCAAGCCTGTCGTCGGTGAGCTGAAGTCGGAGAAAAATGCGCTGAAAATTCTGGTGGCTTACCAGGTTTTGATCTTCGTTCAGCCTCAGGATGGCGATTACCAACTGTCTCTGGAGCGGCAGGGAGCACAACTGTCATTGGCCAATCGGGGTAATATCAATGTTGAAGTGGTTGAGATGGAATATTGCCGGGCGCAGGAATGTAGGCCCATGACTACGCGAGGCCGCATATACGCGGAAGCACGTTTGCTGATAGAAGATGAGTGGGCAGATGACCTTTCCGGCGGTGTTCTTCGGTTGCGGGCACGAGGTCGGGAAATGGAAACCATCGAGATCCCTCTCTAACAAACAGTTAATCTGCCCGGTTACTCCGTCGCTACCGTCAGAGTGAGAATATCCTGGTAGCGGGCATCCCGCGGATCGCCCATTTCGCTGCGCTGAACTTCTATCTGAATCTTCATATTTTCCTGACCTCCGCAATTCTCCTGATTGGCACCTGGCCACTTACGCGCAACTTCCCCTTCCCTGAGGTTCCTTGGTCTGCGGGCGCTCCCGAGATGCTCGACCTGGACGGAATAGGGGATGATGTCGTCCGTGATGGTTTCCCCGCGCAGCCAGAACGCGTTGTCGCCATTCTGGCTGTCACCGCGGATATTGAACTCAGCACTATCCGTAGTGAACACACAGAATGTTTGCTCCGCGGAAATGTCGCCAGTACCGCTGCCGTCGAGCTCCATGTCTTCCAGGCCGCTGATCTTGATCAGGGTGTCCGGGTTCAAGCCCACCTGAAAACGGACCGGTTGCGCGAGCAGCGCCGGCGCACCATCGTCGCCGGGTGCATTCTTGCACAGCGGTTGGTAGTCCCACCATTCGCACTGATACACATAAAGATCGAAGTTGCCACTGTAGCTATCGGAGACCAGGCTTTCTCCCGGAGCGAGAGACACGCGAAGCGATACGGGGCCGGCGAGGTAATCCCTGACACCGGGATAAAGTGTGTCGGTTTCCTGGCCGGGGGTGAGTGTCTCCGCAGGTCGGGCTGGGTGCACAAATTCAAGGGTGACCTTCAAGGTGTCGCCGCTGCTACCAGTCAGATAGAGGTAGCCATTCTCAGTCGGCCCATCGACTTCGACACTGTATCGGCCGTATCGATCGATTTGGCAGGGGTTAGTGTAATACCAGGACCAGCAACTACGGATAAAAAAATCGATGCTGCCGAGATCCTGGCTGCCGGGTTCAAACTGGAGCGAGTGAACATTCTTTTCGTCACACACGCCCAGCCCGCGGTCTGCATTCAGATCCTGGCTGTTTACATCCGGCACGCCAGGTACACATCCGAGGGTGTTGCCGGAGTAACTGCGTTGTGCTGAGGCCTCGGAAATAGGCAGCAGAACCAGTAACGTCACAGATAAGATGAGGCGAAACAGTGACATATCAGATCACCCTCCTGGTCTGGCAGCGTAGTTGTCTGACTCCGCGGCACACTTTTGGGAGTCAAGTTCGACTACGCCCAGATTAAGCCAGTGTTCGCCGGCGCTCTGCGTGGGCAAAGGTATTCTGCAATTGCCCCAGATTACGGGTGGAGATTGCAGCCTGCCGGGTTTTACCGGCATCTCCATCTGAAACACCCCGAATTCATCGGTCACTGTACTGTGCTCCCCAATAGAGATACGGGTTTCAGCCAGTGGAACACCGTCTTTCACCAGACGCCCGAGCACCAGCACAATGCTTTCAACGGCATAGGTGGTAGTGGCCACATTTCCAGGGTAAAGCGTGACGGTCTGTTGTGACTCGCGGTAGTCGAAGAAGCCATCAGCCAAAGGTTTCAGCGTGAGATCGTAGCTGCCAAACGCTGGCAGGTGTACTACCGAACGCTCACCGGCAACAGCGGTACCGCGCCGTACACCATCTACCAGAATTTCAAAGGGTTGTGCTTTGCCGCCATCGATACCCACAACCACGGCACTGTCCAGCGCGGTATCACCTCCCCAGGCGAAAGTGTTTTCAGCGCTCAGGATGCTGGTGTTGAAATTACCCAGATAGTTGACGGACCTGAAGTCATCGCCGTCGCGATAGGCTACGGTTGTGCTCGCGCGCCCTCGTCTTCCGGAAAGCCTGAGCTGGCCGCCCAGGTAGGTCCCGAAATCATTGACTTCTCCGGAGAGCTGCTGGTCTACGCGCAGCGTACTCGACGGGTCGTTGTGCCAATTGGTGGTGAATGCTGCGCGCGTACCGGCAGCGCCGGTTCCATGTCCACTCTGTATTCTGGCGCTGTGGCTGCGCTGATGCCCATTAAAGCGGAACTCGAAGCTGGCAAGAGTAAGGTGTTCACCGTCCGCGATATTGTGCGTCAGGGTAAAATCTCCAAGCCAGTGAGCGTTGCGAAAAATACTGCGGCGAACCTCCAGTGTTGATAACTTCTGAGCGGCACTGGTTTGCAAGTTTGGCAAGTACTCCCCTGGCAACACGTAAAACTGGTTGTCTCTCTCGGTATGTCGCAAAGCATAGCGCCAACCCAGCGCATTCCCGCTAAGGGCGATGTTTCTCTGGCGGTAACCCGAACCGAGCAGGGAGAAATCTTCAACAGTATTTTCCGTTGGTGCGTCGAGTCGGGCTTCAGAGGCGCTTAACGTAATATCTGAAATTCGGGCCAGTGCCGTTATGCGGTAACCGTTGCGCCCGTCGCGGGTATGGACCAGGCTCGGTGCAAACTCCAGGTGTGTGCCCACCCAACGGCTGCCCAGCTCCAGCAGTTGCTCATCGCCCGCTGTGGCGAAATTGCTGAACAGACTTGCGTTGTCATACAGACGTCGCGCGACGCCTATCTGCGCCATATAGTCATCCAGCGCCTCCGGCAATGTCTCTCCATCGCGAGTGCCAACCGGTTTTCCCGCCTGAATTGCCCAGCGCCACTCTCCCGGCGCTGGCAGGCGGGCGTCTTTGGCGAAGAACTGGCGATATTTTCCGAGTGGCCGCCCGTTCTCATCAAAGGTAAGAATCTCTACCTCATATCCGCCACTGGGCATGGTTGATGTATCGAGGAGCTGATTGCCCGCTTCTAGCAATTGCGAGTGAACCAAACGCTCGTCCCGCCGCACTTCCACGCGCCCACGCACCGGCATATTTACCTCCAGCGGAGCGCCCTGGGTGTAGCGCTGATCGGTGCGGCTGTTGGTGGAGCTGCGATATTCGAGCCCATAAAGCTGAGGGGAAAGCGCAAAACCGCCGATATTATTTTCCGGATAGATCAGCCCCGCGGACCAGGCTTGGCCACGGTAATCGTGATTCCAGTACAGCTGATAAACTTGTGAGCGGTCATCAGTAACCGCCCATTGGCTGTGTAGGCCATGTTCCCCATTGCTTACAAGGGTATTGCCAAGTAATGCTGCACTGTGTGCGTCATCTCCCGTTTCGCTGCGCACGCCCGACCAGGTGCCGGAAAGGTTCTGGATGAATGAAAACCCGGTGCTGGATTCTGGAAGAAAGGGATCGGAGATTGAGGACTGCTTCGGTAGCAAGTCGGGCGCCAGAAACAGGTCAACGCGGAAGCGGGATTCATCAAAGATCACGCCTACGTCTTCGTATTCCCCTGGAGACAGGTATCCGCAGCCGGACTGGCTGGCCGAGCGGCAGACTTTGCGCGTGTTACGGGGGAGTGGCCGGGAAAGTGCGGTGTGAACCCTCTCTGGTGCGAGCGTGTGCGGCAGCAGCGGAAGCAATGCCCGCGGCATCTCGAACTCGACATAGGCGGGATCTACCATGGCCGTTGCCGTGCCTGCCATACGGCCACCGTAGTACACGTCCACCACGAGGTGGCGGGCTTCCGAGAGGTCTTCAAAACCGGCGGGAGTACCGGTCTCTAGAGTGAAAGCCGTCGCGGCTGCACGGGCAACTCCTGGTGCGAGCAAGGTCGGTGTCAGCAATCCTATTGCTATTGCGCGCTTCATTATTGTGAGGAGAGATACCGTTGCCCGCGACCTGAGCACAGTCGCGGGCTGAAGGGTCAGATGGCGCTAACAGTAACGGTCAGCGTGTCTGAAAAGGATTGCTCGCTGGTGTTCTGCCAGTCATCGGCGTCAACAGCGATGAATATGCTCGCATTTTCTTCGCCGTCGGTCAGGCAGTCGCTGACGGTTGCATTGCGATTGTGGCGGATGTCGGCGCCCAGGGTGCCGTCATCGAGTACATCGGCACCGGTCTCATCGGTGATGTTGTTGGCGAACTGGACCGCGTAGGGTACGGAGTCGGTGGCGCCTTTCAGGGCAAATGGCATTTCGGGGGTGCCATTGCCGCTGCTGAAAGCAATGCTGTAATCAGGGAAGCCATAGCCGCCGACGCAGATGTCTTCCTTACCGCTGGCGCCGTTGGCTGGATCGACGGTCAGCTCGAGATCGTCAAACTGGTTGACGATGATGTAAGGCGCCAGATTCATCGTGATAATAAAGTTACCTGAAGAATCATTCGCTGTTGCAGCATCGGGGTTTTGAGCTGCAGTTGCGCCAAAAGTCGCGGCCGCAGTGGCAATGGCCAGTAGAGAGCGAAGTGCATATTTTTTCATAGTGATATCCCTGAATCCCGAAGTGTTGTTTTATGGGGATGCTCGTACTTTGAGCGAGCCTATGGCGTCGGCTACCACGAATTGGTGGATTTCCCTCCAGTTCTGTCGACTTGGAGGCGATGATACATATTATGTGAATTGAGTCACGGAAATTTACAAATAACTTTATATTAGAGAATGGTTAGTCTTTCCTGTCAGTTAGGACAGGTTTTGAGGTCACTTTATAGACTTCACTGTGCGGCCCGGTAGCAGGGCGATATAATGCCGCGCCTTGACGATCAGCCCCTTGATCCAAAATTAACCAATCCAGGCGAATCATGACCGTAAGAACCCGTATCGCTCCTTCCCCCACCGGGGACCCCCACGTAGGTACCGCCTACATCGCCCTGTTCAACCAGTGCTTTGCCCAGGCCCAGGGTGGCCAGTTTGTGCTGCGTATTGAAGATACCGACCAGCAGCGCAGCACCCCGGAATCCGAGCAGGCCATTCTCGACAGCCTGCGTTGGCTGGGGTTGGACTGGCAGGAAGGCCCGGATGTGGGCGGCCCCCACGGCCCGTACCGCCAGAGCGAGCGCGGCGACATCTATAAGAAGTATTGTGACGAGCTGGTTGCCAAAGGCCACGCGTTCCACTGCTACCGCACCGCGGAAGAGCTGGACCAGCTGCGCGCACAGCTGCAGGAATCCGGCAAAGCGACCCTCAAGCCCAGCGATCTGGCACTGCCGGAAGAAGAGGTAGCCAAACGCAAGGCGGCCGGTGAGCCCTACGTGGTCCGCATGAATGTGCCGGAAAGCGGTACCTGTGTGGTGGAAGACCTGCTGCGCGGCGCCATCGAGATTGACTGGGCCCAGGTAGACGCCCAGATTCTGCTCAAGTCCGACGGCATGCCCACCTACCACCTCGCCAACGTGGTGGACGACCACCTGATGGAGATCACCCACGTACTGCGCGGCGAGGAGTGGATCAACTCCGCGCCCAAACACAAGCTGCTGTACGAATACTTCGGCTGGGACATGCCGGTGCTGTGCCACCTGCCGCTGTTGCGCAACCCGGACAAGACCAAACTGTCCAAGCGCAAAAACCCCACCTCCATCCTTTATTACAAGCGCGCCGGCTTTATGCCCGAAGCGCTGCTGAACTACCTCGGCCGTATGGGCTGGTCCATGCCGGACGAGAGCGAGAAGTTCACGCTGGAGGAAATGCTCAAGCACTTCGACATCCAGCGCGTCTCCCTCGGCGGCCCGGTGTTCGATGTGGAAAAACTGAGCTGGCTCAACGGCCTGTGGATCCGTGAGCAGGACGACGAGCAACTGGCCGACCGCCTGCAACAGTGGCTGTTGAACCGCGAGAACCTGCTCAAAGTCCTGCCCCATGCCAAGGGCCGTATGGAAACCTTTGGCGACTTCGCACCGCTGGTCAGCTTCCTCGCCGCCGGTAAACTGCCGCTGACCGAAGACAGCTTTGCCAGCAACAAGCTGGAACTGGACGACCAGAAAAAGCTGCTGCAATTTGCCCTGTGGCGCCTGGAAGCCCTGCGCAGCTGGAGCAAAGACAACATCTTTGCTGCCATGAAAGAGCTGTCCACGCAGATGGAGATCAAACTCAAAGACTTCAATGCGCCGCTGTTCGTCGCCATCAGCGGCACCACCGCATCCTTCTCGGTCATGGATGCCATGGAACTCCTGGGCCCGGATCTCAGCCGTGCCCGCCTGCGTCAGGCCATCGACACACTGGGCGGTGCCGGCAAGAAGGTATTGAAGCGCTGGGATAAGGAATACGCCTCTCTGGGCTGAAGTCACACTTGTTGTTCCGGGGCGGCGCAATTCCCGCATCATCCCGGCGAAGGCCGGGATCCAGGTTCCTCTAAGCCGGATTCCTGCACCGGGTCAAGCCCGCATGACGACATGGGGGCGACAAAGAAAATGGTCCGGAATAGAAAGAGCCGAACGTCCGCGAGCAACAAATCAACGCCACTCCCCGTTCGGAGTGGCATTTTTTTTGCCTGTACATTTGTTGAGCCGCTTCGGTTAGAGTGCAACGGAAAAGCTGCGAGATCGGTATTTTTAGGCCTGCTGGTGTGACAGGCATCTCTTTTAATGGTTAGAATCCCGCCAAACTGAGGTTTAACGGACTAACCGAGAAGTATTTCAGATAAGACGGAAAAAGAATGAACACAGTAAAAAAAGCGGTCATCCCCGTGGCGGGTCTGGGCACGCGCATGTTGCCGGCCACCAAGGCTATCCCCAAAGAGATGCTGCCTATCGTCGACAAACCCCTGATTCAATACGTAGTCAGTGAAGCGGTTGCCGCGGGCATCAAGGAAATCGTACTGGTGACCCACGCCAGTAAAAACGCCATCGAAAACCACTTCGACACCTCCTTCGAACTGGAAGCGCAGCTGGAAAATCGCCTCAAGCGCCAATTGCTGGACGAAGTGCGCTCCATCGTCCCCAAAGACGTGACTGTAATCTCGGTACGCCAGGCAGAGGCGAAAGGTCTTGGTCACGCCATCGCCTGTGCCCGCCCGGTAGTGGGAGACAATCCTTTTGCCGTGCTGCTGCCGGATGTACTGGTCGACCAATACGCGTCTGATCTCACCACCACCAACCTCGCTGCCATGGTGCGCAACTTTGAGCAGACCAAAGCCAGCCAGATCATGGTGGAATCCGTGGACTGGGCGGAAGTCAGCAAGTATGGCGTGGTGGACTGCCTTGGGGCAGACCTGAAAGTGGGTGGTGTAGCCAAAATCGACGGCATGGTAGAAAAGCCGGACGTAGATTCCGCGCCCTCCAACATGGCCGTCGTCGGCCGCTACGTACTGCCTGCAGAAATCTGGAGCCTGCTGGAAAGAACCGCCCCCGGTGCCGGTGGCGAAATCCAGCTCACCGACGCCATCGACGAGCTGCTCAAAATCCGGACCGTGGACGCCTACCGCATCGTCGGTCACAGCCACGACTGTGGCAACAAACTTGGCTATATGAAAGCTCAGTTCGAATACGGCTTGCATCACGAGGATGTGGGCGAAGGTCTGCAGAAGTTTCTTGCCGGCCAGAAGCAGCGGGTCGAAGAAGTCGCCTGATTGCGACCGTCGCCCCGGCCTCGACCCGGGGCCCAGCTGGCCCGGAACCATGCGCAACCACTCCTCCGCCAGTGGGCAGCTCGGCCAATTGACCGGCTGTCCAAAACAGGATGCTAACTATTTGATTAAAAAGTTGTTTTTTCTTGTTGACAGGAACCGGGGCACTGTTAAAATGCGCCCCGCTTTCAAGGGAAAGCAACCCAATTTGGGGCCTTAGCTCAGCTGGGAGAGCGCAACACTGGCAGTGTTGAGGTCAGCGGTTCGATCCCGCTAGGCTCCACCAAATCAAAAGGCCGCATCCGAGAGGATGCGGCCTTTTTTGTGGTTCGACCAATCCAGTAAGTGAGGCTCCAGTTGGGAGGGCGAATGAAGTCGGGACAAACGTCGCGCAAAGGAATTATTCTGGCTGGCGGCTCTGGTACGCGGTTATACCCGCTGACAAAAGGCGTCAGCAAGCAGCTGATGGCGGTGTACGACAAACCCATGATTTACTACCCGCTTACCACGCTGATGATGGCCGGTATTCGGGACATTCTGGTTATCACCAACCCGGATGAGCAGCCGCTGTTCCAGAAACTGCTGGAAGATGGCAGCCAATGGGGCATCAATATTTCCTACGCGGTGCAGCCCGCCCCGGGTGGGGTGGCCCAGGCATTTCTGATTGGTCGTGAACATGTTGGCAATAACCCCAGTGCGTTGGTATTGGGAGACAACATCTATTACGCGGAACGTTTCAATGAAGTGCTGAAGAGTGCGGATCAACGAGCAGAGGGTGCCACCGTGTTTGGTTATCATGTCGCCGATCCGCGCGCTTATGGCGTGGCGGAGTTTGATCGAACAGGCAAGGTAATCAGCATCGAAGAGAAGCCCACCGAGCCCAAATCCAACTACGCCGTAACGGGCCTGTATTTTTACGATGATCAGGTATGTGACCTGGCAAAAGAACTGAAGCCCAGCCACCGTGGTGAACTGGAAATCACCGACCTCAACCGCATGTATTTAGAGCGGGACAAACTGAATGTCGAGCTAATGGGCCGTGGCTCCGCGTGGCTGGATACGGGCACCCACGATAACTTGTTGGAGGCCGCCCAGTTTGTACAGACTATCGAGCGCCGCCAGGGCCTGAAAGTGGCGTGCCCGGAGGAAGTCGCCTTCCGCAAGGGCTTTATCGATGCCGAAATGTTGGAACAGCAGGCCCAGCCTCTGATGAAAAGTGGTTATGGCGAATACCTCATGCTATTGA
Organism: Microbulbifer celer; assembly: GCF_020991125.1. Taxonomy (NCBI): domain Bacteria; kingdom Pseudomonadati; phylum Pseudomonadota; class Gammaproteobacteria; order Cellvibrionales; family Microbulbiferaceae; genus Microbulbifer; species Microbulbifer celer. The sequence continues at coordinate 541,616 of NZ_CP087715.1, forward strand.
TCGCCGAGTCCCAGCGCGATCACCGGTTCGCACGTTGATATGAAAGTAATAGAAACCAGAATTCCCGATGTAAAAATCATCGAACCCAAAATCTTCGGTGACGAGCGCGGCTTTTTCCTGGAAACCTTTCGTCAGGATTTCTTCAATCGCGAGTGCGCCGAGCGCACCTTCGTGCAGGATAACCACAGCAAATCCGGCCAGGGGATTCTTCGCGGTCTGCATTATCAGACACAGAGTACCCAAGGCAAACTAGTGCGCGTCACCGCCGGTGAAGTGTTCGACGTCGCCGTAGATTTGCGAAAAAGCTCCCCCACATTCGGTCAGTGGGTGGGGGTGTTATTGAACGACGACAACATGCGTCAACTCTGGATCCCGGAAGGTTTTGCCCACGGCTTCTATGTCACCAGCGACTCTGCCGAGTTTGTCTACAAATGCACCGACTACTATGCCCCGGAGCATGAGCATTCCCTACGCTGGGACGATCCGGATCTCGGCATCCAATGGCCTCTGGTCAACGGTGAGCAACCAAAGCTCTCCACCAAAGACGCCGAAGGCAAACTCCTCAAAGACGCCGTCACCTTCGGCTAACCCGGGACCGCGGAGCTCCAGCTCCTCAACAAGGACGTAGGGTGGATAAGCGCAGCGCATCCACCAATAGCGACAAGCGAGACATGAAAGTACTAATCACCGGTAAAAACGGTCAACTAGGCCAGCAGCTACAAAAGCAAGCCTCCTCTGGCATAACGGTTATCGCCCATGGCCGGGAAACCTTGAATATCACAGACAAGGACCAGGTTTTTACCGTACTCAAACAGGCGCAGCCGGACGTCGTCATCAACGCCGCAGCCTACACCGCCGTAGATAAAGCAGAATCCGATACAGAGCAGGCCCACCTGATCAACGCCCGCGGCCCGGAAAACCTGGCCCTCGCCTGTCGCGAACTGGGGGGCCGCCTGATCCACGTCTCTACCGATTTCGTCTTCGGCGGAGAGCAGTCCCACCCGTACCGGCCGGGTGATGCCCGACAGCCACTGGGCGTATACGGCCAGAGCAAGACGCGTGGTGAGGAAGCCGTGGAGGCAATCCTGCCGGAGGCGATGATCGTCCGCACGGCCTGGGTTTACGGCCGCGAAGGCAGTAACTTTGCAAACACCATGCTGCGCCTGATGAACGAGCGCGACCAACTCGGCGTAGTTGCAGACCAGATCGGAACCCCCACCTGGGCAGGCACGCTTGCACAGAGTATTTATGCACTGGCACAAAATCCGGAAGCAAAAGGCATCTACCACTGCACCGACGCCGGTGCCGCCAGTTGGTACGACTTCGCTGTTGCCATTTACGAGGAAGGTAAAGCTGCAGGCCTGATCCCCGAAGAAAAATCGGTACAGATCAACCCCATCGCGACCGCTGACTTCCCAACCCCCGCGAAGCGCCCGTCCTACAGCGTGCTGGACAAAAACCGACTGGCAAAAGCAATAGGTGCAACCCCAAAACACTGGCGCCAAGTCCTGAGGAGCGTTCTCTCCTCGTCATCCCGGGCTTGACCCGGGATTCAGAAAAACGGAGCACCGTCATTCCGGCGCAGGCCGGAATCCAGATCAACGGAAGTACAAAAATGAGTAACCTGCTAGTAACCGGCGGCGCCGGCTTCATCGGTGCCAACTTCGTCCACTACTGGATGAAAACTTATCCACAGGACAAGGTAGTCGTGCTGGATGCACTGACTTACGCCGGCAACAAAGCCAGCCTGGAACCGGTAGCGAATAACCCCAACTTTGTATTCAGTCACGGCAATATCTGTGACACCCAGCTAGTGGAAACCCTGCTCAAAGAGCACCACATCGATACCTTGGTACACTTTGCCGCAGAGAGTCACGTAGACCGCTCCATCACCGGTCCCGATGCCTTTATTGAAACCAATATCATCGGCACCCACAGCCTGCTTAAAGCGGCAAAAAAGGTCTGGCTGGATGAAGGGCTGAATAAAGAAAATCACCGTTTCCACCACGTCTCTACTGACGAGGTGTACGGCACGCTCGAGCCCAACGATCCCGCCTTCAGCGAGAGCACCCCGTATGCGCCCAACAGCCCGTACTCTGCCAGTAAGGCCGCGTCCGACCATCTGGTTCGCGCTTACCATCACACCTATGGATTGAGGATCACCACCAGCAATTGTTCCAACAATTACGGGCCCTATCACTTCCCGGAAAAGTTGATCCCGCTGGTAATTACCAACATCCTGCAAGACAAGCCGTTGCCCATTTATGGCGATGGCCAGCAGATCCGTGACTGGCTCTACGTAGAAGACCACGCGCGTGGCATTGACCTGGTGATCAAAAAGGGGCGCCTGGGCGAGTGCTACAACATTGGCGGCATCAATGAGTGGGCAAATATCGATATCGTGAAGCTAATCTGTGAGCAGATGGATAACGCTTTCGCCGATAATTTGTCATTGGCAGCGCGATTTCCAAGAGCCCGCAAGGCCAGAGAGGGACGCTCAGCGGAGTTGATCACCTTCGTTACGGATCGATCTGGGCACGACCGTCGTTATGCTATCGACCCCGCGAAATCCCGCAATGAGCTCGGGTATGAGCCCTCGGAATCTTTCTCCACCGGAATCGAAAAAACTATCCGGTGGTACCTGGAAGGAGAATCCTGGTGGTCTTCGTTAATTTCTCGCGTTTGATTCCGGTTAAAAAATAGTCGCTAGAAAATTCGGGTGGTTGTGCGTGACAAAACGACGCAAATCTCTACAGGCTGTAATGGATTGTAATGAAATGGCAGGTGCGTTTAGTCCTCTGTTCTTGTACAATTTTGCGCCTATCGCGCGGAACCCTGTCACAGTTTCTGGGGTGTGGTGTGAGGGCGCGAAATACCTCTTGACAGAAGCTTTCCCGAAGCCCAGAGCATCCTGAGGGATGACTGCGGCAATTCCACAGTGATAAGAATCTGAACGGTCAAAATGCATCCAACCATTCAACGCAGTCCCTGGCAGATCCAGCGCGATGTCATCCGTGCGCTAATGATCCGCGAGATGAAGACCCGCTTTGGCAAGTGGCGTCTTGGTTATGCGTGGGTGCTGCTGGAGCCTGCGATGCATATTCTGTTGCTGGTTGCGATATTTAGTTTTCTTGGCCGTGAATTTTATCCCGGTATCCCTACGGCCCTGTTTATGCTGGGCGGGATCGCTCCTTTTCTGTTTTTCAATCACTGCTTTTCCAAAGGGCTTGCGGCGGTCTCCGCCAATCGCGGACTGTTCAATTACCGCCAGTTACGCCCGTTTGATGCTGTTATTTCCCGGGTGCTGCTGGAGTTCGTTATTTATATCGGCAGTCTTGCCATATTCTGGTTTGGCTTTCGCTGGTTTGATATTTCCGCGCCGTTCAACAACTTCTTGCTGCTGGTAGCTGCAAATCTGGCATTTCTCGGCTTTGGCTTGGGGTTGGCCCTGACATTGTGCGTAATTGGTGAGCGCTACCCTGAGGTAGCCAAGTTTGCCCCGGTTATTCAGCGTCCTATGTACTTCCTCTCCGGCGTGTTCTTCTCTCTCGAGCAACTGCCGGAAGAGTTTCACCCGTATCTGAGCTGGAACCCGGTTTTGCATATGATTGAGCTAACGCGCAGTGGACTCTTTGCCGGCTATCACGGCAAGTTTGCCAACTTGAATTATCTGGCAATGAGCGCCTTGGTAACTTTGGCCTTCGGTTTACTGGTGTATCGCGCGCAGTGGCGAGATTTGGTGCGCAGCCGATGATTGAATTGCGCGACCTCACCAAGTCCTTCCGTACCCCACATGGGCGAAAAACGCTGTTCCGGGATGTAAATGCCGTGTTCCCTGAGGGGAAAAACATCGGCATTCTCGGTCGCAATGGTGCCGGTAAGTCCACACTGCTGCGGATTATGGGCGGGATTGACTACCCGGATCGGGGGCGCGTGATTACCGATCAGCGCATCTCGTGGCCGATGGGCCTGTCCGGCGGTTTCCAGGGAAGTATGACCGGTCGCGAAAACGCCGCCTTCATCTGTGGTCTGCACGGAATGTGGGGCAGTGCGCGGAGGCAGGTTCTCGATCGAGTGCAGGACTTTGCTGAAATCGGTAACTATTTTGATGCGCCAGTGAAATCCTATTCTTCCGGCATGCGGTCGCGTCTGGCATTTGGCCTCAGCATCGCCGTGGATTTTGACTGGTATCTGGTGGACGAGGTGATGTCTGTAGGGGATGCACACTTCAAGCACAAGTGCCAGGAAGTGATCGCAGAAAAACGCAAAACGGCGAATTTTATTATCGTCGCACACAGTATGTCCACCTTACAGAAAAACTGCGATGTGGGAATTTACCTGGGTCCCCAGGGACTGGAGCTTTTTGACTCCATTGAGGGCGCCATTGATCTCTACCAGAGCAATATTCCCAAGAAAACAACAACCCAAAAAACGGCACTGGCCGTTAATTAAGAAGTCGAATGAGCAATAATCAGACAGTTCCGGCGTTGCCAGAAAGTAAGGGGAAACCCGAGCTAGCGGCTACGGCAGGCAATATAAAGAAGCGGGTTTTCAAGGCGGGTAACGGCCTTGTGAAGCGTGCGGGCCGGATGAACACGCTGACCGGTCTTCTGCTCGCTGTGGTGCTTCCATTTTTGATGGTTGCCGCATATTACGTGTTCTGGGTATCTGAACGGTATGTGAGTACCACCCAGCTGATCGTGAAAGAGAATGGCGCAGAACAGAATGTGGATGGAACGCTCGGGCTGCTGATGCCGGGTATTTCTGGTAATAGTCAGGATGCGTACCTGGTGGTCAACTATATCCAGTCACTGGATATGGCTCTGTACCTGAATGAACAGCTCGACCTTGTCGAATACTACAAAAGCGACAGCCACGATTACTTCTCCCGTTTGCCAGCGGATGCCTCGCAGGAAGATTACCTTGAGTTCTACCGGACGCATATCGGCGTTTCCTTTGATGAAGTGACCGGTATTGTCAGTATCGAGGCGCAGGCATTTGAGCCGGATTTTGCCCAGGAGCTGGTGGAGACCATCACCCGGAAGTCAGAGGATTTCGTCAATGCGGTAAGCAGGGAGCTGGCTGAAAAGCAGGTCAGTTTCGTTCGGAAGGAAATGGAGCGTGCGCAAGTCAAGCTGCGCACTGCAAAGCAGCAAATTCTCGACTTTCAGAACCAGAACAAGGTGGTCAGCCCGGAAGAATTGACCCGGGGTATCAGCAGTATTATTCAAGGCCTGGAGTCGCGCTTGTCCGAACAGAAAGCCAAGCTCTCAGCGTCGAAGACCTACCTCAATGCGAATTCCTCCCAGGTCGTATCCATCCAAACAGAAATAGCCGCGCTGGAGCACCAGATCGAGCAGGAAAAGGCCCGTATAGTCGGTATTTCCGGGGATCAGAGTGGCGTGCGCCTGAACAGCCTGAGTGCCAACTTCCAGAACCTGGAACTGGATCTGCAGTTTGCCATGGATGCCTATCAAACCGCTTTGAAAGCACTTGAAACCGCGCGTATGGAGGCCTCTAGCAGATTGAAGCACCTGATTGTGGTGTCCCGCCCATCGCTGGCGGAAGAGGCACGCTTCCCGGAAAAAATTTACAACCTGGTCAGTTTGTTAGTGGTACTTCTGCTTATTTATGGGGTCATTCGCATGATGATAGCGAGCATCCGGGACCACAGGATTTAAAGACCTTGCGTCGCAACGTCGAACAGCAATTTTCAGAGTTTTCCAACATCACATGATTAGAAATACAACGACAGCGCTTCTCTACTGGTTTCGCGATATTGGTATAACGGGCCTCCTGTTGATGAGCAGCACCAGCTACGCGCTTGAAACACAGCAGATCGACAAGCTGACCGAGCAACGGTTGCTCTCGGCAGCAGAGCAGCCGGTGTCGGTACCCGCCTCCGTTGCCAGTCCGGGAGTGAATGGTGTTGAGGTGTTCGGTCAGTCGCTGTTTCAGGGCGCTTTTCGCGATCAACCATTTACCGGCTTCAACCCCAATTACCAGATTACTGTTGGCGACAAAATCAACCTTCAGCTGTGGGGGGCTTACAGCTTTAGTGCCAGTTTACCGGTAGATCCTCAGGGAAACATTTTTATCCCAGAGGTAGGTCCGGTGCATGTGGCCGGGGTGGAAAATGGCGAGCTCAATGATTTCGTGCTGCGCCGAGTAAAGCAGGTGTTCAAGAGCAACGTAAACGCCTATGCAAACCTGGAAGCGAGCCAACCAGTAAAAGTGTTTGTGACCGGTAATGTTCAGCGTCCCGGCCTTTACAATGGATATTCGTCGGACTCGGTACTCTATTACCTGGACAGTGCTGGCGGTATCGACCCGGAAAGCGGTAGCTATATCGATATTCAGGTGTTGCGTCAGGGCAAGTTGCTGCAGCGTGTAAACCTGTACCAGTTCCTGGTAACCGGGCAGATGCCGGCGCTGCAGCTCCGCAATGGGGATTCTGTTGTGGTGGGCGCGCGTCATGGTTACGTAACCCTGGAAGGCGATGTACAGCAATCTGCGAAGATTGAGTTCCTCGGCGAGACCACCAGCTTGAGTGAAATGCTGTTGGTCGCCAAACCCAAGCCGCAGGCCAATTACGCGCGGATTACCCAGATTATTGATGACCGCCAGGAGGCCAGCTACCTACCGATCGAGCAGGCAATGCAGACCGAACTCCATGCGGGCGCTCACGTCGAACTGGTCAGCGACAGCGACATCAACACCATTTCCATCCGTGTGAAAGGTGAAGTGGAAGGGCCTGCAGCTTATGTACTGCCTTATGGCGCAACCCTTGCGGACCTGATTGACCGCATTCACTACCGCGACAATGCAAACCCTTTTGCGATACAGCTGTACCGGAAAAGTGTGGCGGAACAGCAAAAAATCGCCCTGGAAAGATCGCTGGATGCCCTGGAAATGGAAGCGCTGACCCGGCAGCCAGTCACCTCATCTGACAAAGCCTCGCTGAAAGATAGCGCGGCAATGATTCAAAAATTTATCAGTAAAGCGCGCAAGGCGCAGCCCCGTGGCCAGGTTGTGCTGGCCAACAATGACCGCGCTGGCGAGATGTTGCTTGAGGATGGGGATGAGCTGGTGGTGCCGCTGAGAGCGTCGACAGTCTCTGTAGTGGGTGAAGTGGTCTTCCCGACTTCTCTAGTTTTTGATGAGGAGCATACCCTTGATGATTACATCGAAATGGCCGGTGGATTCTCTAACAGCGCTGATACCGACGAGCTGATAATCCTCCACCTGGATGGCACCATCAGCCGTATCAAGGAGAGGAAGTTCAATAACCGCTTGACGGGCACACTGCGCGCGGGTGATGAAATTATGGTGATGCCGAAAATTCAGGCAGGCGAACTTCAGGTTACAAAAGATGTAACAGAAATTCTCTACCGCATAGCCGTCGGTACCGCAGCAGTACTGTCATTTTGAAGAGTTAGTTTGAAGTAAGGAAGGAAACAGCAACAGGGAAGTAAGAATTATTCTTGCAAGCGGAGCGGGAGCTCCGCCCATTCCCTATTGCTTGAATTCCGCATTACCTGAATTTTCATTTCATTTAAATACTAATCTACTTCGTGTATGTAAAAAGGAATTTCATCACAAGTTACATGGTAGCTAAGCCAGGAAAAATATGGGAAGTGTTTGGGGGATCTAATGGAAGAAAGGCACAAAATTGAACTGATTGAAGCTTCTGCGCTCTTTGATGCAGCGTGGTATGAAGAACAGTATCCGGATGTAAAACAGGTGAGGCTCTCTGCCGCTCAGCACTATCTGCGCTACGGCTGGCGTATTGGGCGCAGTCCATCGCCCGTTTTTTGCGGTAAGACCTACCTGCAAGAAAATGCAGATGTTCGCGAACAAGGAGAAAACCCACTGGTGCACTACCTGCGGTTTGGCAAACAGGAAGGGCGTAGCTACTGCCCGCCGCAGCTGCCGGTTTTGCAGTCAGTGGCGGCAACAGCGAGTACGATCTCCGCAAGTACTGTGGTGGGTACCACTAAATCCGACAAAGAAGCACTGGCTGCACAGCTAAAAGAGACCCAGCAGTTGCTGGAGAAATACTTCGTCCGCTGTGAACAGCTCGAATATCAATTGACTGATCGTAAAAAACAGGCGTAGGGGGAACTTTGAAAGTCTTAACAGTATTTGGTACTCGCCCGGAGGCCATTAAAATGGCTCCGCTGGCCATTCAACTGCGTGATGACTCCCGGATCGACGCGAAAGTATGTGTTACCGCACAGCATCGTGAGATGCTGGATCAGGTGCTGGATCTGTTCGAGATCAAGCCGGATCACGACCTCAACCTCATGAAACCAGGGCAGGATTTGACCGATGTTACCACCGGTATTCTCACCGGCCTGCGCGATGTCCTGAAAGAAGAGAACCCGGATATTGTGCTGGTTCACGGGGACACGGCAACCACGCTGGCGACCACCCTGGCTGCCTACTATCAGCAGATACCTGTTGGACACGTAGAAGCAGGCCTCCGCACTGGCAACTTGTATTCCCCCTGGCCAGAAGAGGCAAACCGCAAACTCACCGGCGCTATCGCAGCCGTGCACTTTGCACCAACAGACAACTCCCGCCAGAACCTGCTGAAAGAGGGCGTGAGTGATGACGCGATCGTAGTCACGGGTAATACGGTGATCGATGCGCTGTTGGAAGTGGTGAAAAAACTGGACACGAATCAGGAGCTTTCAAGCAAGCTTGCCAGCGAATTCCCGTTCCTGGATGAAGATCGCAAATTGGTACTGGTTACCGGCCACCGCCGTGAAAGCTTCGGTGGCGGCTTCGAGCGGATCTGTCAGGCACTTGCGAATATTGCCCGTGAGCATCCAGATGCGCAGGTGGTCTATCCGGTACACCTCAACCCCAACGTACGTGAGCCGGTAAATCGTCTCCTGGCTGACGTAGATAATATCCACTTGATTGAGCCATTGGATTACCTGCCGTTTGTATACCTGATGAGCAAGTCAGAAATTATTCTGACGGACTCTGGCGGCATCCAGGAAGAGGCGCCGTCATTGGGTAAACCAGTGCTGGTAATGCGCGATACCACTGAGCGCCCGGAAGCAGTGGCTGCTGGTACCGTAAAGCTGGTCGGAACCGATGTAGAGGTTATCACCCGTGAAATATCAGCGCTGCTTACCGACAAGTCTGCTTACGAAAAAATGAGCTTTGCCCACAACCCTTATGGTGACGGTGAAGCCTGTAACCGTATTGTTGAGTATTTAGCTAACAAAAAGTAATCCATTTGCTATCAAAGTAAATAAGAATTTCGATATTTATATAAGGCGCTATCAGTATCATGAAATTTGAAACCATTTCCGTTATCGGCCTGGGCTACATTGGCCTGCCGACTGCCGCAGTAATTGCCTCCCGCAGGAAGAATGTCATTGGTGTTGATATCAACCAGCATGCGGTTGACACCATCAATAAGGGTGATATCCATATTGTCGAGCCAGAGCTCGATATTGTTGTGCACGCTGCAGTGACCGAGGGCTACCTGAAGGCAACCACCTCCCCCGAGGCTGCCGACGCGTTCCTGGTGGCGGTACCCACTCCGTTCTTCCCAGACCCTGAAGGGCTCAATCATAAAGCCAACCTGAGTTATATCGAGTCTGCAGCCAAAGCACTGGCTCCGGTGCTTCAGCCTGGCAACCTGGTCATTTTGGAATCCACATCACCTGTGGGGGCCACCGAAAAAATGGCTTCCTGGCTGGCGGAAGCTCGCCCGGACCTGACTTTCCCGCAGACTCACGGTGAAGAATCCGATATCCGCATTGCGCACTGCCCCGAGCGTGTACTGCCGGGCCACGTTGTGCGTGAGCTGGTAGAAAACGACCGTGTCATCGGTGGTATGACAGCCAAGTGTTCTGAGGCAGCAAAAGCTCTGTATGAAGTCTTTGTTGAGGGCGAATGCCTGGTAACCACCGCACGTACCGCAGAAATGGCAAAGCTGACTGAGAACAGTTTCCGCGATGTCAATATCGCGTTCGCCAACGAGTTATCTGTGATCTGTAACAAGCTGGACATTAATGTCTGGGAGCTGATCTCTCTATCCAACCGACACCCACGGGTAAATATCCTCCAGCCGGGTGCGGGTGTTGGGGGCCACTGTATTGCTGTAGACCCCTGGTTCATCGTTGACTCCTGCCCCGAAGAGGCGGAGCTGATCCGCACTGCACGCCTGGTGAACGATGGCAAACCCCGTTGGGTACTTAACCAGATCAAGGCAGCATTGGAGGAAGCGCATCAAAAGAATCCGGGCTATACCCGCAGCGACATCACCGTGGCCTGCCTGGGTATCGCCTTCAAGCCAGATATCGACGACCTGCGTGAGAGCCCGGCGCTGAGTATTGCCAATGAAGTGGCAAAACTGGGCTGCCGCCTGCTGATCGTTGAGCCGAATATCGAAGCCCTGCCGGAAGGTTTCCAGTACCCGAACGTGGAGTTGGTTTCACTGGAGCAGGCTCTCGAAGAGGCTGACGTTACCTCTGTACTCGTAAATCATAAGCCCTTTGTTGAGCAGGTCGAGGCCGTAGCTGCCAAACCCACTGTGATCGACGCCGTGGGGCTGCTGAGATAAGCACCTGTTCTGAGAGTGGCTTCGGCCGCTCCATCCTTTCATTCGTCACCCAGTCAACTGCCGAAAAATACACTATGGATGTACTTCTACAGCACGCTGAGGCGCTCGCTAAACAGCCTCATGATTCACTGCATAGCCCGGTACAAGGACGCATTGCTTACGTGGTTAGCCACGGGCAAAGCTATGCCAGTAACGGTTACGCGATACGAACTCAAGCAATTGCTAAGGCCTTGAGTGGTCATGGCTTTGAGGCTCTATGCTTTGTACGGCCCGGCCGACCGTGGGAACTGGGTACAGATAAAGGCGCCGTTGATACTCAGGAAATTGTTGATGGGGTGCGCTATATCCACAGCCGCTGGCCGGATGATCAGCATCCACGAGGTGAGTTGAATACGCTGAAGGCGAGCGTAGAGCGCTTTGTCGAGCTGTTTCGTATTTACCGTCCTGAAGCCGTACTTGCCGCGTCCAACTATATTGTCGGACTGCCGGCGTGGATCGCCGCCAGACGCCTTGGCTTGCCGTTTTATAATGAAGTCCGCGGGTTTTGGGAGCTATCCCGTGCGGCCCGGGAACCTGGTTACGAAAATACCCCCGCCTTCAATGTAGAAGCTGCGCGTGATGCTTTCGTGGGCAGGCAGGCCCTGAAGGTATTTACCCTCAACCAGCCGATGAAGGAGGAGCTGGCCAGGCGTGGGGTGGACGCCGACAAGATCGAGATCGTGCCCAACGGCGTCAGTAAGCTCCCTGAGATCAAGCATACCTTTCCGGCATTAAGGCAGCGGTTGGAGATTGAGGCGGATGACAAGGTGGTGGGCTATGTGGGTAGCTTCACCCCATACGAAGGACTGGATGTGCTGCTCGATGCCTGCGCTGAACTGGTCAACCAGGGAGAAAAAATCAAGCTTCTGTGGGTGGGAGATGGCCAGCCAGTGACCAAAGTGTCTGGCTCCAGTAAGACTCTTGTCGACAAACCTTGGCTGATTCAGGTCGGCCGCGTGCCCCACGAGCAGGTAGCGGACTACTATGCGCTGATAGATATAGTCGTGATACCGCGCAAGAAGCTGCCCGTGTGTGAGCTGGTGCCCCCGATGAAGGCAGCTGAAGCGCTGGCCTATGGCAAACGACTGGTGGTGTCGGATGTCGCAGCGTTAGGGGGAATTGCCGCCAAGCATGAAGGTGTGGTTACGTTTGATGCGGGTAGAGCCGATAGCCTAGCCTTTAGCATCCAAAAGGTGCTGAGTACAGCAGCCCCAAGTGCCTCCACGGCGTTGCTGATGCAGGACAGTATCAACAGTCTGGCATGGGCGTTGCCTGGTGAAAGCTCGGTAGTCACTGAGTGCAACGTAGCACTACCGGAGGCTAAAGTTCCAACTACCAAAGAACTACCGATCGCGGCTCCTCAAAAAAAACTTAAAAAAGCGCCGAAAGACTTCAAAGCTATTTCTATCATGGATGAAATATCCGAAGAATGTTGGAAGTACGAATTCAATAGCTTCCGTGTTGATAGAAAAAACTATAAGAGTCAAGTAAAGTCTTCTACCGCTACATTTGCCTTCTTGGAAAGCTGCTGGAAAGGTAATGGCGGTGCTTGGGAATATGCCTTTACCTCTCCAGGGTTGAAACATGCCAATGCGCAGGCGCTGCTTGACTTAATACCTCGGGTCAAAGAGAAAATGCCTGTGGTCTTCTGGAACAAGGAAGATCCAATGCACTATGAGCGCTATCTACCTATTGCCAAGCAAGCCGATATTATCTTCACAACAGATAGTAATAAAGTCAGTTCGTACGAACAGGACGTGCCCAGCGCTGATGTGTATGCGGTGCCGTTCGCTGCGCAGCAACAAATCTGTAACCCATCAGATCGATTCCGCACTGAGCCTGAGACCGTTTGTTTCGCCGGTTCCTACTATGGAGTAGGCCACGATGAGCGGAAGCGGCAGATGGATGCGCTGCTACCGTCTATTCTTGACTTCAATGGAGCGATTTATGACCGTTTCTCAAAAATTGATAGCGATAGATACAAGTTCCCAGAAAAATTCCAGCCGTTTATCAGGGATGCAGTGCCATTCCATGAGGTGGTGAAGCTTTACAAGCGCTTTAAGGTCTTTCTCAACGTCAATACTATTGTGGACTCACCTACGATGATGTCGCGCAGGGTGTACGAGCTCCTCGCCTGTGGTACCCCCGTAGTATCGACTCCCTCAAAAGCTATTGAAGAGCAGTTTTCTGGCATTGTACATATGGCGAATGATGCTCAGGAAGCAAACAAGATTATTGAGAGGCTTCTAACAGATGAGCATTATTGGGAACGTACATCTCACCTTGGCTACCGTGAAGTAATGACTAGGCACACCTATGTCCATCGTCTACAGTCCATCAAACAGGCACTAGGTTATGAAGCTGAAGATGAAGAGCCCTTGGTGAGTATCATTACCTGTACCCGTCGCCCGAATATGATCGATCGTATTGTCGAGAACATGACGAGGCAGAATCACTCAAACTGCGAGCTGATACTGGTGCTTCAGGACTTCAGCAGTGCGCAAAAGGATGATCTTCTTGGAAAGTTAAAGGCTAAGTCATCTAACCTGAAGCGAATTGAAGTCATTGTGAATGATAGTCAGGACATTACTCTTGGGGAGCGATTCAATCATGCCGCTACTTATGCCAAGGGTGAGTATATCGCGAAGATGGATGATGATGATTTCTACTTCGAGAATTACCTCTCTGACATGTTGATTCCTTTTAAATTTGGAAATTATGGTATGGTCGGTAAGCAAGAGCTCTACATGTATTTGTCCGGTTCTAATAAGCTTATTAAACGTTTCCCAAGTATGAAGCATCGTGAAGTAGACTTTGTAGCCGGGCCGACGTTTGTTATCAAGAAGTCTGTGTTTGATAAGATTAAATTTGAGTCCAGAAATACTGGTGAGGATAGTACATTTATCAAGAATTTAAAAAGTGCTGGTTATAAAATATATGCTGCAGATCCCTTCAATTTTATTCAGTATCGCGGGAGTGGTGGGGCTCATACGTGGAAGGTGGATGATGATTTCTTTTTGAATGGGAAGCAAACTCAAGTTATTTCTGATGGTTTTGCTCAAGCGTATGTTGACTTCTGAGGAGAGAGGCTTGTGAGTGTTGCTGGGAGCAGTTCAAGGCAAAATTTTTAGAGAGACTCCCAGCAGAACTTTTTAAATTAATATTGATTTCCTGGTCTAAAATTTTGTGGCCAAATTAAGGGGTTGTATGTCTTTTCCTGGAGAAAAAGTTTTTCAGTTAACGAGGCCTGTTAAGTATGTTTTTCAAGAATCTAATGAGAATAGTAGTTTTCTTGTCGTAGTTTTCTCAGCCTTTCATGGTAAAGAGTCTGAGGGGAAGCCGCCAACTTACAACTATATAAATACGCTCGGTGGTTGTAAGCATAATAAGATTTTCATACTTGATGATTGTGAAGGAAGTGTCTGTTATTACACCGGAAAGAATCGTGATTTTTCACTTGAATCCTCAGTGGTTGCGTTGATTGTTTCAATTGCGAATGAGCGTGGTATTCCAATGGAGAATGTGATTTTATGTGGTTCAAGTAAGGGGGGGTATGCGGCGTTATATTACGGAATAAAGTATAGTTTTGGTGCTGTTATCAGCGGTGGCCCTCAAACCTTTATGGGAAATTATTTAAGTAGTGTTTCTAGTTTTACGCGTGCCCTTATTGAGTTTATTGCGGGTGATTCTGGTGAGGAAAGTGTGGAGTACTTGAATCGCCTTATTTTTGATCAGATTGAAAATAAAATTTCTTTCCCGGAAATATATATTCACGTCGGACGTGGGGATCATCATTATGAAGGTCATGTCAAGCCATTAATGCACGCGCTTGACGCACAGGGTGCTTCATATGAATTAGATTTGGCGGAGTATGATGATCACGGAGCTTTGGCAAATTATTTTCAGGGGTTTTTGTTGGGGACGCTTGAGCAGGTTGTTCGCTCGAGATCCGTTTAGTTAGAAAATCTCTTATGGGAAATATTAATTACGGCGGCTAATTTGAGATGAGATGTTCGTTGGGAAGAGTTTTTTCGGGCTGGTTTATTATTTCGGTAAATGTCGTGGGCGCTTCGAGGTCTTGTTTTGAAATCGCTATTTAGTAAAGTTAAATCTTAAAGCAATCGAGAAAATCTCTGGGCTTTGAGTCGAGGTTAGTTATTTTATAGATTGGTGAGAGCTGTTTTTCATCTAAAAAGTAGAATGCGAAGAATTTTTTTATTGGCTGAATGTTTTGCTTCGATGTGTAGTGTTGAGTTTAGTAAATTAAAGTAGGCAACGCGTTCTTTCTTGAGGTTTAAGTGAGGTGCTGGGAGTGGTAAGTGAGTACCAGTAGGTGTATTTGTTTATTCGGAACTTTATAGTTTTTTTCAGTTGCGCTTGGTGGAGAAACGAATCTATAGAATCAATTACTATATAAAATGCCTCTTGCGCCGCCTGTCAGGTGTCTAAAGTGGGGTTTTTGAGTCGAGTTAGATTCTTTAGCTGTGGCTGTGTAAATATAAAGTCTTGTCGTGGCAGAGTCCTTACAATTTGAAGTTTAATGTCTGATAAGTTTGCCTTAGCGAAATGTCGACTATGAATAGCAAGTGGAAAAATGCACATACTCATTCCTGTCTATTTTAATGCGCCACTCGGCGGTCTGCATGAGAATGTGATCTCTAGCTCTCGTTTCATGGTCTCGAAAAAGCATCGAGTTACCGTAGTGTGCAAGTCTGGGCCCTTTGGGGATCGGTTGCTGGCTGAAGGCATTGGGGTGATTGAAGCTGATTTTTCTCTGCCTTCGTTCTCCAGTGTGTTTTTCGCTATTAAAGCCCTGCACGCCGAGCACCCCATCGATCTGGTGCACGCCCATCCCTTTGCTTCTCGTCAGCTGGGCATGATGGCTGCGCAAGTCCTCGGTTTGCCCTGTGTGGTCACCATGCACGGTAAGTATGTTGATGCGTTGCCGGACACCATAGGCCAACTCGATGGGGTGTTCACGGTTTCCGAAGGTATTCGCCAGTACCTGATTCAGGAAGGCGGCGTTGCAGCACCGGAAAAGTTGCATGTGATACCTAATACGCCGGATGTTCAGCTCTTCAAGCCAGCTCGGCGCTCCGCTAAGGCAGGGCGCAAAGTCACTATTTCTCTCGTCACCCGGCTTGATCATGATA
Organism: Microbulbifer celer; assembly: GCF_020991125.1. NCBI lineage: Bacteria > Pseudomonadati > Pseudomonadota > Gammaproteobacteria > Cellvibrionales > Microbulbiferaceae > Microbulbifer > Microbulbifer celer. The sequence continues at coordinate 557,396 of NZ_CP087715.1, forward strand.
AGGCCTTTATGCTGGAGATATTCTACAAAGCCGTGGCACATGCTGCTGAACGCTACTCTGGTCGTATTCACTGGCAGGTAGTGGGGCAGGGCACGCTGCAGGAGGAATTGACGCAATGTGTGGAACAGCTGCGCGGCGACAACAGCGTTAGCTTTACCGGCTGGCTGGAGGGGGAGGCGCTACGGGATGCCTATCAACAGAGCGACGCGGTGATTGTCCCCGGACGCTGTGCGTTGGAGGCCATGAGTTGTGGTGTGCCGGCCATCGCTCTGGGCAGCAAGGGCTATAGCGGCCTCGTGGCCCCCGATACCTGGCAGCAAGCAGTGTACACCAACTTCGGCGGCGTCGGTGACAAGGCGGACGGCTACTCAGCTGGTGCCGTGGAGCGGGATCTGGATACGCTGATGACTTCGGCTCGGAACCGCCGGCGGCTGGGGCTGTTCGGGCGGCGTATCACCCAACAGCTCTTCAATCCGAATAAAGCACACCTGCACCTCTTGGGTTTTTACCGTTTGGTAGTCGAGGCCCACAAGGCTGATCCTCGGGCCCCGGTTCCACGAAGTGAGTTTCTGGAGTTGCGTCTGCGGGGGCTGGATGTCGCCCGCCAACGGCCAGACCTGCTGGTTCTTGGGCACCGCTGTGAGCGGCCTGAAACCCTGAGCTTCGCCTGGTACCTTTTCCGCGATGGTGAAGTCGTCGAGAAGTTCATGTATCGGCCGGAGCCGCAGCGCGAGATCTCACTGCCCGGGCCGGGGCGCTATGAAGTGCGCTGCTTTGTGCAGGATGAGCACAAGCGTCGGGTCTCGTTTATCGGAGCAGAGGTGGTGCTGCCGTAAGACAGTGGCCTCCGCCAGTAGCTCTGCTCAGGTGTGGATGGATGATACCATTTGCCGGGAAGAGCGGGATGTCGGCGAAGCCTGGTTCAAACAGTACGGCTTCGACCTGGAATATCTGAATTATGAGAAGAGCTTGGATCGCCTGACCCGCAGATCCGTATAGTGGCTATAGCGCAACATAAGACCATATTGTTATCCTGAAAGATTTCGAGCAGTAATACATGTCGACAAAAGAACTCACAAAAATCCAAGCCGACCTGGCGATAAAACCAGCAATTAACTCTCTTGCCCAGAGCTCCATGTTCTGGAAGCCAGATTACTTGCGCCCCTCATCCTGGCTGGAGCAGGTGCCATTTCTGTTCTGGCTGGTAGAGGCGCTTCAGCCGAAGGCGGCGGTAACATTGGGGTTAGAGTCTGGTGTTTCCCATTTTGCACTGTGTCAGGCGGTTCAGCGGCTTGGGCTGAACACACGCTGCTATGCGACTTTTAATGGGCAGGGTGGTGACGAAGCCGTAGATGATGATTCTGTTTCTTCCTATCACGATGCGCACTTCGATAGCTTTTCATCACTGATGAGGAGTCCAACGGTACAGGCAGCGAGCCGGTTTGAAGATGCCAGTGTGGATTTGTTGTTACTGAATCCTACCGCGGAAGAAGACCTTGAAAGTCTGTTTGCGCGGTGGCACTTCAAACTGTCTTCTCGGAGCGTTGTACTGGTGCGCGGCATTTCCAGGCGGGACCCAAGCTGCGAGACGTTTAGGGCTTTCGAGGCGCTGTCTAAACGATTCCCTACGTTTGTTTTCCATCATGGAGAGGGGCTGGGTGCCATTTTTGTCGGTTCCGAACAGGCGCCGTTGCTTGCCGGCTTAGTCAACCAGGGCGAATCCGCTTCCGCGCATCAGGTTGTGCGCGATGTATTTGCCCGCTTGGGGCGCACTTGTAAGGATGCAGTACAGGCGCAGGAGTACTTGCACAAGGCTGAAGCGCTTGAGGCAAGCCTTGTCGAGCACAAGCGCGAACTGGATCAGCTCAATACCCGCTACGAGTCCAGTCGCTCTGAGCTAGAGGCTAAACAGCTGGAGGTAGCCGGGTTTGAGCAGCGTATGGAGCTGGCCACTGAGCGCCACGCGCTTGAGCGTGATCGGCTGGCTGAGCGGGTTAGTTTGCTGCAGGAGTTTCGTGATGAACTCAAGGGCGAAGTGGCACAGCTTCGCCAGCGCCTGGATGAGCAATACCTGCAGGTTAATGAGCGAAATCAGCAGCTGATTCAATTGCAAGTGTCCTCTGCGGGTCAGTTGCATGATTCTGCTGGTGCCCATCACCATCAGGATGCTCGCAGTCAAGAGTTGGCGAGTGCCGAGGCTGAGGTCCAGCGGCTCAAAAGTGAGCTGGAGAAGCAGGAAGCGGCAGTAAGCGAAGCGGCGACCCGGCTTGAGGAGGTGCAGCGCGCTCAAGCACAGGAAGAAGCGCAACATGTCCGCTTGCTGGAGGAGCGTGTTCAACAACTGGAAGGTAATCTTGCTGAGAGCCAGTCTGTTCTAGATGAGCGCTACGGTGAAATTGCGGTAATGACGGAGCTACTTGAAAAAGGTGGGCCGCAGGGCGAAGCGCAAGCACAGGCTTTTTCCATAAAGGAAGCGCAGGCAAACCAGCGTATCCGGGATCTCGAAAGGCAGGTCACGGATCTTAAGGCACAACTTGACGCGAGCGACCGGGATAAGCAGCAGGCGACGAGTGCCCAGCAGGCAATAATTGACCGGCTTACCGACGAATTGTCAGCGCAAGCCGCGATCCACAAAGGAGTGCAAAAACAAGCGGAAGGCCTTACCGAAGCACTCCGTGCGGCGGAAAAAAGTATTGCCGAGTACAGTGACCGTGAGCAGGAAACCAAACACTATCTTGCACAGTTATCGTCCCGGGCACAGGCCCTGGAACATCAGCTGAAAAAAGAAAAGCAGGCCCATCACACCATCACGCAGGAACAGTTGCGTTCGGAGGCTCGGGCCAGGTCTCTGGAATCTGAACTGGCCGCGGCAAAGTCTGAGGTAGAGGTGCGCTTCCAGGAGCTGGCCCTGCTTACTCAGTTGCTCGAAGAGCGGGATGCGGAGTTGCTTTCGGTCAGAGCCGAGCTGGAGCGCGCCACGCACAGTAAACTTGCAATCAAAGACAGGTCGTTCAGATCCATTGGCCTGCCAGTGGGTAAAAGAACTCGGAAGCTGCGTAAAACAAGGAAGGCCTTGGCGCAAATTGAACAATCCGGTTTATTTGATGCGGATTGGTATCTCCGTACCTATCCTGATGTAGCGGAGGACGCGCAGTCAGCTAGCAATCCTTCGTTACACTATCTGAAGTTTGGTGGTTATGAGGGACGCAATCCTTCACCTGGTTTTGATAGTCAGTGGTATCTGGATAGCAACCCCGACGTTAAAGACAGCGGTATAAACCCTTTGGTGCATTACGTTAGTATGGGGCGGCAGGAAGGGCGTACACCCACCCCATACTGACCGGCTAGTTGGGTACTATCGAAGTCACTATCTACTTGGCGATTTTCTTGATAACCGTTGGGAGGCTCGTATGGTTTACCCGTGGATGGTGGCCGTTAATCGGTTCTGGCACCTTTAATATTGGTAGGCTGAATCTCCTCGAAGGTTACACATGAGTTACGCAAGATATCCAGGTATCAGGGTCTATTCGACCTTTTCAGATAGTATTCCTGATCTGTATTTCGATGGAATTTTCTATACTCATGATTCGATCGGGGTAGGGCAAGCTGGCCTGGCTGATTTTCTTTCAAAAAATTCCTTGTATAGTCTGGATGATTTGAGCGAGGGGCGGTTTTGGCTGCTATATAGGAAAAACAATACATATAAAGTTTGTGCGGATGACTGTGGCCAGGAGGTGATCTTTTACTATCATGTCGATAATATTTGGGCTTTTAGTAATAGTTTCTTGGCTTTAGTCGAGCACTTGACTGCTCACGACGTTAAATTGCATTTGAATCCAGGTTCGGCCGCGTCGTTCTTCCTTCCTGGAGGTTTCGGCGAGACTTTGATCTCTCATAACAGCGTAGTGCAGCAGATCAAGGTGCTGCCACGTAATGCGCAGTTGCGTATTGTTGACGGTGTTTTCTCTGTTGAATCTCGGTATCCTTCTTTCGATAAGAAATATCGCTCAAACAGGGAGATGCCCAATTTAAATGTACTGCAGAGAAATATAGTCAAGTGGCAGGCGCGGTTGCGTGGCCTGGCTGATAACCACTCTTACGATTTTAGTGTTGAGATTTCAGGGGGGGCTGATTCAAGGCTGCTGTTGGCGCTGCTTCTGAGTTCGGGCGTCGATATTTCCGGTATCAATTTCCTATCAAACCCCTCTCTTGGAAATGATTATCGGATCGCTGGCCAGCTGGCAAAAAAGTATGGTTTTTCATTGGCGCCAGCTATGAACAGGCAGGCCAATGTTGAGCGCCTTTCAGCTTTTGAGCAGGTTGAGCTGTACTTGTACGGCAGCCTTGGCGCTTATCATAAAACCTATTTTTCTAGGTTTCGCTATCGCCCAAAGACTTTTCGGCTGCATGGGGGCGGTGGTGGGCTGTTACGAGATTATTATGGTGGTGAATTTCTTCCATATATCGACAAGTACAATAAATTTTTCCGAGATCAATGTTTATTCTCTTCCATCAAGGATAACTATAGATCTTGCCTGGAAAGTGCCGGTTATCTTTCTGCCGGCGATCACTACCTGGATTTTCGATGCCGTTTCCACGTTGGGCGTAATTGGTATAAGTCCAACGAGGCGTGTCTGATCACCCCTTTGATCTCTTCAGATTTACTACGTGAGTACGCAGAGTTGTCACCTGTTGCCCGTTCCAGGCGATACCTGCATCTTGCTTACTATATGTTGCTTGATCCGGAAATCCTTAGTGTACCTTTTGATGAGGATTGGAAGTCATTTCCCGTTGAAGATGTCGAGCGAATGCGATCCCATATCTCACAATGGAAGCCCGAGTGGCCAGAGAATGAAGAAGTGAAAGTTTTCTTTGGCGAATCGCCAGAATTGGTGGCATATCCATGGGGTGGGGATGAAAAAGGTTCGGTTGATGAGCTTTTGCACGCAGAACTGGAGTATGCGAAAAGTTCTGAGCTTGTGGGAGATTATTTTTCTTCTCGAAGCCTTGGCGTTCTCGGACGTTCTTCGGACTGGAGAAAATCGGGCAAGCGCCATCGTAATTTAAGTCACGTGGTTCTTTTGAGTAAGCTCGAAGAGTTGGGTGTTGAAATGGCGGTCTAGATAGTTTTATTGGCTGCGCCCGGTGTAAATTTGTGCTGGGGAATTGGATAAAGGCTTGGGAGAAATGAAGAGTCATTCAGAGTATGGCGAGCGAGAGTGCGACGGGAGCGAGTCTCCCGGTCGGAGCTCCGAGCAAGCGCAAAATGTACAGCACAGCCTCCTCGGCGGCCCCAATTTTGGGCGGGAAACACTGGCTGCTTCATTTGAAGGGAATGGCCAGAATATAGCAGAGGGTGAGTTTTCGTTGCAGGATGCATTTACCCGAATCGAGCAGCTTGAGGGGGTACTGGGAGCCGTAAAAATTCAGTTGCAACAAGCACTCGATACCGGTCAGGAGTTTAAGCAGACGCCAGATTACCAGTCGTTGGAAAAACGTCTGACTCTTGTGGAGAAGGAGAGGGACAGCCTGGGGCAAGAGAACGAAAGGCTGAAAGCAGATCGATTTTTGATGTGCCGGAAGGTGCAAACTTTGCAGTCCAGCCTTGTAAGTACCAGACGTTCTCTCGCGGAATGCTCCCGCGAATTGCTGAAGAAGGAGAAGTTGCTGGAGGATCAGAGGACAGAGAACGAACGTTCGCAGCGAAAGAAAAAGTATTGGGGCGCACTCGGCGGAATTGGACGTTTTATTCCCATTAAGGGAGCTGGGTTGTCGAGCAAATTTTTTCTTGGAAAGTATGCCAAAGATTTGCGCAAACATCGGCATGCTTTGAAAGTGATTGAAGCCTCTGGGCTGTTTGATGCGGACTGGTATCTCCGTACCTATCTGGATGTTGCTGACGATGTGAAGGCGGCGAGACATCCATCGCTACATTATCTTAAATTTGGCGGTTTTGAAGGGCGTAATCCCAGCTTCGGGTTTGATAGCCAGTGGTATCTCGATAGCAACGTGGAAGTGAAGGCCAGTGGGATGAATCCCTTGCTACATTATTTGATGAAAGGAAAACAGGAAGGCCGCATGCCGATGCCGTATTGAGCGGTAAAGCGTGTAGGTATTAAGGCATGAATAGATTGCAAGTTAAATGGGCCTGAAACGCCTCTGGCGTTGGGCCAGTCAACGTCTTCCGGTTATCTTCGGGCATAGCAACCGCGCAGGTGGCGAGCCCTTTGACGCTGATTGGTATTTGGAGGCCTATCCGGATGTTGCGCAGGCGGGTATTGACCCATGGTCGCACTATGTCAATCACGGCCGCCACGAGGGGCGCCTCCCGGCTCGCAACCGGGCAATAGCCTGGGAATATCATCTGATGCGCGGGGGCGAGTCGCTGATGCTACCTCGACTGGAGGCACTGACTCGTTCCCGAGAGGCATCTGATCAGGAGCGTTACTACGCCGCCTGGAGCCTGGCGCGCTGGTGCGCTGCCAGAGATGACTGGCGTGGTGCCGTCAATTACCTTCTCGTATTCCTCGATTCCACTGCACCTTATCCCGTTCATGCTGGCCCGTATTACTTGATGTTGTATGCGGCCTTGCAATGCGGCCGCGTGGAGATTGCTCGACGGGCGTTCGGTGCGCTGGAGGCGCGCTTTCCCGGGCACCCGGCACTGTTTCTCGCAAGAGCAAATATGTTCAGCGCTTCTGCAGACAGTGGGGAGCGGCAGGCGGCAGACCAGCAAAAGCTGGCGGCAATCAATCAACTGTTTGAGTCCCGGAATCTTGTGTCGATCGGGTGCACCCTTGCGGAGCCTCTGGTACTGGATAACCTGCGTGCGGGTAGTGATTTAACCGCGGCAGGGAGTGTGGACGCCCCGCGGGTATCTGTGGTGGTGCCGGTGTTCAATGCCGAGCGCACGATCGAGACGGCATTGCGCGCACTTTGCCAGCAGACCTGGCGTAATCTGGAAATACTGGTGGTTAACGATGCCAGTACGGATGGCTCACAACAGGTGCTGGATGCGTTCGTGAGCGAAACTGGGGTTCGCGCGGGGCTAAACATCCGCCTGCTTTCTCACTCGGTAAATCACGGCGCATATGCGGCGCGTAACACGGCGTTGGTAGCCGCTACAGGCGATTTCATCACCACACACGACAGCGACGACTGGTCTCACCCGCAAAAAATTGAATTGCAGGTACGGGCGCTACTGGAGGCCCCCGATAAAGTCGCTTCCGTCAGCCACTGGGTGCGGGCCACCGAGTCACTCGAGTTTGGTGCCTGGCACATTGACGACAGCTGGGTTTACCGAAACGTTTCTTCGCTGATGGTGCGGCGCTCAGTTGTGGATACGCTGGGATACTGGGACCGGGTGTCGGTCAATGCGGATACTGAGTACTACTATCGTATCCTCTCTGTATTTGGTGAAGGCGCGATTACGGAAGTGTGCGAGGGAATTCCTCTGGCATTCGGCCGGATTGACAGCGGTTCATTGAGCCGGCGTAGCGATACGCATCTGGTCACGCGCTACGGGGGGCTGCGCAAGGACTACGAGGATGCAGCGCGGCGGTGGCATGCGCGTGCGATTCAGGCGTCCGATTTGTACCTGGCCGAGAATCCCGATAGCCGCCCATTTTTGGCGCCGGCGAAAATGTGCCGGGAAGACAAACCGGTCGTTGACCTGGACCCGCGGGACCAGGTACAGCAATCCGGCCTGTTCAATAGCGCCTGGTACTTGCGCCAGTACCCGGATGTATGTGACTGCCCTGTGGATCTTTTTGAACATTTCTGGGAAACGGGGTTGGCAGAAGGGCGCGACCCCGGGCCGGGTTTCAGTGTGTCTGGTTATTTGCGCAAGTACCCGGAGGTGTACAGTTCAGGCCTGAACCCCCTTTATCATTATCTCAGCGTCGGAAAAGACCTTGGGTATCAGGCTCACCCGATATTCTCCGGTGACTGCGTTAAGCCCTTTGGTGGTTTTCGCCTGCTGGTTTGTGCACACCAGGCGGGTACCCAGTTATACGGGGCCGAGCGCAGTTTGCTGGACGTGCTGGATGCGTTGAGCCAGTTGGGTGTCGAGGTGGTAGTGACGTTGCCCAGCGCGGTGAATAGCGAGTACCTTGAGGCAGTCAGGTCAAGTGCACATACCGTAGTGGTATTGCCGTATGGGTGGTGGTTTGGAACTCGAGCCCCTTGCACTGAGACTAAACGCCACTTTGCTGACCTGCTAACGCAGTACAATATTCAAGCGGTTTTGGCGAATACATCGGTTCTGGAGGAGCCGTTGCTGGCAGCGAGGGAAATGGGCATCCCCTCTCTGGTGCATGTGCGGGAGATACCTCAGGCAGACACCTCCTTGTGTCAGATTCTGGGAGCGGATGCTGACGCCGTTGCGGCAAAAGTCCGGAGTCTGGCGGATATTGTGATGGTCAATTCTGACATCGTAAAACGGTCGATTTCGGTACCTGAGGCAGTGTTGGTTCCCAATATCATTCGACGCGGTAAAATCACGCGGATTCAGGCTGAAGCCGGCCCGCGTCGGGTGGAGCAGCCGGTTCGGGTTGCCATGTTGAGCAGCAATTTGCCGAAAAAGGGCCTGAACGACTTTGTCGCCTTGGTTGAGCTGCTCGCAACGCGAATACCTGAAGTAAGGTGTTTTCTGGTTGGCCCAGAAAATATGCACATTGCAAATTTGCGAGAACGACAGCGTGTTTCGCCACTACTCAAGAATCTCGTATTTTACGGGTATGCCGAAGATCCGGAAGCGGTACTGGCTGAGGTAGATATCGTTGTAAACCTGTCGCAGTTTCAGGAGTCGTTCGGACGGACCGCGCTCGAAGCTATGGCTGCTGCCCGTCCGGTAATCGGCTACCAATGGGGAGCGCTGCCGGAAGTCATTCTCGACGGGGAAACCGGTTACCTTGTGCCATTTGGGGATGTTAACGCCGTTGTCGACCGGATCGCTGAATTGGCGGCAAGCCAAAAGCTACGGGAAGTGCTAGGCAGAGCCGGCCAGCGGCGGGTGCGCGAACATTTCAGCGAAGAGATAATGCAGCGTCAACTTGCTGCGGTATTGGAGCGCGCTAAATCTCTAGCGCCTTCTGTATAGAGAATTAAACAAAACGGTGCCGTTTTTTCGGCTGAAGCGTTGTATGTATCAGATTTCCATTGTTCAGCATTCAATGAATACTTCCGAGGTGTCTCGCTGGTGCCTGGATTTTCCCCGCCAGGGGCAGGCGTGTACGGTCGATTCCCTTTCTGATGGCCTGGTTTTTCAGGGATGGGTTTTGGTGAAAGACGGAGCCGAGGCGGTTCCGTATCTGAAGCTGAACGGAGAAAAACACTACCTTCCGTTAAACTGCCAGCGGGCAGATGTGATAACAAAGGTGCTCGGAGAATCTGCGGATGGGCACGCTCAGTTAACCTGTGGGTTTCGGCATACCTTTGCGTTAAAGCAGGATTCCGGAGTCTTCGGCTTTGAGGTGGGCGGCACAGACTTTGATGCAGCTTCCTATCGTATTGAAGGCAGCCTGAGAATTCTGGAAGGTGACGAAGGGTGGCTTTATCTGGACAACGACACGAATGAAAGTGTTGAACAATACCAGGGTAACTTGTTGCTGGATAAAAACGCGCTGAAGGAATGGAAAAGCTATTTGAGCGCATTTACTTCGCTGGCGCTTGAGCAGAATATCAGGCACACGCTGTTGATCGCGCCATCAAAAGAGATGGTGCTGCCGGAGTTCTATCCACACGAAAAAGGCAGGACTTCGCCGGTTGAACAAGTGGCGGGACTGTCGAAGCCGGAACATAAATTGGTATATCCGGTCTCACAAATGCGTGCAATGCAGGAGCAGCCGTTCAGAAAATGCGATACACACTGGTCTCCCAAGGGTGCTTTGGTCGGGTTCAAGGCTGCTCTCGAAGCCCTCGGACTGGATATGGAAGCCGTTGATCGAGTTTTCGAGTCGGATGTGTATCAAGAGTCTGTGCGCGGTGGGGATCTGGGAAATAAACTATACCCTCCTCGCCGAGCGCCTGAATGGCTTTTAACGAAAGTGCGTTACCAGAAGTGGGTGGTGTACGACAATCATCTGCCAAATTTGGGCCGGGTGATTGTGTTCCTCAATGAAGGTGCACTACTGAATACCAAATGTGTGATCTTTGGTTCTTCTTCCAGTTATTCGTTTTTCAACTATGCGGCTCGTATTTTTTCCACTCTGATTTTTGTGCACTCTGCAGGTAGCATTGATGCCGGTCTGTTGGAGATAGAGAAGCCCGAATATGTCCTGGCGCAGACAAATGGCCGGTTTGTTGTCCGGGCGCCGGTTGTGACTTATGACCTGGAAGCCGAGATGGATGCCAAGTTGGATTTACTCTCGGATACGCAGTTGAAAGACCTCCGAAAAAAGCATCAAGCTGCTTGTTCTTTGCCCGATGGTTGTCTGAATTTCGATATACCGTCGGTATTTTCGTGCCTACTAACGACGAAAGTCTGATTTGTTCTAATTTTCTCCGATATGTAGCCTGTTTTCCTAACGGTGGCTTGTTTACATGTTGAGCAGAATTAGGGTGCCATTCGCATTATTAGGCAGGTAAAGCCTTGTAAATTTGGTACAATCGGCGGCTATTTTTCGAGCGCATCAAGATTTTTTACGGCAGCGACGAGGTACAACTTTTGGGGCAGGTAAAGCGGTTGGGTAGAGGCATTCCTCATTTTTCCCGGGTTGACCTGCGTCCGGTTGTTAGAAGCTGTTCTGCTTCAGATACGCTGGTTTATGAATCCGATGGTAGCGTGGGGGTTCTCCCTGAAAAGCCTGGTCATCCAGAATTCGAAGTTCCCGGTCAAAAACTGACCCGCGGCTGGTATATGGCCGAAGTCGAGGTCGAATCTGACCAGAGTTTTATGGATGGTGGTTTTAAGTTGACCCGTGTTAGTACGGGGCGGTCGCGTACTATGCGGTTACCACTGCGTAGCGGCCGCTTGGCCAAACGATTGATCTGGCTCCGCCACGGTGACGAAGAGCTGCGATTTTCCCCCATGTGCTGTAGTGGTGCCATCACCATCCGCAAACTCTCCCTGGTGCGCGTCTCACTCCCTTTCGCCCTCAACCGCATGGGTTCCCGGTTGTCCCGTCGCTACCTGCCGGTTCCGTCTCAACTGGTAAAACGCTGGGTGGCCTACGATCATACCTTCCACCCCAATGGTGCCCGCGTCTCCTATGGCGAGTGGGTTCGCCGTATCGAGCCGGCGTTATGGCCGCGGCGCACGTCGGCCGCTCATTCTGTTCGCTTTGCTGTGGTTATGCCAGTCGTTACCAAGAGCGATGTCCACAGGCTTCCCCGAACGTTGGAGTCCGTTGCGGCCCAGCGGCATATCGGCAAAGGTCGTGTTTCGGTTTACTTGTTGATATCTGCTGATTTGGATGGCGCCAGCCGCGCGGCAGTGAACGATCTGGCCGAACGTCGCTCCCGGGTTTCTGTGGTGGAAGCGTCAGAGAGTGTGGTGCTCTCGGAACAGTTCCCCGAAACAGATGCGGTGCTTCTCTGCCCCCCAATCGGGGTGTTATCCGAGCAGGCGCTGCACTGTTTTGCCGAGGTATTGCCGCACGTGCCTTCGGCGCGTTTGATCTATACCGACGAGGATTCCATCAGCGAGGCGGGGCGCCGTGCTGCGCCGAAGTTCAAACCCGGCTGGAATCCGGATCTGCTCTATACCCGGAATTATATTGGCGACTGCCTGTTGCTGACTGCCAGTACGCTGCCCGCGTTGCGCGCGATCGATTTTACCGACCCGGCCTGGAGCCTGGATCTGCTGTTGCAGATCGAGCGGCTGGCGGAGCCGGGCGAGGCGCCTGTGGTGCATATTCCGCGGATGATCTTCCATCGATTTGTGGAGCAATCTCAGAAAACGCTGTGCGCTGAGCGGTACCTGGCACTGCTTGCCGCGCATTTTGAGGCGTCGGGCTGTGAGGGCGTGACTGTGGAGAGCGAGTCGGAGAGCGGTCTTCCCTCAGTGCACTGGCCGGTGGGGGCTGAGGAGCCGCTGGTCAGCCTGCTGATTCCCACCCGGGATATGTTGCCGGTATTGAAGCTGTGCGTGGATAGCATCCTGGCGAAAACCACCTATCGCAATTACGAGATTCTGGTGCTCGATAATCAGAGTGTGGAGCCTGAGACGCTGGCGTATTTCGAGGCGCTGTCGGCGTTGCCCAACGTCCGTATCCTGCAATACGACGCGCCCTTCAATTACTCGGCGATCAATAATTTCGGCGTGGAACATGCGCGCGGCGAAATAGTCGGGCTGGTAAACAATGATATTGAGGTGATCAACCCGGAGTGGTTGAGTGAAATGGTCGGCCATGCGCGCCGCCCGCAGGTTGGCTGTGTGGGGGCAAAGCTGTTTTACGGGGATGGCCGTATCCAGCACGCCGGCGTGGTTGTGGGCCTCGGCGGCCTCGCGGGCCATGTGCACAAGTTTCTGCCAGCGGATGCGGCCGGGTACATGAACCGCCTGCAGTCTACCCAGGCCTTCTCTGCTGTCACTGCAGCCTGTTTGTTAGTGCGCAAAGCGACGTTCGAGGCGGTAGGCGGGCTGAACGAGCGCCATCTGCAGGTAGCATTCAACGATGTAGACTTCTGCCTGAAAGTGCGGAAAGCCGGCTACCGCAATATCTGGACGCCCCACGCGAGGTTGTATCACCACGAGTCCATCAGCCGTGGTATCGACAACACGCGGGAAAAGCGGGCCAGGTTTGATCGCGAATCCAGATATTTGCGCAAGGCCTGGGCGGAATACCTCGATAATCCCGGGCGGGACCCCTATTACAGCCCCTTTCTTACTCACGTAGCAGAGGATTTCTCGCTGGGGCTGAATGAGAAGCGGGATATTCCGCTGTTCCGGTAGCGGTCAAATTACGCAAACAAAAGGGACCAAAAGGATTTGGCCATGTCAGAAACCACAATCTCATCTCGCCCGCAAACCTCAAGCCACGAGGAGAGGGGTCGGGCTCCCACACTCCACCCGGGCCACATCACCCACCACGGTGCGGTAAACGGTGTCACAGGCTCCTGCCACCAGCTGTTCGCAGACGACAATAATTCCATCCTGATCGACTGCGGCCTGTTCCAGGGCGCAGAGACGTCGCCCGGTGGCCGTGGGCAGAATAGCCTGGAAATTGAATTCGATATCACCACAGTGCGTGCGCTGGTGGTGACCCATGTGCATATTGATCACGTGGGTCGGATTCCCTACCTGATTGCAGCGGGGTTCCGCGGGCCCATTTACTGTTCCGAGCCCTCTGCCGAGCTGTTGCCGTTGGTGCTGGAAGATGCGCTCAAAATTGGCTTTACCCGGGACAGGGCGCTGATCGAGAAATTCATCGGCTATGTCCAGAAGCAGTTGCGGCCTTTGCCCTATAACTGTTGGCAGCCGGTGATAGAGGATTCGGATTGTAGTCTTAGTCTTAGTGTAAGGCTCCAGCGCGCGGGGCATATTCTGGGTTCTGCCTATGTAGAGTGCGAGTTGGATTGCGGAGCTGGAGCCTTCAGCTTCAAAACAGCTCCGCGGTCCCGGGGCGGGAAACGCCGCATCATATTCTCCGGTGATCTGGGGGCGCCGAATACTCCGCTGTTGTACGCGCCGAAGGCGCCCTGGGGCTGCGATGAGCTGGTGATCGAGAGCACCTACGGTGACAGGCTGCACCAGAACCGCAAGGAGCGGGTGCGTATTTTGCAGCGTGCGATTGAGGAGGCGTTGGCAGATGGCGGCAGTGTGCTGATCCCGGCGTTCAGTATCGGTCGCACGCAGGAGCTGTTGTATGAGCTGGAAGGGGTTATCCACAGCCAGGGTCATGACAATCGCGCGGACAATCCCTGGCGGGATCTGCCGGTGATTGTGGATTCACCATTGGCCAGCCGTTTTACCGATGTTTACCGGCGCTTGCGCCCATTCTGGGATGCGGAGGCCCGGCAGTTACTCCGCCGCGGCCGCCACCCGCTGAGTTTTGAGCAACTGATTACGGTGGACGACCACGAGGCGCACCGCAAGGTGGTGGCGGAGCTTGCCAGCAGCCGGCGCCCGGCCATTGTGATTGCGGCCAGCGGTATGTGCAGTGGTGGCAGGGTGGTGAACTACCTGAAGGCGATGCTGGAAGACAAACGCCACAACATTCTGTTTGTGGGCTACCAGGCGCGGGGCACGCCGGGGCGGGATATTCAAGTCTACGGGCCGCGCAATGGCTATGTGGATCTGGACGGGCAGCGTTACCGGATAGCGGCGGGCGTGGAGACCATCAGCGGCTACTCCGCCCACGCGGATAAAAATGACCTGCTGGGTTTTATCCGCAAAATGAAAAAACGCCCACAGTGCGTGCGGGTGGTGCACGGGGATGATCGGGCCAAGGCGGCACTGAAGGCCGAAATTGAGCGGGAGGAGCTGGCGGGGAGTGTGATTGTTCCGCGGTGAGCGCTTGTGGCATAAGTGGGTATTCACCGCAGAGAGAGATGTAGTACGTGTTGGCGGGCACATCGGGGCCAGTTTTGGCATAATCGGCACCCATTTGCGCCTGACCAGAAGAATTATCAATTTGATAGAAAGTGATAATGCGTTGATAGTTGCCGCCTCTCCCACATCTGCCACGTGTGCCAAATCTGAAGGGCACTGGATGGTGGTTGAGGAAAACGCCAATCCATCCTCCGACTACTTCGTGCTGCCCTATCTGCATGCACAGGGCCACACCGTAGAGCGCCACCGTTTTGCTGACGTGCCGGAGCCCGGTACACTGCGCGGGGCCCATATACTCTTCGTCCGCTATATCCCCCCGGCCTGGCGCCGTCTGATTGCGTCTAACCGCGACAAGCTCGCAGGTGTGCACTTCTTTATGGATGACGACCTGTTCAGCTGGTCCTCCTTCTCCCGTATGCCCCTGCGTTACCAGTGGAAGCTGCTGCGCCTGAGCTGGCGGCACCAGGGCTGGTTGCGTGATATGGACGCGAAGCTGCTGGTATCTACGCCGTATCTGCAGGCGCGGTATGCGCAGTGGCAGCCGCAGTTGCTGGCGCCGCAGGTACCGGCGGCGCTCGCGCCTCTGGCGCAGCGAACGGACTTTCAGGGCGAGGGCTCCGGGTCGGTCACGCTTTTTTATCACGGCTCCGCCTCTCACGGCGCAGATCTCAAGTGGTTGCGTCCGGTGATTGCACGGGTGCTGGCGGCGGATGCGCGGATTGTGTTTGAGGTGATCGGCAACGCCCGCGTCAATCGCCTGTTCCGTGGGCTGCCCCGGGTGCATGTCGTGCACCCGATGAAGTGGGATGCGTATCAGTCGCTGCTGCAGCAACCGGGGCGGACTATCGGGCTGGCCCCGTTATTGGACAGTCCGTTTAACCGCGCCCGTTCCCATACCAAATTCCTGGATATCACCCTGGCCGGTGCCGTGGGTATTTATGCGGCGGGGACGGTGTACGGCGGTGTGGTCCGCCATAAGGAGAATGGATTGTTGTTGCCGATGGAACAGGATGCCTGGGTAGATGGCATTCTGCAGCTGGCCGAGAACGCGCCGATGCGGGCGCGGATGTTGAGCGAGGCCCGCGGATGTCTGTAATTGGTTATTGCGTGCGTGGCCCGAAGCGGATTCCCTACCTCGATGCGTTGTTGGAAGCCCGCAGCCGCTATTTTGTGTCGCGCCCGCCGCGGGAGCTCACCCATATTGCGGGCTGGGGGCGCAAGCCCACGGCGGCGCGCGCGCGCAAAATTGCTGCGCAGTCGGGGTTGCCCTATGTAAGTCTTGAAGATGGATTTCTGCGCTCGTTCGGTCTCGGGGTGGATGGCGCGCCGCTGCACAGTCTGGTGGTGGATCACTCCGGGATTTATTACGACGCCACGCAGCCGAGCGATCTGGAATCGTTGATTCTGGATGCGGCATTTGCGCATGACGAACTGACCCGCGCGCGCCGGTGCATGGATTTGCTGCGCCAGAATCGTCTGTCCAAGTACAACACTGCACCGGATTACCCCGTCACCTGGCCGGACGAGCGACCGCGGGTTCTGGTGGTGGATCAGACTTTTGATGATGCGGCGGTGACTTATGGTGGCGCCGATGCCGATAGCTTCATCGCCATGCTGGATGCCGCGATTGCGGAAAATCCGGATGCTGAGATTGTCGTCAAAGTGCACCCGGATGTCATTGTCGGGAAAAAGCGCGGTTACCTGGTGCAGGCGGCAGAACGGCGCGGTTGTCGGCTGTGGTCGGAAGACATCAACCCCTGGGCACTGCTGAATGCGGTGGAAAAGGTGTATGTGGTCACCAGTCAGTATGGGTTTGATGCGCTACTTGCCGGGGTGCCGGTACGCTGTTTCGGTGTGCCGTTTTATGCCGGATGGGGGCTGACGGAAGATACTCAATCCTGCTCGCGCCGGGGCGCGCCGCGCTCGCTGGAGCAGGTTTTTACCGCTGCTTATTTGCGCTACTGTCGCTATATCAACCCGTATACCGGCCGGCGCTGTACCCTGGAGGAGACCATCCGCCTGATTGCTGAACAGAAGCGTCAGGCCGAGCGCCTGCGCGGGCCGTGGTTGGCACTGGGGTTTTCGCCCTGGAAGCGCGGCTTTGTGCCGGATTTTCTTGCGCGGCCAACGCGCCTACGCTTTGTGCGCCGTGAGTTTGATGCGCTGGGTGCGCTGTCGCCAGGTACCCGGATTGCGGCCTGGGCCAGCAGTTTGCCTGAAGGTCTTGTCTCCAAATGCGGTAAGCGCGGTCTGGGCCTGTGGCGCCTGGAAGACGGTTTCTTGCGCTCGGTGGGGCTCGGCTCTGACCTGGTGCGGCCTTTATCCCTGGTGCTGGATCAGCAGGGTATTTACTACGATGCCTCGCAGCCATCGGCGCTGGAGACCCTGCTGAGGGAGACGGTGTTCACCGGGGAACTACGCACCCGGGCGGCAAACCTGCGCGAGCTCCTGGTCACCCGGCAGTTGAGTAAATACAACGTGGGGGCCGAAAATACGGCGACCGACTTCGGGTTTCCCTCTGACCGTGTCACCATTTTGGTACCCGGTCAGGTTGAGACGGATGCCTCGATTGCCCATGGCTCCCCATGGTTGAAATCCAACCGTCAGTTGCTGGCGCAGGTGCGCCGTGCAAATCCCGATGCGTACATTGTCTACAAACCGCACCCGGATGTAACGGCTGGTGGCCGCGTGGGAGAGTTGGGGGTGCCTGATGGTGATCTTTATGATCAACTGGTAACCGATGCGCCCATGCCGGCGCTGCTGGCACAAGTGGATGCGGTGCACACGCTGAGCTCGCTGAGTGGCTTTGAGGCGCTACTGCGAGGAGTCAGGGTTGTCACCTATGGGCTGCCGTTCTATGCCGGCTGGGGGTTGACCGAGGACCGGTTACTGAGCCCGCAACAGGGCGGGCTGGAGGAGCTGGCCGCTGTGCGCCGTTGCCAGAGAGCCCGCGGCCGCACGCTGACCCTGGATGAGCTGGTGGCGGCAACCTTGATTCTGTATCCCTCGTATGTGGATCCGCACAGTGGAGATATTGTGGATGTAGAGACGGCGGTGCAGATACTGCAGGCGCAAAGGTCGGCCGCGAATGATGGTGGGTGGCGGCAGTCTATTTACCGCAAGGTGCGCAATCGGTTTTTTAGACGCTAAACGGGCCGCACCGAACGCCATCCCATAGAAACGATAATCACGACTGGGTATCACGTGAACGTCCGATTCTTCAAGAAATTCTATTTATTGCCGAAATGGCTACTGGAGCTGCTGTCGTGGGGCAAAAGCTTCAAAAATAACCCGATAATCGGCAGCTATTGGCTGAACCGCTGCGGCTTACACGTCGTGCGAATAGTGATCGCTCATGGACTTTTCCGCTTCCGGCTATTACTGCTGTCTCCTCTGGTGTCGGCTGAAGATCGGCGTCATTTTCGCCAGCACGGTTTTATCCTCAAGCACAACTTTCTGCCGGAGGGCGATTTCAACCAGTTGGCGCGCGAATTGCAGAGCTATACGGGCCAGGTCCGGGAGTTTGTGGAGGGCACCACACTGACCCAGCGGGTGTTCATTACTGCCCGGGAGCGCGCGCAGATGCCTGCCATGGGGGCGCTGGTGGAGAACCCCGGTTTAGACCGGCTGATGCGGTATTGCTCGTCCAAGAATCGGCGGCCACTGTACTACGTGGAAAACCTGTGTAACCACGCCAATGTGGCACCGCGGCCAGACCCGCAGCGGGATTTACACGCGGATACTTTTCATCCATGTGTAAAAGGCTGGTTATATATTGACGCCACGAGCGAGAGCAACGGGCCGTTTATTTATGTGCCGGGTTCCCACCGCCTGAGCTGGCGGCGGCTGAAGTGGGAGTATCGCCAGAGCCTGGAGGCCTGTAAGCAAGGGGCGCGGCGCGACCCGGGCCGATATTGGGATGGTTCTTTTCGGGTAAGTGCGGCGGACCTTGAGGTGATGGGCTTTGAGCCCAGGGCTTTCCGGGTGCCCGCCAATACCCTGGTGGTGGCGAATGTGTATGGTTTCCACAGTCGTGGGGAGGCTTCGGAACCGTCGCACCGTATGACGGTCTGGATGCAGGCGCGGGACAACCCGTTCAACCCGCTGTTTACCCCGTGGCCGAAAGCGACCGCAAGCGCATTTGAGTGGGGGTGGTCGAAAGTGCTGACAAAGCTGGACCGCGCGAAGCTGGCGAGTGGCGAGCAGCGCAATTTCGCAGGAAGATTTTCCCGCTGAACCGCTTTTGCGCTGGCTTTGGCCCGTTTAGCCCAAGACACTCCAGTGCCGTTTCTGTATAGTCTGGCACGTTTAGGATTTGAACAAGGTGTGGGCTTTATCCACACATAATAATGAGGGATGCTCCATGGGGCAGCAAAAATTTGCTGTGGAGCCTAGTGGGGAATAATGTCAGGGGTCGTATTCTTGCAAGGACCGCATGGTCCTTTCTTTGCGCGTTGCGCCCGGTATTACTCCGAGCGCGGGCTGCAAACACATAAGATCAACTTTAACGGTGGGGACCGCCTGTACGGCTGGGCCGACCATCAGGTGGACTACACCGGTGGGCCCGCGGGCTGGCCAGAGTATCTCGCCGGCTATCTGCGTCAGCACGATATCCATGCCGTCATCGTGTATGGCGACTGTCGCTATTACCACCGCGAAGCGCGCGCCGTGTGCGAAGCGCAGGGCATTTCCTTCTGGGCCTTTGAAGAAGGCTACCTGAGACCGGACTTTGTCACCCTGGAGCAGGGGGGCGTGAACGGCTTTTCCGGTGTCGACTGGTCGGCGGAAGCGGTCGACTCGTATCGCCCGCACGGCCGCACTCACAGCGTGCGTGTTGGCCAGACCTTCTGGCAGCGGGCCAGGTTTGCGATTGCGTATTATCTGGTGGCGCGCTTTTTCTGCCGTGAGTTTCCCGGTTACCGCCATCATCGCCCACGCACCTGGCTGCAGGAGGGGGGCTGTTGGCTGAAGAGCCTGGTACGTAAGTGTTGGTACAAAATCAGCCAGCGCAAATACCTCGCGTCTCTGGTGGAACGTCACAGCGGTGAGTTTTACCTGTTTGCCCTGCAGACCCAGGACGATTTCCAGATCCGCGAACACTCGGATTACGACAGCATCGACGATTCTATTGTCGAGGTGATTCGCTCCTTTTCTGAAGGTGCTGCGGAGCATGAACTGCTGGTCATCAAGCACCACCCGATGGACCGGGGTTTTTGCCATTATGGGGGGGTGATCCAACGGCTGGTACGGGAGCATCAGTTGGATGGCCGTGTGGTCTACTGCCACGATCTGCACCTGCCTACCTTGCTCGCGCACGCCAAAGGGTTGATTTCGATCAACAGCACGGTCGGTATTTCCGGGCTGTTGCATAAGACGCCGACCATCGCGCTCGGCCGTGCATTGTACGATTTGCCGGGGCTCACCCATCAGGGCGCGCTGAGCACTTTCTGGCAGGCCGCTGATCCGGTAGATCCTCAGTTCTTCCAGCGCTTCCGCACCTATCTATACGAGCGCACCCAGCTGGATGGCAGCTTTGTCAAAGATATGGACTATGCGGTAGAGCAGGCCTGGTTGCGTATGGCGCCGGTACTGGCTTCCGATCTCGAGCCTGTGCCACAGGCGGAAGAAGAGAAAGAATACGTCGCGGCCTGACGGTAGTTCACCCCGGTCATCCCGCTCAAGACACCGTCATCCCGGCCCCGGATCAAACGTCACCCCGGACTCGATCCGGGGCGGGCATGACACAATTCCCGGATCGATCAAAAATTAAACTGGCACTCTTCCGTCAAACTGGTAGACTGCGCAGCCTCTTGTCCCCACACGCCCAAAAACGGCCACGCGCCTGCAACGGGCCCCCGAGCGGGACATTAGTCAAATGGGTAACAGACCTCCTCGCCACAGGCCCCTGTCTCTGAGTTGAATGAGCTTGCAATAGCCGGTGCTATTAATGGGCTTCTTCGCCTTGCCCAGCAATCTTCAGTCGTGCGCTATGGTTATCCCCATGGGGTAAGCGCCGACTCGGCTCCTATGTATATTCAAGTGAACTCAATATGACCGACAACTCCGCACCTGCTGGTTTTGACCAGCTGGGCCTGCCTACGCAACTTCTCGAAGCCGTTACCAAACTGGGTTACGAAACCCCGTCTCCCATCCAGGAAAAGACCATCCCGTCACTGTTGAACGGGCGCGATGTACTGGGCCAGGCCCAGACCGGTACCGGTAAAACCGCCGCTTTCGCATTGCCTTTGCTGGCGAACCTGGATCTGAAAAGCAAGCGTCCCCAGGCCCTGGTACTGGCACCCACCCGCGAGCTGGCCATCCAGGTGGCCGAGGCTTGCCAGTCTTACGCGGCCAACCTCAAAGGTTTCCATGTTGCGCCCATCTATGGTGGTGCCGACTACCGCGGCCAGATCCAGCAGTTGAAGCGCGGTGTGCAACTGGTTGTGGGCACCCCGGGCCGGGTGATGGACCACATGCGCAAGGGCACCCTGGACCTGTCCGGCCTGAAAACCCTGGTACTCGACGAAGCCGACGAAATGCTGCGCATGGGCTTTATCGACGACGTGGAGTGGGTACTGGAACAGATTCCCGATGAGCGCCAGATCGCGCTGTTCTCCGCCACCATGCCGAAGGAAATCGCCCGCATCGCGCGCGAACACCTGAACGACCCGGTGGACGTGAAAATCAAGGTCAAAACTGAGACCGCCGATACCATCCGCCAGCGCTACTGGCCGGTGGGCGGCCTGCACAAGCTGGACGCGCTGACCCGGATTCTGGAAGCAGAGCCGGTGGACGGCACCATCATCTTCGTGCGCACCAAGAACACCACCGTAGAGCTGGCCGATAAGCTTGCCGCCCGCGGTTTTGCCAGTGCTGCCCTGAACGGTGATATGGCACAGAACCTGCGCGAGCAGGTGATCGACAAGCTGAAAAAAGGCAAACTGGATATCGTGGTCGCCACCGACGTGGCCGCCCGCGGTCTGGATGTGAAGCGCATCAGCCACGTGATCAACTACGACATTCCCTACGATACCGAAGCGTACATCCACCGTATCGGTCGAACCGGCCGCGCCGGTCGCGAAGGCGATGCCATCCTGTTCGTAGCGCCCCGTGAGCGCCGTATGCTGCGCGTGATCGAGCGTGCCACCAAGAAGCCGATCGAGCGTCTGGAGTTGCCCACCGCCAAGGCCGTGAATGCCTCGCGCATGGAAAAATTTCGTCAGCGTATTACCGAGACGCTGGATGGTCGCGAAGACCTGGCCCCGTTCCGCGATCTGGTAGACCAGTATCTGTCAGAAAACGAAGTGGATCCGTTGGACGTAGCCGCCGCACTGGCCTCCATGGCCCAGGGCGACCAGCCGCTACTGCTGGACGAGCGTGAGCCGAAACAGCGCGACTTCAATGACCGCGGCGACCGCGACTTTGATGATCGCAAACGCAACAAGCGCGACAAGAAAGGCTTCGATAAGCAGAAGCACGTTGGCCCGCCGGACGAAGGCAAAGAGCGCTTCCGTATTGAAGTAGGCCGCGAACACGGCGTGCGTCCGGGTAGCGTCGTGGGTGCCATCGCCAACGAAGTGGATCTCGACAGCTCGCACATTGGCCGTATCGAAATCTACCCCGATTACACCACCGTGGACCTGCCGGAAGGCATGCCCAAGGAAATTTTCAATCACCTGAAAAAGGTACGGGTAAACGGCCGACCGATGAATATTGCCAAGTTCACCGAGCAAGGCGGTGGCGGCAAAGGCGGCAAGCCGCCGTTCGCCGCGAAAAAGCGCAAGCCGAAGAAACCGCGCGACTAACGGTTTTTCGCATACCGGCGCGTAAAACAGAAAGGGCACCTATTTGGTGCCCTTTCTTGTTTCTGTGTACTTAACTTATTTGGTTTTCCCAAACGGCAACATCTGCCGCAACGTATTGTCTTTGATGATCAGGTGATGCCAGAGCGCACCACCGATATGCAGCACCAGTAATACCAGCAACGCATTCCACAAAAACTCTTTATGTAAAAATGCCAGCTGCTTGGCCAGGTCGATATTCTTGGTGACAAAGCTCGGCAGGTCGAACAGCCAGAATAGAGTGGTATCCCGCCCCGCAAACTGGCGCATCAACAGGCCTGTCAGGGGCATGCCCAGCATGATGATGTACATCAGGCTCTGTACCAGTAGCGAGACTGGCTTCTGGAAGGCGCTGCCGTGAAGAGTGGGGCGGCCGTGGGTGGCACGCCAGTAGAGGCGGAACAGGCCGAGAAGCAGCACAGAGAAGCCCAGGGAGAAGTGCAGCACCATCCACCAGCCGCGCATGGGGTCGTCCTTCTCGTAAAACTCATGCAGCTCGACCGAGCCCCACGCAAACAGAATAAAGAAGGCAATCAGCCAGTGCAGGGTTTTGATGGACTTGCTCCAGCTGTTGGGTGTGGATGCCATAGGGTTCTCCTTGTGATTATTACGTTTTTATTAACTGCAGTTTATGCACTGCGTACGCCGTTGAGATTGGCAAAACAGGTATTCCGCGCGGTGGTGAAGAAGTCCTGTAAAAATGCCTGCTCCAGCATCTCCTCCCGCACCGCTGCGTAGAGTGTACTCCAAAGTCCATTTTTCCCCAGTCTAAGCGAAGCAACCAATCCTTTCTGTAAGTATTCGTAAAGCGCCCAGTTAGGAAGTGCACACACACCGCGCCCGCTGACGACCAGTTGCACCATCATCACCGTCAGTTCCGCGGTGCGCACGGACGCGGGCTCCACATCCGCGGGGTCGAGGAAGTGCTGAAAAATATCCAGCCGTTCCCGCTCTACGGGATAGGTGATCTGTACCTCCTCGGCCAGGTCTTCCGGCGCTACCCACTTCTTCTCAGCCAGCGGATGTTTGCGGCTGATGGCAAGACACATCTCAAAGCTGAACAGGGGCTCGTAGTGAATGCCCTTCAGGGACTCGTCCGGGTTGCTGGTTACCACCAGGTCCAGGTCTCCCCGCACCAGTGCTGGCAGCGGTGCAAAATTGAAGCCACTGGAGAGATCCAGCTCCACTTCCGGCCAGTCGTCGCGGTAGGCGTCCAGCGTTGGCATCAGCCATTGATAGCAGCTGTGACATTCGATGGCGATATTCAACCGCCCCGCATTCCCGGATGCCAGCCGTGCCAGATCCCGCTGAGCCACGGCGACTCTCGGCAATACCTCATCCGCCAGTTGCAGCAGCCGTAGTCCGGCGCTGGTAAAGCGCAACGGGCGGGACTTGCGCACAAACAGGGTCTGCTCGTGGCGGTCTTCAAGCTCCCGGAACAGGTGGGAGAGGGCAGATTGGGTGAGGTGCAGCCGCTCGGCAGCGCGCACCATGCTGCCGGTTTCCCGCAGTGTCGCGAGGGCCTTCAGGTGTCTGAATTCGATCATCGATCAATCTACTTTAGGTAAATTCAAGTTGTGGGCAAAAAATATGAAATTGATTGAATATCACTGCGCCCTCAGAATCAACCCTGAATTAACCATCACTCGTCATACCGGCGGAAGCCGGTATCCAGAAGAGACAGGGAACAGACATGGCACAGACACATATCCTCGGCTACCCACGCATCGGCGCACAGCGTGAACTGAAGCGTGCGCAGGAAGCCTACTGGAAAGGCGACATCGATCAGAAAGCCCTATTGGCGGCAGGTTCTCAAGTGCGCAGCAAAAACTGGCAGGCGCAGCAGAGCGCGGGGTTGGCGCTCACTACAGTGGGGGACTTCGCGTGGTACGACCAGGTGCTGAACCACTCGCTGATGTTCGGTGTGGTGCCGGAACGCTTTGCCGACGGGGCCGCCGACAACAAACTCGACCAGTACTTCCGCCTCGCCCGCGGCCGCGCGCCCTCCGGCGAGCCGGTGGCGGCCAATGCGATGACAAAGTGGTTCGACACCAACTACCACTACCTGGTGCCGGAGTTCAGCGCCGACCAGAATTTTGAACTGGATGCTGAATGGCTGCTGGCGGAAGTGGAGGAAGCACAGCAACTGGGCCACAACGTCAAACCCGTCGTCATCGGTCCGCTAACCTATCTGTGGCTGGGCCGAGGTGTGGATAACGCTCTGGACCTGCTGCCAAAGCTGTTGCCCTGCTACCAGCAGTTGCTGGTCGAATTGGCAGATGTCGCCGCCCAATGGGTACAGATTGACGAGCCCATCCTCGGCCTGGATTTGCCTGCCGAATGGCGCGATGCATTTGCCGCGACTTACGCGACCCTGGGCAAAGCCAGCGGTAGCAAGCTGTTGCTGGCCACTTACTTTTCCGCGCTGGAGGAAAATCTGCCACTGGCATTCGGGCTGCCGGTGGATGGGGTACACATTGACGCTGTGCGCGCGCCGCAAGACGTGGCGCCTGCTGCAAAGCTGTTGAATGACGAGCAGGTGCTGTCAGTCGGTGTGATCAACGGCCGCAACGTCTGGCGTACCGATCTGGCCCGCTGGCAAAAAGAACTGCAGCCGCTCGCGGAAAAGTTCGGCGACCGCCTGTGGGTTTCAGCGAGCTGTTCGCTGTTGCACTGTCCTGTAGACCTGGAAACCGAGACCGGGCTCGCTGATGCGCACAAGCAGAAACTGGCCTACAGCCGCCAGAAACTGGATGAACTGAACACTCTGCAGCAGGCTCTGAAACCCGGCGCTGACGCATTACCGGCATTTACCAAAACCGAAAGCCGCAGTGAAGCGGAAGTGCGTGCAGAGCTTGATAGCACCTGGCGGGCGCAGAAATATCCACAGCGCGCCGAGGTGCAGCGCGAGCGCTGGCAGCTGCCATTGCTGCCGACTACCACCATTGGTTCTTTCCCGCAGACCGATGTGTTGCGTCAGGTACGTCGCCAGTTCCGCAATGGCGAGATCTCCGAGCAGGACTATAACCAGCACCTGCGCGCGGAAATTGCCGAGGCCGTTCGCCGTCAGGAAATTCTCGGTCTGGATGTGCTGGTCCATGGCGAAGCCGAGCGCAACGACATGGTGGAGTATTTTGGTGAGCAGCTGGACGGATTTGTCCACACCGGCAACGGCTGGGTGCAGAGCTACGGCTCTCGCTGTGTGAAGCCGCCGATTATCGCCGGGGATATCTCCCGCCCGAATGCGATGACCGTGGAGTGGAGCAAGTACGCCCAGAGTCTGAGCAAAAAACCGGTAAAAGGGATGTTGACCGGCCCGGTGACGATTCTGAACTGGTCCTTTCCGCGTGAAGATGTCCCCCGTGCTGTCAGTTGCCTGCAGATTGCCAAGGCACTGCGGGAAGAGGTGCTGGATCTGGAATCTGCCGGTATTGGCATCATCCAGATCGACGAGCCGGCACTGCGTGAAGGGGTGCCCCTGCGGGCTTCCGGCCACGATGATTACTTTGCCTGGGCAGTGGGCTGCTTCCGCTACACCTGCAGTGAAGTGCAAGCGGAAACCCAGATCCATACCCACATGTGTTATTCCAACTTCAACACCATTATGGATGCGATTGTGGCGTTGGACGCGGATGTCATCACCATTGAGTCCGCGCGCTCCGACCTGCGCCTGCTGCAGGCATTTGCCGGCGACGAAGGCGGTTACCCCAATGAAATCGGCCCGGGTATTTACGACATCCACTCCCCCAATGTGCCGGATCGTGCCGAGCTGGTGACGCGTTTGCAGCAATTGCTTGAAGTGATTCCGTTGGAAAAACTCTGGGTAAACCCGGACTGCGGCCTGAAAACCCGCAACTGGTCTGAGGTGGGGGCGGCGTTGCTGAATATGGTAGAAGCGACACGCACCGTGCGTGCGGAAGTGGCTTGATCAAAGTAATCCGGGCTCCTGCGCAGGCAGGAGCCCAGTGATGGGAGAACAAATCTGGAACGGGAAAAGCAGTAGAACTCGCGGGTAACTCAAGCAAAATCCACCAGGCTGGGCTCCAGTTTTTCTGACCAGAATATCGGCCGCCCTGCCACGAATGTCGCCTCGACTGCTCCCTGTTCATTGAGTGCGGCAAAGTCCGCACTCTTGCCCTCCGCAATGGAGCCGGTGTAGTGGTCAATACCGAGGAATTTTGCCGGCGACAGACTGGCCATATGAATCGCATCGCGAAACTCGATACCCGCCAACTGATGCAGGTTGGCTGCTGCGCGTTCCAGCGTCAGGGTGCTGCCGGCCAGCGAGCCGCTATCCGTTCTCGCGACCCCGGCTTCCAGGTTGATCTCCATTTTTCCCAGCTTGTAGCGTCCGTCAGACAGACCTCCAGCGTTGATGCAGTCGCTGATCAGTGTAATTCGGGAAGGGTCTTTCAGTTTACAGATCATCTGCAGAATGGCCGGGTGCAAGTGTACCCCATCGGCAATCACTTCCACGTTGGCCTCATGCACCAGCACCGCACCGGTACAGCCCGGCTCCCGGTGGTGAATACCGCGCATGCCGTTGAATACGTGTACACCGCCACATGCGCCTGCGTCCAGCGCTGCGCGTGTCTTGTCGTAGGTTGCATCGGTATGGCCGAGCATCACCTTGATGCCGTGTTCATGCAGGTAGGGAATAATTTCCATGGCGCCGTCCACTTCGGGTGCCAGCGCGACCACCTTCAGTTGTCCGTGTGAGGCTTCAATCAGAGCATCCATGCGCTCTCGGGTGGGGGCGAGAAAGTAGTGATCGTTGTGTGCACCTTTGTGTTCACTGGCGAAAAACAGGCCTTCGCTATAGCCGCCCAATACTTGCGCGCCGGGCTGCACGGTTTGTGCGGCGCGTCCCAGATTATCCATTGCGGCGAGGGTTTCCTCCCAACTGCTGGTCACTGTGGTGGCAAGAAATCCTGTGACACCGTGCCGGGCGAGGGAGCGGGAGATGGTTTCGATGGCATCGGGGGTCGCGTCCATTACGTCACAGCCGTCGCGGCCGTGAATATGCAGGTCGATCAATCCGGGAACCAGCGTGGTGTCCGGCAGTT
Source organism: Microbulbifer celer (assembly GCF_020991125.1). NCBI lineage: Bacteria > Pseudomonadati > Pseudomonadota > Gammaproteobacteria > Cellvibrionales > Microbulbiferaceae > Microbulbifer > Microbulbifer celer. The sequence continues at coordinate 584,797 of NZ_CP087715.1, forward strand.
CGATCAGCGGCAAATCATTATTCATTACATCGGTAATGGCAGCCACTCTTCCGTTTGCAATATGCAGAAAGTGGTCTTCCAATTCGGCTGATTCGGTGAGGGTTATTTTCGGACGCAGGTAATAATCTGATGTCTTCATGATTGTCTTTCCATCATTTGCCGCGCGAGTAACGCGGCACCGCGTGCGCCACTGGCGTCGCCAAATTTGGGCGGGGTGATTGGTGGTGACTGAAACCCGGCAAATAGATGCGCCTCGATTGCCTCGGGTAAATCGCGATACATTTCCTCGATGCGGGAAAGGCCTCCGCCGATGACAATAATGTCCGGATCGTGGGCCATGACCAGATTGGCGAAAGCCGCGCCCAGCAGATCCTTATGAGTTTCCCGGGTGACGATGGCATTTGCATCGCCGTTTCGCCAGTGTTGTACGATTTGGGGGACCGTCAGGGATTCCCCGCACAGATAATGGTGCAGGTTGGTGAGGCCCGGACCGGCAATATAGGGCTCGAGACAACCCGTCAAGCCGCAGCCGCAACGGAGAACGGGGAGTTGGTACTTTTTGCGCAGGTGGGCCGGGAGTGGATGATGACCGTACTCCCCAGCGATACCCTGTCGACTTCGATAAAGTCGTCCATTTATGACCAGCCCGCCGGCTGCACCGGTCCCCAGCACTGCACCATAGACATGGGCGTGGCCTTTACCGGCACCGTCGTGGGCTTCAGAGAGTGCAAACAGGCGGCAGTCGTTTTCTATTGCCACCGGGCGCTGCAGGCGCTCGCCGAGAGATGCCGCTACCTGTTTACCGGTGGCGCAGGGGATATTGGCGGAAAGGGATTTTCCCTCTGCGTCGATCAGGCCGGGCATGCCCACCCCGAGGGCGCCCGGCTCGCCATGGCGCACATCGGCGGCCTCCACCAGCGATACCAGCGCATCAATGAATGCCGGGTAATCCTCAGTGGGCGTGGCAATACGCTCACTGTACTGAAGGTGCAGTGCAGTATCGAAGCAGGTGAACTCGATCTTGGTGCCGCCGATGTCCAGACCGTAAATCAACGTTTGCTATCCCCATCAAAAGGGTAAAGGGCTACACCTTGCACCACGCGATTGACCTCGCCGGTGGGGCAGGGGTTGTCCGGGGTAATACCCAACTGCAACGACTTGTAGAAGGCTAGGGTCTGGGCAAACACAATGTAGTAGAGCGATAGCCAGGCATCCTCAAGGGCGCTGCTATCGGCGAGTGCCGCCGGGGATTCTATCCACGCGGCGGTACCGTCGCGCTGCAGTTCCGAGAGTAGGTCGTCATCATAGCGGCGACAGTATGGATCGTTACTCTGGAAAAGTACCACCAGGGTTTTGTCGTCCAGCATTGACTTGGGGCCGTGACGGAAACCGAGGGGGCTCTCCGCGTGGCAGTCCACCTGGCCGGCGGTGAGTTCGAGCATTTTCAGCGCGGCCTCGGTGGCGATACCTTTTAGTCCGCCGGCACCGAGGAAGACCACACGCTTGAAGTCATGCTGTGCCAATGTATGAATCGCCTCGAGTTGTGACGATAGTAACGTGCGGGTAGCGGCCAATAGTTTCGGCAGTTGTGCTGATTGCGGGACAAAAATACCCAGGGTCGTCAGCAACATGGCAGTGAAACTGCTGGTCATGGCAAAACTCTGATCGAGTGTTGCCTCCGGCATCAGCAGCGAGTAGCTGTTGTTGCTGTTCTGGGCCCGGGCAGCCAGTTTCCCGTCGCGATTGCAGGTAATCACCAGGTGAAAACACTCATCCACGCACTGGTTGGCGAGATCATAAGCGCCAACGCTTTCCGGGCTGTTCCCGGAGCGGGCGTAGGAAATCAGCAGGGTGGGGACCTGGCGCAGTAGGTAGTCCTGAGGGTGGCTCACCAGATCGGTGGTACTGATGGCTTCAACCCGGCGCTCCAGGCAGCGGGTTAGGTAGGGGGCCAGGGTCTCACCGATATAAGCCGACGTGCCGGCGCCGGTAAGAATAATACGCAGGTCGCTGCGCTGCAGCACGGGCTGAAGCCAGGCCGCGATTTGCTGACGTTGCGCGTCAATAATTGCCGAGGTTTGCTCCCAGGTTTCCGGTTGCTGCGTGATCTCCTGCGCGGTATGTAGACCGTTGTACTCACGCAGTTCGGCAGCATCGCTATTCAGAATTTTATACATCATTGTTGTCCTGTATTACTGCTTCCAGCAGGCGTTGGCGTAGGTCGAGGTCACCTGGCGAATGCGCGCCTTGATGAGCGAGCGGGGATCGTTTGCAAGCTGTCCCTCACGGACCTGTCGATACTCCTCGGGGAAAAACTGACTGAGTAGCGGCAGCGGAATGGAGGCGGACGAGAGGTTGTCCAGCAGTTGGTCCACCGCGCCGTTGACGTCCTTATCGGGCCAGTAATAGCGAATGCGATCACTGTAACTGTAGCGTCGGTACAGTGGCTGGCGATCCGGCGCGACTTCGTAAAAGCTCTGCCAGTAGCGGGGCTCCGCTTGCATGCGTTGGTCGCATACTGTCCGCAATGCGGATTTTTTCGGGATAGTCGGCAGCTCGTCTTCGATATAGCTGAGGGCGAACAGGGCTTCGCGCAGGGCAAAGGTCAGTTGTGGCCCAACTTTGAGTATCGCAAAGTGATCGCGCACCAACTGGTTATAATTGCGCTGGGTCTGGTAGTCGGTGGAGTGAGCCTCGAAGGCAATGCCGTCGGTTTCCTGGACAAGCGCTTTTAATTTTGTGGCCTTGCGCGGCTGGTAGTCGATCACGGAGGTGTGGTCGAACTCCACTCCGGGCTGTACTACAAGGGCGATGACACGGGCCCAGGCATCTTCCAGGTTGCGTTGCGCGAAGGCACTGCGATGCAGCTCGATGGTATGGCGCGCATGGGCGGGCTCGGTGACTTCGAGCTCGGTAATTTCCTCCTTCGCGCCACCGGGTGGCGGGACCTCTGTGCCGATGACGTAAAACACTTTACCCGTTTTGCCGTGGCGCGCGGCGGCCTCTTCGGCGGCGCGACACAGGTCTGCTGCGCGCTCGGCAATAATTTCGTCGGCCAACGGCAGGGTGTCGTCGGCGCAGGGCATGCTGCAATCCAGGTGAATTTTGCTGAAGCCGGCGGACACGTAGGCGTCCACCAGTTCAATCGCCTTGGTCATGGCATCGGCGGCGGGCTCGGTCTGCCAGCACACCGGGCCAAGGTGGTCGCCGCCGAGTATGATCCCAGCGTTATCCAGTCCGATCTGTGCCGCCAGTGTCATGACGTAGTCGTAAAAATCTGCCGGCCGCATACCGGTGTAACCGCCAAACTGATTGACCTGGTTGGCGGTGGCCTCGATCAGGAGCGGGGTGCCGTCTGCCTTTGCCTGTTCCATTGCGGCCTCCAGAACCAGACCGTGCGCGGAGCAGATGGCATAAATGCCCCGCGGCGCGCCCTGGAGGTTGGTCCTGATCAATTGTTGCAACATGTTGAATCCTTTTGTTGGTCACTCTTTGGCATGGGAGTCAGTCGACGATAATGACCCTGACGCCGGCTTCGGAGAGCACTTCGTGAAAGGCTTCCGGAATGCCGCTGTCAGTAATCAGGGTGTCGATATCACTGAATTCACAGATCTTGTGTACGCCGGAGCGTTTGAATTTCGAAGAGTCCGTCACCGCAATTACCCGGCGGGCTACTTTGCACATCAGGCGGTTCAGATTGGCTTCGTGTTCGAAGTGGGTGGTGATACCGCCCTGGAAGTCGATACCATCCACACCGAGAAATACTTTGTCGAAGTGATAGCACTGCAAGGTGTCTTCTGCGGCCCTGCCGTAGAACGATAAAGATTTTTTGCGCAGTGTCCCCCCTGTCATCAGCACTTCCACGCCGTCGGCGTCTACCAGCTGTTGTGCCACATTAAGGCCGTTGGTCATCACTACCAGACGACGGAAGTCGTGCAGCTGGCTGGCGATTTCTGCGGTGGTAGTGCCGGAGTCGAGGATGATGGTGTCCTGCTCCTGAATTTCCTTTGCTGCCGTGGCTGCCAGATGGCGTTTGATGTCGAGGTGTTCGGTCACTTTCTCCCGCACCGAGAGTTCCGGACTGACACGATTGCTCGCCACTGCGCCACCGCGGGTGCGTACCAGCAAGCCCTTTTGATGGAGGTAGTTGAGGTCGCCACGAATGGTCACCGTCGATACGCCGTAGGTTTTCGCGAGTTCCGGTACCATGACGCGTCCTGCATCAATGGTTTTCTGGACGATGTCGTGTCTGCGTTCAATGGTGTTCGTTGTCATGGTGCTGCTTTCACTAGGTTTCCTGTCATTCTACGCAACTTTCATTTGCTTTCAATCGAAAGTTTATTTTCAGATCCTTTCATTTCATTTAATTCCATTTAAAACAGTAACTTATGTTTGGAAAATAGATCTGAATGCCGGTCTTTCTGAATGATAGTGAAAGTTTTTGAAGCTTTTTTTTGTTGAACCGCTGGTTTCGGTTGGTTATTGTCAAACCCAGTGAACACCGCTTACTGGAGCTGAGGTAAAAAATAATGAATGAAATAGATCGTCGAAAGTTTCTGAAAGCCGGCGTGACCGCCGTTGCAGCCACTGCGGCTGCCGGATGTGCCACCTCCCAAGGCTCTGGCGCCATGCTCCGGGCAAAGGGGCAGAAATCTGTGATGGGCCTCGTAGTCCCGCCGATGGAGACGGTAAGAGTTGGTTTTATCGGTGTTGGCGAGCGTGGTGTGGGCGCGGTAAAGCATTTCTGCAATATCGACGGTGTGGAGATCAAGGCAATCTGTGACACCGATCAGCAAGTGCTGGATCGCTCACTCAATCTGGTGGTGGAAAAGGGGCTGCCCAAGCCCGCCGCCTACGGCAAGCACGAACATGCCTACCGTGACATGCTGGCACAGAACGACATCGATATCGTCATCATCTCAACGCCCTGGCGCTGGCATACGCCAATGGCAGTGGACACCATGTTGAGCGGCAAGCACGCCATGGTGGAAGTGCCGGCGGCCACGACGCTGGAAGAGTGTTGGCAGCTGGTAAATACCGCAGAGAAAACGCAGAAAAACTGCATGATGCTTGAGAACGTCTGTTACGGGCGTGACGAGTTGATGGCTCTGAATATGGTGCGCATGGGGCTGTTCGGTGACCTGCTGCACGGTGAAGCTTCTTACATTCATGAGTTGCGCTGGCAGATGAAGGAGGTGCATCGCAAGACCGGCTCCTGGCGGACCAAATGGCATTCGCTGCGCGATGCCAACCTCTACCCGACCCATGGCCTGGGTCCCATCGCTCAGTATATGAATATCAACCGCGGTGACCGTTTCGACTACCTCTCATCCATGAGCAGCCCCGCACTAGGCCGCGCCGCCTACGCGAAAAAAGAGTTCCCGGCAGAGCACCTGCGCAACCGGGTGGAATATATCGCGGGTGATATCAATACCAGCCTGATCAAAACCGTGAAAGGGCGGACCATTATGGTCCAGCACGATACCACCACACCTCGTCCCTATACCCGTCATAACCATATTCAGGGTACCAATGGCGTGCTCGCCGGTTTCCCGAATCGTATTGCCCTGGAAGAGGGTGGCCGCAAGAGCTACCACGAGTGGGATTACGATATGGACTACTGGTACGAAAAGTACGACCACCCGCTGTGGAGTCGGATGGGTAAAGAAGCCGAACGTAATGGTGGTCACGGCGGTATGGATTTCCTGATGTTCTGGCGCATGGTGTATTGCCTGCGCAATGGTCAGCCGCTGGATCAGGATGTATACGATGCAGCCGCCTGGTCCGCGGTAACGCCGCTGTCCGAAGTGTCCGTCAAGGACCGGGGAAACAGCAAGGACTTCCCAGACTTCACCCGAGGTGGGTGGGAAACCGGCATACCGCTTGGTGTTGTGAGCTGATACCCGGCCAGCTCCCCGCTCGACCTGATTTAACCGGCTGAACCGGCCGGTGCTCTTTTTAGAAAACCGTTATTTGCCTGATTAAAGGTGAAGGGGCCGTTGTACGCCTGCAGTTTGTGCGCTGCGGCTGATTAAAACTACACATAACAATAATTTTGGGTATATGGATATGATCAACAAGAAAAGAAACACTCTTAGCCTGGTCATCGGTGCGCTGGTCATGGTATCGCAGGCGTTCGCTCAGGAAACTGACACCGAAGAACGTAAAGATGAAAAAGAATCCTCGACCTACACCGAAGTGGAAGAGATTCAAGTCACCGGCATTCGCAGTAGTATCAAAACCTCACTGGAGATGAAACGGGACTCCATCAATGTGATGGACTCCATTGTTGCTGAAGATATTGGCAAGTTCCCCGATCAAAACATTGCTGAGGCGCTTCAACGCATGAGTGGTATTACGATTACCCGTAATGCTGGTGAAGGGCAGAAGGTGACTGTACGCGGTCTTGGCGGAGACTATAACGTAACCACGATCAACGGTCGTCGCATGGCTTCCGAGCACAGCAGCCGCGACTTTAACTACGATCTGATTGCAGCAGAGCTGCTGAAGGGCGTTGAGGTGTACAAGTCGCCGGTCGCTAAAACCCAGGAAGGTGGTATCGGCTCCGTCATCAATATTCGCACCCGTCGCCCGATGGATTTCCCCGGCGCCGTTTTCCAGGCTTCCGCGAAAGGCATTTACGAGGACCGTACCCAGGATATCAATCCGCAGGCGTCGTTCCTGGTCAGTAACACGTTTTTCGATGGCAGGTTCGGCGCGCTGCTGACCGCGGTTTACTCCGAGCGGACACTGCGTACCGACGGCTATGAAGGGGAAGGCTTCTACAACGAAACCGATGAAGACTGGATCACCGTACGTCAGGATATGAACGGGGATGGCGAATTTGATCCGACGGTTGATGGCGAGTACGGAACGATTATTCCCGGCTACGTGCGCTATACCAACTGGCAGGATACCCGTGAGCGGATTGGTGCCAGCCTGGCCTTGCAGTGGCGCCCTCGTGATGACATCGAAGTAAATCTCGACAGTATTTACTCTTCATACAACACCAATGGTGAGGAGTACCAGATTTCATTCGTTACTTACGATGAAGACTGGACGCCGGGCATCCCGGATGTGACAGACCTGGGGTTTAACGATGAAGGACTGGTGAACTCTCTGACTCTGACCAATGGCGCGATGGCTGAACTGCTGAACACCTCGCTGCCTCGCGAGACAGAAACCTATCAGGTTGGTACTAATGTTGCCTGGGATGTGAATGATACTCTCACACTGGCTTTTGACCTTTCACACTCCCAGTCCACCAACGCGAACGATGGTGACAATCGCTATATCGTTGCCCGCGGGTTTGTCGACGAAATCAATATCGATCAGTCTGGCGGAAATCTACTGCCGGATATCACCATGACGCCGGCGCTCTCCCACACCTCTCCATTCGGGGCGCACTATAGCTATAACTCGGGCGATGAGATTGCGGACAAGGTTTCCGAGTTCCGCTTTGACGGTACCTGGAACCCGGAAGTGGAACTCGTTTCCTCGGTGAATTTCGGCCTTAACTTCGGTGAACAGGCGAAAGACCGGAAAGCATACAGCTCTCCAAATGCATCTATTTTCAGTAACGCGGGGGCGCAATTCGAATTCTACCCGGAATATGACCCCGATATGTCTGCGGCGGAAAACATCGGCGGCTTTGATCTGTTCCGCCTGCCGGCGGATATTCTGGTGGCACCGCGCTTCGATGATTTCCTGGATGGAGAACCCGGTAATCATCCTGCGCCTTGGGCCAGTTTCGACTACGACAAGCTGTTTGCCTTCTACGAGAGTATCAGCCCCGGGGCGGCGAATGATTTGATCGCTGCGCAGTTCCGCCCTAACGACTCATACGAAGTGGGAGAGGAAACTCTGGCGGTTTACTTGCAGACCGATTTTGAAAGCAACTTGCTGGGACTGCCTTATACCCTGAATCTCGGTGTGCGGGCCATCGAGACTACCGCTACCAGTAGCGGTTTCTCCCTGGATCCGGACGCGGTTCGGTTTGAACCCAATACGGACCCAGATTCCGCGCAAGAACTTCAGTATGTTGGCGAGCTGGCGGACTATCAATACGAAATGGACTTCGATGACCGTTATACCGATGTACTGCCGAGCATGAACTTTAAATGGGATCTGCGCGAAGATCTGGTATACCGCTTGAGTGCGGCTAAGGTCATCACTCGCCCGAGCATTGATTCACTCAAGGCTTACAGCTATGTAAACCTGCGAGAGTACGAACTCTACGCTTCCAATCCGGGGCTTGAGCCAATGCGCGCGAATCAGTTGGACACCGCATTGGAATGGTATTTCTCTGATTACGGTGCCCTTACCGGCGCGCTGTTCTTCAAGGATATCGAGTCCTTTACCGAATACGGGCGCAATGGCACTCGCACCATCGATGGTTACGAGTTTGATGTATACAGCTCCATCAACGGTGACGATGGTGCGAAAGTACGTGGTGCTGAGCTGGCTTACCAGCAGGCATTCACGGACCTGTTGCCAGGTATTTGGGATGGCCTGGGCGTACAGCTGAACTACACCTATGTGGACAGCGAGTATGAGAGTGCGGAGCGCCGCCAGTTGGGCTTGCCATTTGCGGGTATGCCGAAGAATTCCTATAACGCCGTAGTGTACTATGAGCGCTCGGGAATTCAGGCGCGCCTGGCTTACAACTGGCGCGGCAAGGTGATGACCAACGCGGAAGCCTGGGGTGGTCCCAGCTGGGATGCCGACTACGGCCAGTATGACTTGAGCGCCGCTTACGATTGGAATGACAACGTGAACTTTCAGTTCAGCATCAACAACCTGACCAATGAACGCAGCTGGAGCTATATTGCAAGGCCCGATCAGGTTGCTGGTCTGGAGCGCTTCGGTCGCCTGTTCAACCTGGGTGTCAATGCCAACTTCTAACTTCCTCCTTTGCGCCCGGTTTTGTCAATAACCGGGCTTTTCTCTCTATTCCCGGATATTCATGTGAGTACAGCAACTGTTCAACAAGACGCGCCAGGTGCGCGCAGCAGCTTCTTTCCAATGGCGATTATTGGAATGTTGTTTTTTATTTTCGGGTTTGTGACCTGGCTGAATGGGTCGTTGATTCCGTTTCTTCGAATCCTTTGCGAACTAAACGAGTTCCAGGCGTTGTTTGTAACTTTTGCGTTTTACATCGCCTATACCGTTATGGCGCTACCGATGTCGATGATTCTGCGCCGAACCGGCTACAGAGACGGCATGGCCATTGGCCTCGGGATAATGGCGATGGCGTCGCTGGTGTTTATTCCCGCAGCACAACTGGGTAGTTATCCTGTATTCCTGTTGGCGCTATTCGGCCTCGGTGCCGGTTTGACGATTCTGCAGACTGCATCTAACCCCTACGTGGTGAGAGTCGGTCCCGCTGAAAGTGCAGCTACCCGAATTGCCGTGATGGGGATTATCAACAAGAGTGCCGGAGTCCTGGCGCCGCTGGTGTTTACGGCGTTGGTGTTCTCCGGGCTGGCCGACTTTAACTCTCAAGCGATTGCCAGTCTGGATGAATCGACGCGTAGTGCCAGGCTGGATGAGGTTGCCAACCGTCTGGTGATGCCCTACATCTACATGGCAGGCCTGTTGTTCCTGCTCGTAGGTCTGGTTAAATATTCCCGCCTTCCGGAAATCGAGGAGGAGGAGGTAATGGAAACTGCTGGGCAGTACACCGGAGTTTGGCAGTTCCCCCAGGTAGTTCTCGGTGCGCTGGCTCTGTTTGCCTACATCGGTGTCGAGGTGATTGCCGGTGATACTATTGGTCTTTACGGTGAAGAGCTGGGGCTTTCCAATTTTTCTTCTCTTACCTCCTACACCATGGTGTTTATGGTATTTGGATATGTGCTCGGTATTGTCTGTATTCCTCGCTGGATCAGCCAGCAGCAGGCGCTTGTGGGGTCCGCGGTTGCCGGTGGCTTATGTGTCCTCGGTGTCATATTCGGCTCGCAGGAAACCAGTGCCCTGGCAACCGGACTGTGGGGCTGGACCGGCTTCCCGGTAGTACCCAACAGCGTCTTTTTTGTTGCCTTGATGGGGCTGGCCCACGCATTGGTGTGGCCTACGATCTGGCCATTGGCGTTGAGCGGGGTGGGAAAGTTTACCGCTCAGGCATCGGCGCTACTGATAATGGGGATTGCGGGCGGTGCGGTGATTCCTCTGATATTTGGCAAGCTCGCGGCACTTTCAGGGACGGTGATTGCTGGTTACTGGATCGCACTCCCCTGCTATCTGTTTATTCTTTTTTACGCACTCAAAGGGCACAAACTCAAAACGTGGCCATGCAGCACCCGTCCACCTGATGGAGACAAGGGCGTCGGACGATGATCATTGCGATCAGTCCATGAACCGATCGGTCCGCTTGTGAATGTGCCTCAGAGTAATCCCTACTTTTTCACTCCGGTAACCTTGCCTGAGTGACCTTCTATGGCGGGCCTTGCGCCCACTTGCTAAAGTGAGGTCCCGGGAGGATTGGAGTTTCCTCCTGGGCCTACTTTCGGAATCCTTTGCGACTATGCGTAACAATCCCGCGTCATATTCTCGACGCGATCCGCGTGCACGATGACATTGTCTTCAATCCGCACGCCACCGAATGGACGCAGTTTTTCCACCTTGTCCCAGTTCACTTCATCCGCGAGGGTGGACTCCTTGCGCTCCGCCAGCAGGCTTTCAATAAAGTACAGGCCGGGCTCGATAGTGAATACCTGATTCTCCTCCACCGTGCGTGTAGTGCGCAGGAACGGGAACTGTGCCGGCGGTTTTGTGGTGCCGCCTTCCGGGCCACTCTGGTGGCCACCGACATCGTGTACCTGCAGGCCGAGGAAGTGCCCCAGACCGTGGGGCATGAAGGTGCCGGTGAGGCCGGATTCCACCGCGCTTTCCGGCGAGGTTTTGATGACACCGAACTGTTGTAACAGCTCGCCAATTTTGTGGTGACAGTCCCGGTGCAGGTCCGGGTAAGCGGTGCCCGGCTTCAGACCCGCAACCAGTTCCTTTTCTTTCTGGTGCATCGCTGCCACCAGCTCGGCGAATTCACCATCGCGGTAGGCGTAGCTGCGGGTGATGTCTGCACAGTAACCGTGGCAATCGGCACCGGCATCGATCAGGAAGCTGCGGCGTTCACTCTCCGGCAGTTGCTCGGTCGAGAGGTGGGTGTAGTGCAGGATTGCGCCGTGCTCATTAAGGCCGACGATGTTGCCATAGGGCATCTGGTTTTCACCCTGGCCGGCCGCTTTCAGATAGGCTAGGTTGATTTCGAATTCACTGGCTCCCGCGCGGAAGGCTTCTTCTGCGGCTTTATGGGCACGTACGGCGATACGGTTGGCTTCCCGCAGACATTCAAACTCGTAAGGGGTTTTGTAGGCCCGCGCCCAATGCAGGCGGTCGATCAGGTGCTGCGGGTTGCGCTCGCCAATTTCCCAGCCGTCCAGCTTCGCGGTCTCACCGATAAAGGCTGCGTCTTCACCGGACAGGAAGGCTTTCGCCTCATCCGGTTTGGCCAGCAGTTCGATATCGAATGCATCGCTCCAGAAGGTCTGGGGTGCCGGCGGCACGTAGTGCCAGAAATCCACCGGGCGATAGAACAGCAGCTTGGGCTTCTGCCCGCGACGGTAGATCACCCAACTGTGGGGGTTGTCTGTGACCGGCACCAGCGCCTTGAACTGTGGGTTGACCCTGAACGGATAGTAGTTGTCGTCCAGAAACTGTACCGAGGGTGCACCGCTGAAGACATTCAGGGTTTCAAAGCCGCACTGCTCGAGGATCTCATCGTAGCGTTCGCGCAGGGTGGCCAGGTGTTCGCTGAAAAGTTGCTTGTCCATAAAGCCCCTAGTTTGCGTTGGAAAAGGGTGTTCGAGTGCGTGTTATTTGATCAATAAATCGCCTGCGTGACAGGTACACGCTTGCGCATAGTGTATAGTCAGCACTCTGAATAATTAGTCTGTTTTTTAGCCATGGAAAAGAAGATACTGCTGACCGATTGCCCGGACGCAAAAGGCCTGATCGCCAAGATCACCAACATCTGTTACAAGCACCAGCTGAACGTTACCAAGAACGATGAGTTTGTGGATCGCGCTCAGGGGCGCTTCTTCATGCGCACTGCGCTGGAGGGGAACTTCAACGATACCACGCTGCTCGAAGACCTCGACCTGGCGCTGCCAGAAGGCGCCGAACGCAAGCTGGTGCCCAGCGGCCGCAAGCGGGTCGTTTTGATGGTCACCAAAGAAGCGCATTGCCTCGGCGATATTCTGATGAAGTGTTATTCCGGCGCACTGGATGTGGAGATCGCCGCGGTCATTGGCAACCACAATAATCTGCAGCCTCTGGTGGAAAAGTTTGATATCCCTTTCCATTGGGTACCGGCGGATAACCTTGAGCGAGCGCAGCACGAGGAGCAGGTGATTGAACTGGTGGACCGCTATGCGCCGGACTACCTGATTCTGGCGAAATATATGCGGGTGTTGAATCCGGAGTTTGTCGCGCATTATCAAAAGCGCATCATCAATATCCATCATTCCTTCCTGCCCGCTTTTATCGGTGCCAAGCCCTATCAACAGGCATTTGAGCGAGGAGTAAAGATCATCGGCGCGACGGCACACTTTGTGACCGATGATCTCGATGAAGGTCCGATCATCGAGCAGGACGTAATCCATGTGGATCACGGATACTCGGCGGAAGCCATGTCCAGCGCCGGGCGCGATGTGGAAAAGCAGGTGCTGAGCCGTGCCTTGCAGCTGGTACTGGAAGAACGGGTATTCATTCACGGGAACCGCACCGTAGTATTTAAATAATTAGTGCTCAAAAATTCAGGAATCATAGAAAGCATCGGGGAAATGCATGTCTAACTATCTACCTTTGCAGACTTCGCTCGCAGCTGTTCTGCTGCTTTCACTGGGGGGGTGCGCCAGTGGTCCCAAAGCACCCAACCCGGGGCTGAAAGAGTCTTTTCATACCGAGATTTCGGCAAACGGCTCCAAGCGTTTTACGTATTCTCTGGAAATGGCCGCACCGCAATTGCGTGGCCCCTATACGCAGCAACCGACCAGGCGCGGCGATATGACGATGGGGGCAAACCGTCGCCGAGGTAACGGCAGATCTGGGGTGGATATTGATCACGCGTTGAATCTCAAGTTGCGAGAATCCGGTTTCTGTCGCGATGGTTTCTTTGTGATTGATCGGGTGGTCTCCCGGCTCGGGGGGGAGGTGCGTGGCGAGTGTCGGGAGGGCGTCGAGCGTTAATCTGATTTTTGTATCAATTTGTATTCCAGGGAAACTTTGAGTGAGCCTGCAGTGCGTTCACGTCCCGCCGGCAAGGGCTTTCAGGGGTGCCCTGGACATTCGTACCAACTTCACCTTTTGCGCAGAATGATCGTTTTCTGCCATAGCGTCACCCTATCAGCCTGATTGCCTAAGCCTTTTTGAATACCTTATCCAGTTTTATTTTGCGTGTATATATTTATAGTTGGGATGTTTTTGTCCATTTAAGAGACTTTAGTGTTAAATTTTTGCTAATCGTAGCTTCCCGCCTCCTGTCTTGATCTGGATCATTTTTGCTCGCTTTGTTGTGTGTTTGAACGTAATTAACAAGTTTTGTTTGCACTAAAGTCACGCAATTCAACTTGGTCGCATGCGTTTGACTGTGGGTTCATATTGATCAATGGCGCGCATCTCCTCCAATTTGACGATTCAGCCGCTGGCAGCTAAAAATAAGAAAACCTTTTCCTGGAGTTGGGGAGAGATCTGTGATCGCTTTCGCAATCTGGGCGGCAGGATGCTTGTTCATGAATAACGGATAGGTGGAAATACACCTGATCGGGTATTAGAAAAATATAACAACAGACAGTTAGCTCTACGTGATTTAGTTCTACGTGATAAAGAAAACAAGGGTCACTTATGGACGTTGAAGTTACCGTATTTTCCGATAAGAAAGACGGCCTGCTGCGGGAAATGGGCGTTGTGGTGATCGAATGTGGTTTTACATTGCACCGCCAGCGGATGATGTCTTCCCCTAACGGCGTAGAGCTCTGGTTGAAGCTGAGCGGAGAACAGGGGCGGTTACTGGAGTTGGAAGACCGACTGAGCTCCCATCCGTTAGTGAATGGATTCGAGGCGAACCATTTATTGACCGATAGTACTCAGCCCCCCAGGCCGGCAAGACCTGTGCCCAGTACCACCGCAGCCGGTCGCCGGCCTGCCGCACCCACAGCGCGCCCCAGGCGCAGACCTTCCTCTGCGGCTCCCGCGATCGACATTATTGAACCCGTGTTGCCGAGGCTGGCAAAAAGTTACCCAAAAATATTCCCGCAATTGCTGGATTTGCAGGATCAGGTCCATGAAGATCAGTGGGGCCCAAGTCTCAAGTTTATCGGTGTGCGTGTCGGGGCTTGGGTGTACAAAAGAGATTACGCTTTGGGTGGACAATTGGATCTAAAAAGCGCAATGCGTCAGATCGCCTTGCCTGCAATGCGCTCACTGCTTCCGACCGAAACCAGAGATTTTGCGATATACATCAAGAACAATCCTTTCTGTCTCCCCGGAACCCAATGCCGCAATGGAGACTTCTTTTGTGGTTTTCTACAGGGACTCTTACACGAAGCTGGTGCAAGTAGCCGGGTGGTAGTGCGAGAGGTTCAGTGCCGCAGCGAGGGTGCACAGGAATGTGTTTTTGAAGTGGCGGATTGATTTCAGATGAGGGTCACCGGGAATACTCGGTGAGTCTGTTTATAAAAGGGTAATACGGAATAACTATAGTGGGGATGAATTATGGAAGCTGAATATAATCCTGTGCTGGTTGCACTTTCGTTTATCGTCTCGGTACTCGGTTCTTATACGGCTCTGCAATTGGCTGTTGCGATTCCGCAGGCCAGTGATGGTGTTGAAAAGAGAAATGCCATTATCAAGGCCGGTGTTGCTATGGGTGGTGGTGCTATCTGGACCATGCACTTTATTGCGATGCTGGCATACGACATGGGCATGTCTGTTACCTACGATGTGTTTCTGACCGTACTGTCTGCGGTGGTCGCCATGGCCGCCTGCTCGGTGGGGCTGGCAGTTGCGGGTATTGGCCTTTTTACTTTTGATAAGTTATTGCCCGCAGGTATTTTCATGGGCTGTGGTGTAGCGGGTATGCACTATATGGGCATGGCGGCCATGCTGATGCCGATGGAGGTCAGTTATAACCTGAACATCCTGATTCTTTCCGTAATCATTGGTGTGCTCGCGTCCTGTGCGGCGCTGTGGATGGCTTTTCATATGCGCGGCAAGCTGCAGGTGCTGGGAAGCTCCATTTTAATGGGTGCTGCGGTGTGCGGTATGCACTATACCGGTATGGCAGCAGCCCGCTACGAGCATACCAATGTGGTGCCGGAAAGTTGGTTCGCCGGTGCACTGGGTGGCGAATATCTGGGTATCAGTATTTTTGCGGTTACCGTCAGCCTGCTGTTGCTGACCCTGGCGATCGGTAGTCACCGTCGCCGTCAGCGGGAAGAGCTCGCAATCTGACAATTCCGGCTGGCCGCTTGCGGTGGCCAGCTCGGCCTGATTTCTCTTCGCTCTCTTCCCCCCAATACTTGAGGGTGGGGCGAAAATAAAAAGCCGGAGCAGTGCTCCGGCTTTTTTGTTTCAGGCTGACATGAGTCAGTCCATATAGCTCTCGATCGGCGGGCAGGAACAGATCAGGTTGCGGTCCCCGTACACATTGTCGATACGGTTGGACGCCGGCCACACCTTGTGGTGTTTCAACCACGCTGCCGGACGGGCGGCCACTTCACGGCTGTAGGCGTGGTCCCACTCGTCGGTCATCACGTCATCCTGGGTATGCGGGGCGTTGTGCAGGGGGTTGTCTTCCGCGGTGTACTTGCCGTTGGCAACGTCGTCCGCTTCCTGGCGGATGGTGGTCATGGCCTGTACAAAGCGGTCCAGCTCTTCCTGGGCCTCACTTTCGGTGGGCTCGATCATCAGGGTGCCGGCTACCGGGAAGGACATGGTGGGCGCGTGGAAACCGAAGTCCATCAGGCGCTTGGCTATGTCTTCCTCGGTAATGCCACTGGCTTCCTTCAGAGGGCGCAGGTCGATCAGGCATTCGTGGGCAATAAAGCCGTTGCTGCCTTTGTACAATAGCGGGTAGTGCTCGCTCAGTTTTTTCGCCATGTAGTTGGCATTCAGGATCGCGGTCTCGGTGGCGAGTTTCATGCCCTGCTTGCCCATCATACGGATATACATCCAGCTGATCGGCAGGATGCTGGCGGACCCCCAGGGAGCGGCGGAAATAGTGCCGTTGACCGGGTCGTTGCCGGGTACTTCGGTGACCGGGTGACCGGCCAGGTAGGGCTTCAGGTGTTCGCCCACGGCGATCGGGCCCATGCCGGGGCCGCCGCCACCGTGGGGGATACAGAAGGTCTTGTGCAGGTTCAGGTGGGATACGTCGCCACCGAACTTGCCCGGGGCTGCCACGCCGATCAGGGCATTCATGTTGGCGCCGTCGATATAGACCTGGCCACCGGCATCGTGGATCAGTTCGCAGATCTCGCGGATGCCTTCCTCGAATACCCCGTGGGTGGATGGGTAGGTGACCATCAGCGCGGCGATGCGGTCGCCGTGCTCCGCTACCTTCGCCTTCAGGTCTTCAACATCCACGTTGCCTTTTTTGTCGCAGGCAACCACGACCACCTTCATGCTCACCATCATCGCGGAAGCGGGGTTGGTGCCGTGGGCGGAGGCGGGGATCAGGCAGATATCGCGCTGGCTTTCGCCCTTGGCTTCCAGGTATTTCTTGATCGCGACCAGGCCGGCGTATTCGCCCTGGGAGCCGGCGTTGGGCTGCAGGCTCACGGCGTCGTAACCGGTACAGGCGGCGAGCATCTGTTCCAGCTGCCTGAACATTTCGCGGTAGCCCTCGGTCTGGTCTGCGGGGGCGAATGGGTGCAGCTTGCCGAATTCCGGCCAGGTCACCGGGATCATTTCCGCGGTGGCATTCAGCTTCATGGTGCAGGAGCCGAGGGGAATCATGGAGTGGTTCAGCGCGATATCCTTGGACTCCAGGGTCTTCAGGTAGCGCAGCATCTCGGTTTCCGAGTGATGCGTGTTGAATACCGGATGGGTCAGGAATTCACTTTCGCGCTTCAGGTTTGCCGGAACGCCGGCGGGGCCCTTGGCTGCCAGCTCGCTGTCGATCTTTTCCAGGTCCAGGCCATGCTCATGATCGCTGGCGCTGCCCGTGAAAATGTCGAGCAGCTCAGACACGTCCGCCAGTTTGGTGGTTTCGTTCAGGCTGATACCCAGAGCGTCATCGCCGACCTTGCGCAGGTTGATCTCTGCAGCGATGGCGCGATCAAAAATATCGGACTGCTTGCCACCCACGAAGACGGTGAGGGTGTCGAACCAGCTGTCGTGGGTCAGGCTCAGGCCTTTTTCTTTCAGGCCTGCGGCGAGGATATCAGTGAGGCGCTGGATGCGTGCGGCGATGGTTTTGAGACCTTCAGGGCCGTGATAGACCGCGTAGAAGGCGCTCATTACCGCCAGCAGTACCTGGGAGGTGCAGATGTTGGAGTTGGCCTTCTCGCGGCGGATATGCTGCTCGCGGGTCTGCATCGCCATGCGCAGGGCACGTTTGCCCTTGCTGTCTACGGACACACCGATGATGCGGCCGGGGGCGGAGCGTTTGTAGGCTTCCCGGAAGGCGAAGAAGCCGGCGTGTGGACCGCCGTAGCCCATGGGGATACCAAAGCGCTGGTTACAGCCTACCACCACGTCTGCGCCCATTTCCCCCGGGGCTTTCAGCGCCACCAGGCTCATCAGGTCTGCGGCCACGGTGACCAGGGCGCCGGCATCGTGCACCTTGGTGATCAGGTCAGTGAGGTCGCGCACCACACCGGTGGAACCGGGGTACTGGAACAGGGCGCCGAACAGTTCTGCCGGCAGGTCACTTTCAGGGTTGCCTACCAGCACCTCGAAGCCGAAGTGCTCGGCGCGGGTTTTCACCACCGCAATGGTCTGCGGGTGGCAGTCTTCGTCCACAAAGAAGACGTTGGATTTGTTGCGCTTCACCTGGCGTTTGCACATGGCCATGGCTTCCGCCGCGGCGGTGCCTTCGTCCAGCATGGAGGCGTTGGCCAGTTCCATGCCGGTGAGATCCATGATCATCTGCTGGAAGTTCAGCAGGCCTTCCAGGCGGCCTTGGGCAATTTCCGGCTGGTAGGGGGTGTAGGCGGTGTACCAGCCCGGGTTTTCCAGCACATTGCGCAGGATCACGTTGGGGGTGATGGTGTCGTGGTAGCCCATACCGATAAAGGTGCGGTAGATCTTGTTGCGGCCGGCCAGGGCCTTCAGCTCAGCCAGAGCCTCTTGCTCATCCACCGCCTCTGCCAGATCCAGATCACCCTGTTTGCGAATGGCGGCGGGCACGGTCTTTTCGATCAGCTCGTCGAGAGACGCCACACCGAGGGTATCCAGCATGGACTGGGTCTGGGCGTCGTCGGGGCCGATATGGCGGCGAATAAAGGCGTCGTGTTGTTCCAACTGCTTGAGCGAGGGCTGGGTCATAGTGGATGAATTCCTGTTAACACTCAGTGGATTGCCGGTATTGATTGCCGGGGTATTGTTACTGGAGTGCAGTTTCTGGCGTTTTTAATTGCTGAAGTCTGTAACGGTAAAAATCAGTACCGGTAAAAAATAGCAAAGTGCTGGACGTCCGGTCTCGGAGCACCCGGTAGGGCGCGCATCTTAGCAATGGGCCGCAAGACGGGCAATTGAGTACGCTTGTGGTTGGAAATATGCTGGGACTGGGAGTGAATTGTGACGAATATCCTGTTTTGGCACGGTTGGCGTTATTTTATACTGCTATGGGCACGCCTGGGGAGGCGCAGCCCGGAGGATTAACCATAATAGTTGAATACAATAATGATGGTTGTCCGTCACTGTGCCCGGCATTCATATGTGCACCGCACATTGGCCGCGGACGTTACCGGATTACTGGATGCGGATTTCGGGGGCTCAGCTGTGCTACCACCGGCCAACCTGACTAGTATGAGACACCACACTAGCCTGCGCTTAAAAGCCTGCCTTATTTCCCTCTTGCTCGTAGTGGCCATGTGCCTGTTCTTTATTCTCCTGGGTAACGGGAGCCTGCAGCTGTTGCTGGAGAAAAATCGCGAAAACCGCTACTACAACTTTCAGTTTCAGGTGGCCGGACTGATGGAGCAGTCCCGTCAGGAGGTTGTGCAGCTGGCGGAGCTGATTGCCCTCAACGATCAGGGCAGGGTAGCCAGCCGTGAGGAAATCCGCAGCGCCATGGACAGACAGTGGAGCCTGCTGGAGTACAGTTGGAAGTTGCAATCCATCAAAGTATACAGTCGCGCCGCAACGGCACCGCTGACCTGGGGGGCCCCGGGAGAACACCTCTCCAGCAAGCAGGTGGAACAGGTGCTGCTGCACGGCAATTCCCTGGAACAGATCCACTGCACGCATATCTGTGTTCAGAGCCTGGCGGTGCCGGTGCGCGCACGCGGTGGTGATTATGTATTGCAGCTGGATCGCGCCATGTCCCACCAGCTGCAGAAATTCCGTGATATGACCGGGTCCGATATCGGCATTCTCTCCGATGTGCGCCGGGAAGGGAGGGTTGCGGGGGAGGGCAGTTATCTCAAGTCCTGGGGCAGAGAAGTGCTGGCGCTGACGTCCCGGGACCGACTGCTGCCGCTGCTGTACCAGGTTTCGCGCGAAAGCGCGGATCTGCCCCGGCTGGAAGACTCGCGTATTTACCAGCTGAACAACCGTGATTACGACGTCAAAACCATGGGGATCAACGCCAGTATGGGCGGCGCGCAATTTGTATTTGTGGACGATGTGTCTGGTCAGGTGCTGCACATTCGCGAATCCCTGCAATTACTACTGCTGTTCTCGGTACTGGGCGCCCTGATCTTCAGCGCTGCGGTAGCCGGCACCCTGTGGAATCCCATCGTGCGCCTGCGCCGCCTGGCCCAGGCACTGCCACTATTGACCAACGGGCGCTTTGATGAAGCCCGGCGTTTGATTCAACCTGTGCAGAAAAATCTGGACCGGTTCGATGAACTCGATGTGCTGGATAACACCGGTCTGACGATGTGCGATCAGCTGGAAGACATGAATGAAATGGTCGGTCGCAAAACTGCGCAGCTGGAACAGATCGCCATGCACGACAGTCTTACCGGGCTGGATAACCGCTACAGTCTGCTGGAACAATTGGAGAACTATCTGTCTCAATTCCAGCGGGACGAATCCGGCAATGAGAATTTAACGGGTCCCGCGGAGCAAGGGTACCTGTTCTTTATCGATCTCGATGACTTTAAACAGGTGAATGATTGCCTGGGGCACCACAGTGGGGATGAGCTGTTGTGCATCATCGCCAAGCGATTGTTGAGTGTGATGCGCTGTGGCGATGTGGTGGCGCGTCTTGGTGGCGATGAGTTTTGTGTCTTCGTGCGGCATCTTTCCGATGCGGACACCCACCGCGCGCTGGCGGAGAAGATGTTGGAGGCGGTTGCCAAACCGGTAAAACTGGTGGGCAATATGGTGGAAGTCACCATGAGCGTGGGCGTGGTGGCGATAGAAAACCAGAGCGAGACACTGGAATCCCTGCTGCAGAAGGCGGATATGGCGATGTATCACGCCAAGCGCAACGGCAAAAATAAATATCAGCTGTATTCCCCGGGCCTGCCAACGCTCTCTGACGTGCCCTCGAAAAAAGGCGCCGCGTCCGCCACTACACTGGAACTTATCAGCGCTCAGCCGCGCTAATTGGCGTCATCCCCTTCCTCTTTCAATGCCGCTGGCTTCGGGGAGCGGTTGGCTGGTCTATTCTTTTTATAGCCCTGTATCAAATCGATAGATGGATATTGGTTCCGGAATACCCCACCCGGAAACGTCGCGCAGGAATGGGCTGAACAGCAAAAAATGCGACAGAAAGGGCTCGACAGAAAAGGAAAACACCGGCCACAAGCCGGTAACAGGATAGGAAGTCCAACTGCAACATGGCGAGTAAAATCTACACCACCCGAGATGAGCTGCTGGGCAGTTATCTGCGCAACCTTCTGGAGTCTGCCGGGTATTCGGTGCTGACTCAGCACACCCGTACGGAATCCTCTACAGAGTCCGGGCTGAACAGCCTGGACTGGTGCTCCGAACTCTGGCTGATACGGGATTCGGAATTGGCCAATGCGCGGGAGTTATTACAGGAAGCGCTGGCAGACAGTGCCTGACGCGCCCCCGGTAACCTCGATCGCTCTTATGTTCGAACGTCCTTCGGTTTAAGCATTGGTATAAACAGCAGCCGCGTTACATCTGTTCCAGTACTTCAATACCCAGCAAGTCGAGGCCAGTGGCCAGCGTACGTGCCACCAGATCACACAATTGCAGACGGCTCAGTTTCTCTTCTTCGCTTACCCCTTCTTTTAATACCGGACAGGCCTCGTAAAAGGCCATGTAGGCACTCGCCAGATCGTACAGGTAAGTACACAGCACGTGCGGGAAGGTATCTCTGGCCACCTGCTCCAGCACTTCGCTGAACTGGTTCAGCTTGATCGCCAACGTGCGCTCGGCATCGGTACCGAGAATAATCTCGCTTTTCAGGTCTGAAGGATCCACACCGGCGCGACGGAAAATACTGCGTACCCGGGTGTAAGCGTACTGCAGATAGGGAGCAGTGTTGCCCTCGAACGCCAGCATTGAGTCCCAGTTGAACACGTAATCGTTGGTGCGGGTTTTGCTGAGATCGGCATACTTCACGGCACCGATGCCCACCACGCGGCCGATCAGCTCGCGCTCTTCCTGGCTCAGGTCGGGGTTCTTTTCCGCGACCAGTGCAGTGGCGCGCTCTACCGCTTCATCCAGCAGGGCCGCCAGCTTCACAGTGCCTCCGGTGCGGGTTTTGAAAGGCTTGCCGTCTTCACCCATCATGGTGCCGAACGCGCAGTGTTCCAGAGTGACCGATTCCGGCAGGAAGCCGGCTTTGCGCGCGGTGGTAAAGGCCTGCTGCAGGTGCAGGGACTGACGCGCATCCACCACAATCACGATGCGGTCCGCTTTCAATTGATTGGCGCGGTAGCGGATACCGGCCAGGTCGGTGGTGGCGTAGAGATAGCCACCGCCTTTCTTGCGGATGATCATCGGGCTGGGGTTGCCTTCCTTGTCCGCCATCTCCTCCAGAAAGACCACGATCGCGCCCTGGTCTTCTACGGCGATACCGCGATCCAGCAGTTCCTGCACCAGTACCGGGAGGTCGTCGTTGTAACGGCTCTCGCCGTAAACGTCTTCCCGCTTCAGGGTAACGTTCAGCTTGTCGTAGATCTCTTCGCTGTGGCTGATGGAGATATCGATAAACTGCTGCCACAGTTTCAAGCACTCGGGGTCGCCGCCCTGGAGCTTGACCACATACTCCCGAGCGCGGTCGGCAAAGCCTTCCTCTTCGTCGAAGCGGACTTTGGCTTCGCGGTAGAACACTTCGAGGTCCGCCAACGCGACGGCCGCGTCTTCTTTCTGAATCTGGTCCGACAGGTGCGCCAGTAGCATGCCGAACTGGGTACCCCAGTCGCCCATATGGTTCTGGCGGATGACCCTGTGCCCCTGGAATTCCAGCAGGCGGGCCAGGGCGTCACCGATAATGGTGGAGCGCAGGTGGCCCACGTGCATTTCTTTGGCGAGGTTGGGGGCGGAATAGTCCAGTACGATGGTCTGGGGTTCTTCGACGCTGGCGATATTCAGGTGTTCATCAGCGTGGGCTGCGGCCAGGGCCTTGCCCAGCCAGGTGTCACTCAGGTGGATATTGATGAAACCGGGACCGGCAATTTCCACCTTCTCGATCATGTCTCCTTTATCCAGGTTTTCCACAATCTTCGCCGCCAGCTCGCGGGGGTTGGTGCCCACTTTCTTGGCGGCGGCCATGGCGCCATTGGCCTGGTAGTCCCCGAAGCCCGCTTTCTTTGCTGGTGCCACTGACGGGCTGCATTCGGCTGGGATACCCGCGGCGGTCATGGCGGTCTGGAAGATGTCGTTGAGCTGCTGGCGAATATTCATAGGAAACGGTGGGTCCAGGTGGAAATTCAGAGGCAATGAATAAGGGGAAGGCGGGATTTTAATGTGCGGGGGCGGCTTTGCAACCGGCGGTGTCCGGATAGCGGTTCGCGCGCGGGGGTGGAGATGGTGATGCGTCGGCAAAAATGGGATGAAAATACTGCCACGGTCATGCTGGGGTCAGATTTGTCTTGATAATAGAGGTTCGTGCTGTACAATAATTATTAATGATAATGGTTATCATTAAGGCTAAGGATCAAAAAATGGATTTGTCAGGTCTCGAGCCCGTTGACTGCGCACCGTTCAGTGTTGCAGATCACTATCTGATGGAAAGGGGAAGTGAACAGGGAAAGTGGCACCGGGTGTCATTGCCGCCGGAAAAGGGGGCGACGGAATTTATCACCTGCCGTATCTGTGAGGATATCTCGCTTACACGCAGTCTCTGCACCTTTGTCAGTCCCTTCCTGTCTCGCGTGTGTTACCCGATGGACACCACCCTGCTGGTTTTCGGCTTCCGGGGGCGTAGCGCCATTGGCTTTTCCGAGGACGATCTCTCCCACGTGGTCAGGCCCGGCGACGTCTGGATGGTCAATACCGGAGGCGAGGCTCTGTACCGTTACACACCGGCGCACGACCTGAGTGAAATGGTGGTGATCAAGTATGCCACCCGCCGAATCGGCTTCGTGTTCCCGCAACAGACGCGGGCCGTGCTTCGCGGTGACCGCCCGTGGATTGTGCGGCTGGGCTATCAGGAGTCCAACGACTCCTGGATATCCGATCTGCTGAACAACGGCTTTACCTCCTCACTGGACTGTCTGCGGGCGGAAGCCCGGGCCCTGGATGTGCTGGCGCGCTGGCTGCGGCCGCTGACCGATACGGTGGATGAGGCCCGTGTAGCCCCGGGTATCGAAGGGGACCCGCACCTGGAGCAGGCCATCCGCCTGCTCACAAGGGATCTCGCGGCAACCCCTTCTCTGGAAGAACTGTCCCGGGTTCTGGGGATGAGCCACACCCGACTGAATCGCGCCTTCAAGCGCGCGTTTGGCAAAACCGTGTTCAGCTGGCTGCGGGACTATCGCCTCGCGCGCGCGCGCGCAGCATTGAAAGACGGTCACCGCAGTATTACGGATATCGCCTTTCAATGCGGTTTCAGTAGTGCCAGTCATTTTTCCCAATCGTTCAAACAGTGTTATGGCTGCACACCGGTGGAATTCCGCAGCAGCCGCAAATTGCAGGAAGTCTATTGTGAATATGGAACCCGCTGAGCGCCCGGCGCAGAAAGTCGGGCTGGGCCTGTTGCTCGCCATCCTGGTGGCCAATGGTGTCGCCCACAGTGTATTTGTCATTGCGATGCCGATTATCGGCCGTCAACTGGGTCTGGCCGACGTGCAGACCGGCGTGATCCTCACCGTTTCCGCCGTCGTCATGATGCTTGCCGCGCCCTCCTGGGGGCGCTACAGCGAACGGGCCGGGCGGCGCGCGGTGGTGGCGGCCGGTATTCTCGCGAGCGGGATTTTCCTGTTGGCGGTTGCCGGGGTGGTATTTCTGCGCCAGAGCCTGCTGCTCACGCTGCCGCTCACCTTTTGCCTGCTGTTCGGTTTGCGTCTGCTACAAGCGGTTGGTGTTGGCGGTGTGATGCCGGCTTCCCAGGCCTACGTGGCGGATGCCACCGGGCGCGCAGCGCGGACACGTGGAATGGGCTTGATGGGGGCGGCTTTCGGGGCCGGAACCATTCTCGGAGGGGCTGCGGCGGCGATACTCGGTCAGTGGGTGGCCGTACCGGGGCTACTGGGGCTGGGAGTACTGTTGCTGCTGGTATGGTGGGGGCTGTGTCGCCGTCTGCCGGAAATCCGGCAACCCGTGCCGGGTCGCATGGCGGAGCGGGGTGCGCTGCCCTACGCAACGCTGTGGCCCATGCTGTTGCTGACATTTTGCGCGCTGTTGATATACGGCATGTTGCAACAGGTGATCGGGTTGCGCCTGCAGGATCAGTTCGGCTACAGCAGCGCCGAGGCGCTGCGCGCAACCGGAATCGCGATGATGTTGACCATGGCGGTGATGGTGATTGTGCAACTTGGGTTCCTGCGCTTCTTTGACTGGCCGGCGGTGCGCGTGCTGCGATGGGGTTGCAGCTTGTTGGTACTGGCGCTGATGTTGGCCACATTCAGCAACGGTTACGGTCAGTTGCTGATAAGCATGGTTTTGGTGGGGGGCGCGATGGGGTTGGTGTTCCCGGGTAATCTCGCTCTCCTGAGCCTGGCGGTGGGCGCGAATGCCCAGGGGCGCATTGCCGGTGTCAACGGCGTGAGCAAGGGGTTGGGCCTGGCGCTGGGGCCGGTGAGCGGCGCAGCGCTGCACCAGTTTTCTGTGTCGGCGCCGTTTGTGTTGGGAATAGTGCTGGCACTGGTCATGGTGCTGCTTGCCTTCTGGGGCTCCTACCCCGAGAAGGCGGGCACTCTACTGGAATGCGA
Organism: Microbulbifer celer; assembly: GCF_020991125.1. Lineage (NCBI taxonomy): Bacteria > Pseudomonadati > Pseudomonadota > Gammaproteobacteria > Cellvibrionales > Microbulbiferaceae > Microbulbifer > Microbulbifer celer. The sequence continues at coordinate 610,317 of NZ_CP087715.1, forward strand.
CGGGGCAGGGCAGATCTGATTTGTAAACGTTCTGCGCCACAATATCGCGGTGGATTTCGGAGGTGCCGTCAATGATGCGATACAGACGCGCATCCCGGTAGAAACTCTCCACCAGGCTGTCCTCGTGGCAGCCGCTGCCGCCGAATATCTGCAATGCGCGATCGGCGACCCGTCCCAGGGTTTCTGTAGTAAATACCTTCACCGCGGAGATATCCGCGCGGATTGCCCGGTCTGTTGCGCCCGCAGCGGCATCTATGTTTACGGCTGTTTGCATCAACAGCGCGCGCGCCGCGGCGATTTCGATGGCGCTGTCGGCGATCATCTGTCGCACCGGGCCAAACTCTCCGATGGTTTTGCCGAACTGCCGGCGGTTTGTCGCATGTTGTTTCATCAGGTGCAACAGCCGCTGGCACTTGCCCACCGCACGTGCGCCGACCTTGGCCAGACGCGCTTTTCCCAGTGTATCGCCGAGCATCCTGAAACCGTTGTTCAGTTCTCCGAGCAGGGCTCCAGGGGGCAGTTCGATATCGTGAAACAGCAACTCCCGGTGGCTGGTCCCGCGGAAACCCATCATGTGGAACGTTTTTCCCAGCTCGAACCCGGGTAGATCCCTGTCGACCAGAAACAGGGAAATGCCGCGGGCCCCCAGGCCGGGCTCGGTGACCGCCGCGACGATAAAGAAATCGCAGAATTCCGCATCACTGGTGAAATGCTTTGTGCCGGAGAGGCGCCAGCCATTGGTGGTTTTCTCGACGCGGGTGCGGATGGCAGCGGCATCGGAGCCCGCTTCCGGTTCCGATACCGCGAGGCCGCAGAAACGTTCGCCGCGGACACTGGGAAGCAGGTAGCGTTCGATCTGTTCCCCGCTTCCCGACGCCAGGCACTCGTAAACATTTCCTCCTGCGCGGCGGGCGAGAATTTCCTTGGTGGCTCCCAGTTGCTCTTGCAGCAATATGTTTTCCACCGTGGAAAACCCCTGGCCGCCAAACTGTTTGCCGATATTGCCGGCAAACAAGCCCGCGACACGGGCTTTTTCCACAATGGTGTTTGAGACGCCAAGCGATAACCCGCGCTCCGTTTCAAGGCCTGCTTCCAGTGGCAGGAGTTCTTTTTTGACAAACAGGCGTGCCCGTTCGACCAGTTCCCGCTGCGATTGGCTGATGGGATTCACTGAGATTTGCTCCGTTCAATTAATCCAGAAACGTCGACATGTCTCTACAGACATTGTCGAAAGCGAGAATGAACTGGGAGGCCTCCGCTTCGGTCAGCACCAACGGTGGCTGGATACGCATGATGCGGTTGCTGTTGGCCGTCAGGAAGGTGAGGATGCCATGCTCTTGGGACAGCTTGCTGACGAAGCGCAGTACGAACATGTCCTGCATACTGGATTCCAGTTCCGCAATGGCCTTGTCCAGGTGACGCTTGGCACTGTCCGGTAGCATGCGGTAGCTGCTGCGGGGGGTCCAGGGAAGACGGTGGGCGAGTTCCTGTACCGTGGATTCGATACTGCCCTCGAAAGACTGGCAGAATTCGATGGCCAGCATCAGCCCGCGTCCGCGCACCGCGTGTATGAAGGGGTACTGGGCGGCAATTTCACGCAGCGCGTCGAGCAACCGGGCGCCGACAAGCCGCGCATTTTCCGCGAGGTTTTCCTCCTCGATAACATCCAGTGTCGCCAGTGCCGTTGCCGCTGCCAGATTGCCGCCACCAAAGGTGGAGGTGTGCAGAATACAGCGGTCGATACTGCCGTAGGCCGTGTCCCAGAGCGTTGGCGAACACAGCGTTGCGCCGATGGGAATGGCGCCGCCGGACAGGGATTTCGACAGCACCAGAATATCCGGTACAACGTTTTCCCATTCGCAGCAGAACAGTTTGCCGGTGCGCCCCAGGCCCGTTTGCACTTCGTCGAGAATCAGCAGGGCGCCGTAGTGTGTGCACAGCCTGCGCACCTCACTCAGGTAACCGTCGGCCGGAACAATAGCCCCGCCTTCCCCCTGAATGGGTTCGATCACCAGCGCCCGCACATCGCCTCTGCGCAGTTCGGTTTCGAGAGATTCGAGACAACCGAACGGAATTTCGCTGCACTGGGGCAGCAGTGGCTCGAAGGCATTGCGGTGCCGCTGGCGTCCGGTTACCGAGAGCGCGCCGAGGGTCTTGCCGTGGTAGCCGTTCTCGCAGTACAGCAGGCGCCCGCCGTCGGTGGCCGCCAGTGCGAGTTTGATGGCGGCCTCCACGGCCTCGGTGCCCGAGTTGCTGAAAAATACCCGCGACAGGTCGCCGGGAGCCAGCTGGCTCAGACGCTCCGCCAGCAGGGTGGTGTGGTAGGGCACGGAGACATACTGCACGAACGTCGGGTGTCCCGCTGTCAGGTATGCCTGGATGGCCGCGGTGACCTGGGGGTGATTGTGGCCGGTATTCAGGCAGCCGTAGCCGGCAACGAAATCCAGGTAGCGGGTGCCGTCCAGATCCGTCAACGTGCAGCCACTGCCGGACTGGAAGACGCGCTCGCAGTGGTTGAACTGGTAGAACTCGGCAAGTAGCGGATTGATGTGGCGGCGGAAGCGCGCCAGGCTTGCTTCGCGTTGCTCCCCATGGTTCAACGCCATGGCACTTTGGTTACCGCTGCGGTGGTGTGGCTGCAGCTCGCGGTAGTGTTCGTCGCCGATGCGTTCGCCGCCACTGGCCATGGGACCGGTGGTAAATCCGTGTTTCTGCGCGAGTGCGCCGATTTCCAGCACCTTTTCCGGTGGCAGAACCCGGCCGAGGGAATAGTTGTCGCGGCGACCTTCCAGGGACAGGATCAGGGTTTCCGCCAGGCAACCGTTCATAAACATTTTCGGGGCGAAGTTGCCGGCAGCCTCACCGAAACTGACTTCCGGCCCCGCGGATATCAGGCCACCGTCGATCAGCAGGATATCGCTGCGGACGCTCTGCACCGGTAGCACATCCCGCGGCAGGGCCGCATCCACCACCACACTGCCCGATTGCAATTTGGCCGGGTCGATCACTCCCCCGGTGGAGGTGGCGGCGACGTAGAAACGGTGGGTGTCGTAGCAATCTTCCATGCGATTGCTCAGCCGGATGATGGAGTGAAACGCCTGCGGGATATAGCCGAGAAGTTGTTCGCGTTTTTCAGCTCCCCCCCGGTGTACCAGCGTCAGGCGACAACCCTGTTCGAGAAGGAGCAGGGCAATTGCCAGCGCGATAGAGCCCGGAAACCCGACTACTGCCACTTCCGCGTCCGCCGGAGAAACGCCGAGCTTTTCCATGGCCTGCAACAGGTTCCGGTAGGCGGCGTAGGCGGTGAGGGAATTACCGGTGGTTACCGGGATCTTTACTTTTTCCGCAGTATTTACCCCGCGGTTGCCGACAATGCCGGTAAAACCACCCAGACCGACGATCTCCGCCCCGCGCGCTTTCAGGTCTTCGATTCCCGCCTCCACGCGCCGCGCCACGGCGCGGGGGTCGGCCAGCATTTCCTCGGCAGTCAGCGGCATGTAGTCGACGATGCCACTGCAGCGGGCGCCGGTGCTGCTCACCACTTCATCCAGTGCGAAGAAGGGAACAAGGTTGCGCCACTGCCACAGCTCCGGAGAAAAACCCCGGTCCTGTTCGCGAAAACTGCGCTCGGTCAGGTCGATCAATTTGGCGTGGCGTTTGAGACCCACCGACGTGGGGTGGGCGATAAATCCGAATTTCATGTTGCTTCCCGGTTGTGGAACTGTTGTGGGCCGTTTTATCCGCACTCGGCTCGGTGCCAGGCGGATTCCGATAGCAGGCTGAGACCGTCTCCATCTGAATCGTGCGCGATCAGCACTTCGGCGATATTCACCGCGCCGCGCCGTGTGATCATGGTGTGTAGATGCTGTGTGTCGCAGGTATTGAAGCGATGGTGGTATACCGGTACATCGCCACTGGATTGCACGAAATCACCGGTGTCCAGTCGCGCGGGCACCACCACCTGGCTGCCGTCTTTGCTCGAACTGCGCGCGTCCAGATAGGTTCGAATCATCGACAGAACGCCATTACACAGATAAAAGAGGTTCACGCTGATGTGGTCGCGTCGCGGATTGTTAGCCAGCGCCTCTGCCAGCCGGTGGTGGATGTCAGGGACCAGGGCGCGGGCGCCGTCGCCGATGAACGCAAGTACATTGTGTCGGCTGGTGCGGGCGATGTAGGGCAGCGCGGACAGTGCATCGCCCATCAGCGCGCGCCCGTACCAGCCGGAAAACCCGGGATCCGTGCGCGGAATATTTCGCAGTGCGGAAAGGCCGCCGCGCCCCACGTCATATACGCCGGTGTAGCGATAGTTTTCCTCTTGTATCAGGCGGTGAACCAGTTTTCCCATGTGCATGGTGAAATAGCTGGCAGACATGGGCAGGGTGTCGAGGTAGTCCACCGGCACCCCCTCTTCCATTTGCTGGACCTTGTGCAGTGCCTCTCGACGGAGCGCCAACACTTGTGGGTCCACGTCCAGCCGCTGCAGCACGGTATCGAGAAATTCGTTGAGGGAAAGTGACAGCGCAATATCGGTGAAAGGCGATATATGCGCGGTGTTTTTATTGACCTGCACAATCCGCAGGTTGCGCGCTAGTTTGCTGTCGGAAAATGGCGTGGCTGCCTGATCTATTTTGCTTTTCAGGAAAAAGAGACACTGGGATTCGACGTCGTGCAGCTTTCCGTTCTGGTGCAGAAAGTGATAGAGCCTGCGGCTGAAGGCGTAGACGCCACAGGCGCCCAGATAGTTTGGATTGGGGGTGCCGTCTTCGTAGGGAGAGACCGAGCCCGGGTGCGTCAGTGCATCTGCCAGACCGATCCCCGCGCGCTCCGCGATCTGGTAAACCTGTTTTCGCTGTGCGGCGGAGAGTGGGCCGCAGTACCACAGCAGGCGGGTGCGCGAGTGGTTGATGATTTCTACCGCCGCATCGATCTGTGCTTCCCGTTGTGAGTTGCCGGCCGCATCTGCTACAGCGGCGATGCGCGGAGCGGGTATTTCCAGCGCCACATGCTCCTTGCTTTCGAGTACGCCGGGTGTGGCAAAAATGAATACCGGCCCCGGCTCGTCCCGCAGCCGGGCCAGGGCGCGCCCCAGTTGCGCGGGGATGTCTTTGCGCTCGTGGATATAGAAATGGGGAATACCGCGCGCTGCGATTACCTGGCGTCCGTCCGTCTCGGGATCGAGCGTACCCTGGAAGGCGTACCAGGACTGTTCGGGGCTGTCGGCGCAGATGATCAGTCCCGGTGCGCGGGCTCTGTGGAGATTGGAGAGAGTGCCGCGAAACTCATCGATCATGCCTGAGGTCACCGTGATGACGTAGGCCCTTTGGTATAGCTGCCATCCCGCCAGTGCGCCTGCGGCGAGGCTGTGTTCATTGTTGCCGGTCAGACAGCGGGGTGCCTGTGTAGTGGTGTCGTCACTGCTGAGGCGGTGCATAGAGCGGATGAAGTTGGCCACCATGGAGCCGGTGTAATAGTGGAAATCCCAGTGCGCCGGCCAGTTTGTCTGCATAAAGCCATAGATACCGGTGGCGAGCGCTACGGGATCATCAGCGGCTTTCAACGCGCGCGCCAGTATCTTATTCAGATAGCAGAAATCCAGATGATCCAACAGCAGTTTGAGCAGGCCGGCGCGGTCCGTTTCCGGCATATTCCGATGAACCCGCAGCTTGATACTGCCGTCCACATAGCCCAGCGCATCATCCAGTTCGCGCATGGGAATCAGCAGGTTTTTCGAGTGGGGTGACAGGCGGCTGACGCGGCAGTGACGACTGAGGACGGTGAAGGGATCCGGCGCGTCGTCGCGATGGGTATGGGGGAAGGGCACGCATTCGGTATCTACAAAGAAAATATCGAATGTCGCCGGGTTGGCGGTAAGCGTGCACACGGCATCGTCCAGGCTGGTGTACTGCCGCAGGGAAAACGTGAAGCGGTTTTTTCTGCCAGTGTGCGAGAAAAACTGCCGGGCCTGGTGGCTGGTCGCGGAGAATAATTCTGCCTGGCTGCAGTTGCTGTAACCGGCATTCGCGTTCACGGTGTATTGCGCGCGCACTTCTGCGACCTCGCCCGTCGATGAAACACCAACCGTTTCACCCGAATCCTGGATGGCGTGCAGAAACGTCATCACCTGATCCAGGTCTTCGCGCAATAGCAATTTGTCCGAGACTACACAAATTCCGATTTCGTGGTTTTCGGTCCTGTTCATAATTTCCCTTGTGACCGTTCGTTAGATAGTGTCTGGATCAATGGCGCCAGCGGCAATTAACAGCGCCTGCAACAGAAAAAAATATCCCCACGCGGTCTCACCCAGCGTTTCCCCGCCGGCGGTTCCGCGAAAGCTGCAACCGAAAAAGCGGGCTTCGCCGCTGGATGTATTCCAGGAGAAGAAAGGGGAATCGAGCAACTGTTGCAAAAGTCGGGTGGCGCGATCGCGCCAGTGGTTGTCGCCCCCATCGAGTTTGTACATCGCGATGGCGGTAATCAGTGTGGCGGATGGGTCCGGTATTACCGGATCGCCGTCTTGCTGGCTGGGAGGAAAGTCCTGCCCGTGGCGCTGCCACCAGAGATCGCAGTGGCGCTCGGCCAGGTCGCGGTACTGCGAATCCCACAGCCGCGCCGCGGAGGCCAGGCCCAGCAGTCCCCAACTGTTCCCCCGCGCCCACTGGCCGGCGCGCCCCAGGGGGCGTGCGCCGGCCGTGTCGATGCTGGCATTGGTGTAAAAATTGCCGTCATCCGCCAACAGGTGCTGGGTGACACTGCGGGCATGGCGGCGCGCGCTGTCGCGCGTGTTCTCGTCGCCGTACTGGAGCAGGCGCAGAAGAGCGGCGAAGGCGTCGACGTTGAGTGTTCGGGGGCCGTTCGGCCCGCCGCCAAGCGCGCTTCCGAGAGGGTAAAAGGACAGCCGTTCATTGAAACTCTGGGCCAGGGCGCGGGCCGCGGCGGCGGCCAGTTCCCGACACGATGGATGGTTGAACAGGGCGATACCGGGCGCCGTCGCATACCAGAAGATCATGCTGCGAAACTGGGTGTCCTGGTGCAGTTTGGCGGCTAGTTGTCTGCAGATGGACAGCGCCCGTGCGCGGTCAGCGGCGCGCCCGCTCAGGTGTGCCTGCAGCCACCAGCATCCGCTCCAGAAACCGCCCATCCAGGAGCCGCCGGCAGACAGTTGCCACTGCGGATTGTGCTGCTCGCGGAACAGCGGCACCGCGTCGCCACAGTCCTCCGCCAGGCGCGACAGGTAGCGCCCGATGGCGCGGGCGCATGAGCGGGGCGCGGTGGCGGGTTTGGCGACGGTGGCTTGCGCGGAAGTGGTCATTGCGGCTGCGCCTCCCCGGGCAGGTTTCGGCGCAGATACTCAGCCAGCAAGCCACAAAGCAGGCCGCTGAGCACGAGGAGGACCACCAGCCCGAGCCAGCCGCTGAGATAGCCGGAGTTGGCAGCCAGTTGTCCGAACAGCAGAGAACCGCACGCGAGGCCGGAGAAAAAGGCCGCGGACACCATCCCGGAGGCCTGGGTGACGGAGCCGAATTCCGGGCCCTTCACCAGCATGCCCATGGCGATGGCGTTGCTGGCAACGATGCTGAGACCGATGCCCGCCACGCCGGTGTAGAGCAACCACAGATGATCCGCTGCGACGGAGGCGGTGACGCAGACCGCTGCGACTGCGACGGCGACCAGAGTGAGCAGGCACAGCGCCTGGTTATCGAAGCGGGCGGCGATGGGAGTCAGAGCAATGCGGGACAACATGCCTGTCACCCCGAACAAAGTAACGAGCTGCGCCGCCTCCCGCGGGCCCAACCCCAGACTGATGCCGAACGCCGGCACGGCGGTCACATAGGCTGATAGCACCGCACCGATACAACCCTGGGCGAGCATCAACAGCACCAGCGGCCGATTGGGCGGCGCCAGACTCAGTTGTGCGCGGTGCGCGACGCGCGGTGGGGCGAGTGCGGCCGCCGCCAGTGCACCCAGCAGTGCTGCGGGCACCAGGGACAGAAAGGCCGCCCGCCAACTCCAGCCGGCGGCAATGACCGGCAGCACCAGCCCCGCGAACAGGGCTGCCAGTTGCACGCCGGACTGCTTCAGTCCCACCATGCCCGCCCGCTTTGCCGGGGGGATCCGCAGGGCGATCAACTGGTTGGTGACTGGATTGGCGGTGGCCTGGGAGAGGCCGCAGATCGCTACGCTGGCGACGAGCAATGGCAGTGAGTCGGCCCTGCTTATCAACAGAAAAGACAGTGCCACGGCAAAGAAATGCAGTGCGAAGCTGACCCTGAGTCCGAGCCGGTCGACAATGCTTCCCGCAAACAGCGATAGCAGTGCGGCGAGCCCAAACGAGGCCAGCACCAGATAACCGAGAGATTCGACTGCAACACCGAGATCCGCGGACACGTAGGCGCCGAGACTGCCGGTAGCGTAGAGAATCAGCATCGGCAGGGCCATGGCCAGCAGTAGTACTGTACCAGTGGCGGACATCGCAAGCCCCTTTACGGGCCTTGGTGCCGGTGACTCCGCCCGGGCCGACGGCGATGGCGATGGGGGCATAGTGTATTCCTCACTTCTCCGCGTGGTATCAGATGGCCAGCGGCAGGGGTTCGCCGGCAGTGTCGCCGAGGGAGGCGGCGCCCGCCGCCAGCGCGCGTTTGTCCACCTTGCCTGCCGGCGTCATCGGTAATTGGCGATGGAACTGCAGGTACTCAGGAAGCTTGTTGACTTCCAGTCCGCGGGATTTGAGGAACTCGCCCAGCTCGCGCAGTGACATGCGCTCTGCCCCCTCGCGCAGGGTCAGGCAGATACACACGCGCTGCCCCATTTCCGCGTCCGGCACCGGTACGCAGGCGACGCTGACGACGTCGGGATGCGCGGTGGCAGTCTGCTCGATCTGCAGCGGGCTGATATTGGAGCCTCCGCGGATGATGACGTCCTTTTTGCGTCCCAACAGGACCAGATTGCCCGCATCGTCGATGCGACCGAGATCGCCGGTATACACCCAGCCCTGTTCGTCGCGGTGACTGCGGTCCAGTTCCGGTGCGTTCACGTATTGCATTGGAGAGAGTGGGCCACGGCCGGCGATCTCGCCGATTTCGCCCCGGGGCAGGGGCTGGCGCTCGTCATCAACGATGCGGATGTCACAGACACTGGGGTTGGGTTTGCCGATAGACGCACTCAGTGTTTCCGGCGAGTCGTCCAGGGTGTGATGACAGTTGATTCCGTCGGCGGAGCCATAAAGGCCGATCAGTGGGCAGCCGAAAGCGCGCACGCAGCGGTCGCGGGTGGCGGTATCCATGGCCGCGCCTCCGCTTACCAGCGCGGTGAGGCACGACAGGTCCAGCTGCTGAAGTTCCGGCGCGACGGCCATGCGCTGAAACATGGTGGGTACGCCGAGGATATGGGTAGGTTTGTGCTGTGCAATGGCGTCGATGGCCGCTTCCGCGCTGAATTCCGGCAGCACCACAATGGAGCCGCCCAGCCATGCGAGCACTCCACAGGTGGCGCTGGAGCCAAACGCGGTGCCCAGGGGCATCAGGTATAGGGCGCGAAATTCCTGTTCCGGCATTTTCATCCGCTCCAGGAAGCGGCCGCGTCCTCCCAGCAGGGCGTTGTGGGAATACGCCACCAATTTGGGCTCGGATTCGGTGCCGGATGAAATGAGGAAGCGCGCCGGGGCGTCCGCATTGACCGCTTCAGGTTCGGTGAGGGGGGCAGCCTGCAGCAGATCATCGAAGCTGCGCCAGGGGCCTGAATCCGGATTTTCGCCGTGTACCACCAGTACCCGCAGGGAGAGCGCCACGCGGCGCACGTCGTCGACAATCTCACAGTAGTCGATGTCCCGGTGACGCCGGTCCACGATCACGGCACGGGCGTCGGTGCGTTTCAGTACCGATTCCATATCCAGCCGACCGCGACCCGCGGGCATAGGGCAGGCAATGGCACCGAGGGCCGCGCACGCCAGATCGATCGCGCACGACCGCCAGCTGTTGGCCATCTGGTAGACAACGACATCGCCGTTGACGATACCGAGCTCCTTGAAACTGCCGGCAATCCTTTCTGCTGCCTCCCGCAACTGCGCGTAGCTGGTAATGCCGTCGGGCTCCAGCACCGCCGGGGTATCCGGTAGGTCTCCCGCTTTGCTGCAGAACATTTGATACACACTGCGGTTAGGGTAGTAGCCCGCTTTTTTCCATTCTTCCCGAAGGGTAGCGGGAACGAGATCCAAAAGGCCGGTGTGGTTCATGAGAATCTCCAGGGTGGGGTGACACGAGTGTAAGAATCCGTATGCAAGTCGCCGTTAAAGTGCGATTGCTGCGGCAGATCGCGCAGATTTTCGATGACAAGGTTCCCGTATGCCTCTGCTAGTGGCGGTTCCAGCAGTGGCGTGTCCATACGGCAGGCGTGCAGGTGGGGCTGGCCAAGCAGTGTGGCTGCGCCCAACAGCGAGGTGTTTGCCTCACCGCCGCGGTGACAGAAACTCCTGCTCAACAAGCCCAGCAGCACGCCCTGGGCTGCGAGGATGCCGCCGAGCAGATCCAACGCGGTGAACAGGGTGCCGCCGCCGTGGCCTCCGGTGCGACCGATCAGGTCGGCCAGGCCAGAGTAGGCCTGCACCGTGAAATCTGTGCCGGGGATATCCAGCGCACCGTCCAGCTGTCCCCAGGCCCCGGCGTGGGTGTACACAAGGCCGGGACTGGCCGCGGCCAGCTGCCGGTAATCCAGCCCCAATTCTTCTGCTTTGCCCGGGGCCCAGTTGTGCAGGAACACCTGCGCATCAGAAACCAGCTCCACCAGTTGCGCGCGCCCGGCTGCGCTCTTGATGTCGATCTCAATCACTTCTTTGTGGTGATTGAGGGCGTCGAAGCGCGCGGAGCAATCCGCCACCAGTGGCGGCATACCCCGCAATGGATCCCCGCCGGGTGGCTCTATGCGGATGACCCGCGCGCCGAGCAGGCTCAGCAGGTGTCCTGCCATCGGGCCCTGAATACGGCGGCAGGATTCCACCACCGTCAGTCCGCTCAGGGGCAGATCCTGCCCGCGGGGCGGCGGCAGTGGTGTATCGGTCGGCGTTGCCGGATGCAACTGCCAGGGGCCTGATTGCAGCAGTTCCTCGACGTCGCTGTCGCGCGCGCGCTCCTCAATGGTGCGCTGTCGGCACAGGGCGACACCGGCCTCACTGCAGATGCGAGTGACCTGGGCGAAGCTCAGTTTCGCCAGACGCTTGTGCAGGCGTTCGGGCAGCGGACAGATACCTTTGGCATAGCGCTGCAGGAAGGACTGCCAGCCTCTGCCTGCTTCCACCGGTTCCAGTCCCAGCGCGTCGCACAGCCGGCGCCAGGGATCGGCGGAAAGCGTTTCCAGCTCGAAGCGCACGCCGTCCGCGGATCGGAACGGCGGCCGCAGCCCCGCGTCGTGGTGCCCGGGCAGGATTTCCTCCGCATCTTCCCCGGTGGTCGCACCGGCGAGGTACTGACCGGCGCAGAGCAACCCGGCGGACGCCATGGATACCCGGCTGCGGGAAATGCCCAGGCCGCGGCGGCGTGCCAGAGCCGTTGCGAGGCAGGCCTGGAGTGCCAGCGTTGCGGAGACGGTAGACAGGTAGGGCAGTGGAATCGGCTGAGCCTTACCTGTTGCCCGGCCGTGCACCGACATCAGTCCGGTAGCCGCCTGCAGGGTAGTTTCACAACCGGCGCGCTGTTCCGAATCGGACCAGAAGCTGAACCGGCATTCGACCGATTCAAAATCCGGTGTGATAAAAGTAAGGGGCAGGTTGGTGCTGGCATCCATCAGGGAGTGGTTCTCCACCTGGATGCCCAGCGCCCGGCATTGGAAGAGCAGTGCGTTGACCACCGGCTGCAGTGCCGGTGAGGCGTGCTGAAAGTTGCCGACGATCGCGCAATTGGAGAAAAAATTATTGATGTCCACAATGACTGAAGCCGTTTGAATCGTTGTGAAAGAAAGTACGCTGGAAAGGCGTTCCTTTGCTTTCATTTCCTCAACGGAAAAATGTCATTTGGTGAGCTTTCCACTATGGCAAGTCGCGAACACGGGTGGTTGCCGAATTGAATATTCGTTTTATGGATTGCACTTCTGGAGAGTGGGAGATAGGGGAGGGAGGTGTGTGAGGGGCGAAAGGGAAGAGAGATGAGAAAGGCTGCGGGGCAGACCTGCCCCGCGGGACACTCAACCGCCGGCAACCGCCGGTAGAATGGTGATGGTATCACTGGGGGAGACGGCGGTGGAGAGTTTTTCCTGAAAACGAATATCATCTTCATTGACATAAATATTCATGAATTTGTGGACCTCTTCGCCGCTCATCAGGCGCTCCCTGATTCCGGGGTATTGTTGCTCGAGGTTTTCAATGACCTCCCCGATGGTTCCGCCCGTCGTTTCCACTTCTTTCTGTTCTCCGGTAAGCGCGCGCAGAAGTGTTGGGATTTTGACTTTAATGGTCATGCTTGTTTCCTTTTTTCAGTGTGCGTTGCGATAAAACGCTGCGAGTAAATACGCGTTTGTGACGACTGCCTTGTTCACCTGTCGCTAAGTACGCGAGTGGCTTCCTCACTGACGCGCCCGTTGATGATGCGGTAACTGCGCACTTCGCCGCGGCTCTGTGTGGCCGTGGATACCAGCAGGTAGTGGACCTGGGGATCCCACGCATGCTGGATGTCTTCGCGGCTCGGAAATGCCCTACTGTGCGTGTGGGAGTGGTAGAACGCCAGCGGGGTTTCCTCGCGGTCTTCCATTTCCTGCCAGACGCGAAGCTGTTGTCGGGGGTCGAACTGGAAGAAGGTTTCCGAGCGCGCGGCATTGTCCATTTGGATCAGGCGGTGTTGGCTGCCGTCGCGCCCAGCGGCGATAATGCCGCAGGCTTCCAGCGGGTGCTCGCGGTATGCGTGTTCGAGGATGGCCTGAACATGGGATTCCTGAATCTTCAACATAACGGTGTCCTAAGTGTGAGCTAGGTCAGTACGCGGCTAACTCGGAATCGACTTCCCGTATCCAGGACAGGATGCCACCCTCCAGGTTATGCAGTTTGGTAAACCCCTTTTCCTGCAGAGCGAGCAGTGCCTGGCGCGAGCGCCCTCCCGCCTTGCAGTGCAGTATTAGCGGAGTTTCCTTGTCGATCCGTTCAAGACCGCGTCCGGCAAGCAGCTCCGCCAGGGGAATCGATATTGAACCTTCAATTTGACAGATTTCCCGCTCGCGCTGTTCGCGCACGTCTACCAGAAGGTGCGGATGTCCTTCGTGGCGCAGTTGCTTAAACGCTTGCACGCTGATGCCGGGCACTTCTGGCGTCGCTTCCGGCTCGCGATGGAGTCCACAGAAAAACTCGTAATCTTCCAGCCGGGTGATGGCGCGGCGCTCCGGATTGCGGCGGATGGGGAGTGTGCGGTAGCTCATATCCAGCGCGTCATACACCATCAGGCGACCCAGCAACGGGGTGCCGATACCGGTGAGGAGTTTGATGGCTTCGGTCGCCATGATGGACCCGATTGAGGCGCACAGGATACCCAGCACACCGCCCTCGGAGCATGATGGGGCATGTTCCGGTGGTGGCGGTTCCGGGTAGAGGTCGCGATAGTTGAGGCCGAGGCCGTCCGGGGCGTTTTCCCAGAACACAGATGCCTGGCCCTCAAAGCGGAATATGGAACCCCACACGTAGGGTTTTCCTGCCAGCACACAGGCGTCGTTGACCAGATAGCGCGTGGCGAAATTGTCAGTGCCGTCAACCACCAGGTCATAACGGGAGATGATATCTTCGGCATTGTCCACTTCGAGGCGCTGATCGTGGATCTCGACGGTAACAAACGGATTGATTTCACACAGCGTATCCCGCGCACTTTCCGATTTCTTACGGCCGACGTCGGACTCGCCGTGGATCACCTGGCGTTGCAGGTTAGAAACATCCACTCGATCAAATTCCACAATGCCAAGTGTGCCGACACCGGCGGCGGCCAGATAGAGCAGCGCCGGGGAGCCGAGTCCACCGGCGCCGACTACCAGCACACGGCTGTTTTTGAGGCGTTTCTGCCCCGGTAAACCGATATCGGGGAGTAGCAGGTGTCGGCTGTAGCGTTCGAGTTCCCGGTTGCTCAACGCCGCATCGGCCTCGACAAGAGGGGGGATTTTCATGATGTCGCCTTTCTTCGTCAGATTTTGCGCCATCAAACCGGCTTTGTTTCCTTGGCGCTATCAAGTGTTGCGCGCTCAATTGTCATTTTGCGAACACCCATAGCGAAGCGTTGCCAATAGCGTTCTTGCCGTGAAAGTGCAGCGCTCTGCAGTTTGTAGGTTCCTTGGTGCCAACTTCCTATCATCGTCCGCCGCGTATAACTTCAGGAAGGCACAATGAAAGTACGGCGACTCTGCGTGTGGTTTGCGGCCATTATTCAGTTTACTGGCGCTGGCGTGGCGTTCGCGCAGGACGATGGTCGCGGCGCTTTGGAACAAGTGGAAGTTTCGGCTGATGCGGAAACAGAGGCCGCACAGGCGCAACCGGCACGCGGCGTTGTGGCGCTGCACCCGGCGCACGTCGCAGGGGCTGATCTCAGCGCACTGGAGGCGCGCATTGCCAATGTGGCGGTCGAGGAATCCTCGGTGAAAACCCGTGTGGTGATACGAGGTATGTCGTCGATCGAGGCGGGGTTGCGGGACCCGGTGGGCTATGTGCTCGATGGGGTTTCCCTGCCACTGGGCGCCACACAGGCGCCCTATCGCCTGAATGTGGAGGCGATACAGGTGGAAAAGGGCGGTGAGAAAAACCAGCGTAGTGGCAATGCGCCGGCGGGAAGCATCCGGGTTGAATCGCGTCTTCCCAGCGACGCACTTGCCGCCGGTACCGGTTACTCCCACCTATGGCGCGAAGGCGCGGCGGGTCGGGAACCATCGCGGGCTCTGCAGGTATCTGCCGGAGGCCCCGTGTCGGAACCCATGGCACTGGCCGTTGCACTCAGGCACCTGGACGGTAATCCACCGTTTGACAATCTGATGGCTGCGCGCAAACCCCAGTGGCGCGCGGAAACGGACACCGCTCATGTGGCCTGGTCCTATCGCATTAACAATCAGACCGACATCCGCTTAGACAGCCACTGGGAACAAGAGGAGCGCGGCCGTGCCACCATGCGCTATCTGGAAGGGCCTTTGGCCACGGAGCGCTTTTCGGTCAATTACGACACAAAAACCCGCGATGCGCAGAAAAAGACGGTTCATTCCCTGCGATTGGAGCGCGACCTCGACGGGCTGCAGCTGGCGTCGACCACCGGTGTCACCGGTTATCGGCAGGATTTTGTCATGGACCTGGATGCCGGACCGATGAACACGCCACCGACGCTGTCTTCCCTGGAGGACCGCATGGTGTCGCAGGAGTTGCAACTGATGTCCGACGGGGCAGACGCCGCCTGGGCGTGGTCACTGGGTACTTACCTATCCCGCGAGGATACCGACGTGGATATGACGATAGGTCCGCAGCGGTTACAGCGACAAACTTCTCTGGAAAACGAAAATGCAGCGGTGCTGGGGCGAGTGAATTTTTTTCCGCTCGACTCGCTGGAGCTGGGGGTAGGGGGGCGCATCGAGCACAGCCGCCAGTCGGGCAGGCAGATACTTGCGGGACCAGTCGATGGCGGTTACACCATGGACGAGGGGTACACCGCGACCTTACCCAGCCTCTCTGCGGTGTACCACTGGCGGGAGAATGAATCTGTCTACGCGAGTTATTACCATGGCTATTTACCCGGGGGCTACAATTATGCTGCCGCCAGCGGTCCGGAAACATTTTCCTACGGCCCGGAAAAAAGTCGCAGCGCGGAGGCGGGGTACCGCGGTGCGCTTTGGGGCGGGGAGATGGACCATACTATCGCGCTGTTTTACACCCGCTTCCGGAACAAACAGCTGGTGGATTTTCTGCCCGGCGGTTTACAGACGATTTCCAATGCCGGTGTGGCGGATATACACGGCGTTGAGTACAACCTGAATGCGCCGCTGAGTGATCGCCTGACACTGCAGGCAAACCTCGGTTACCAGCACTCGGAAATCGAGGGCGATCGTATGACCTACACGCCCGAGTACACCTCGTCCCTGCTGCTGGATTACCGCTATTCCGCTGCGTGGACGGCGGAAATATCTGCGCACCATTCCAGTGGTTTTTATTTCGATCGACAGAATACCCTGGAGCAGCCGGAATACACCGTGGTAAATCTCCGTTTGCGCTATGCTCTCGGGGATATTCACGGTGCCGTCTCCATTGGCAATATTTTCGACGAAGTTGTTTATAGCCGCGCGTTGCGGACGACGGCCGGCGTGCTGGTGGAAGACAGCCGACCGCGCACGCTCGCTTTCTCAATTGGATACAGGATCTAGCGCCCTATGGCTATCGCCGTTGCCCCGGCTGCCCGTTACGGCAGCGATGCCCAGTATCGCCTCTTCGATCTATTGACCGCTCCGCTGCGCTGGGAAGTGCTGGCTGTTGCGCTGGAGTTGGGTATTTTCGATGACCTGGCAACCCCGCGCACCGCGGGTGAACTCGCGCAGCAGTATGTACTCGACGGCGAGGGAACCGAACTGCTGCTCAATGCGCTGGTGTCGCTCGGCGTAGTCGGTAAACAAGAGGGGGGCTATTGTGTCGACGGCGGTTTTGCTCCACTGCTGACATCCACTTCCGATGTTTCCATGTCCAGTCTGCTGACCTATCTGGGGGAAGTCCGGCACGTGAGTGCCGACAACATCATCGCGCTCCTTCGCGACAAACAGCAGGTGCAGACGGGGCCGGAAATGGTCCGTCCGGAATATTGGTCCCGGGCAGTGCGTGGACTGCGTTCCTTTCACCACTCGATAAGAAACCCGATTGTGATGGATATCTTGAGTGGGTTGCCCTGTTGGCCGGATGTCAAAAAATTACTCGATCTGGGTGCCGGATCGGAGAGCCTGGCGCAGGATATCTGCGCCGCGAGGCCGGATATCGACACTGTAATATTCGACCTGCCCGGGGTAGTGGACAATCTCAAGCGGCGGATTGCCGACGACGCTCGGATAAAGCTGCGTGGGGGGGACATGAACTGCGATGATCTGGGGACCGGCTATGACCTGATCTGGGCTTCCATGGTTTTTTACTACGCCCGCGACCTGACGTCTGTCATGGGGCGGATACGCCGGGCGCTGCGACCGGGTGGGGTGCTGATCAGTTTTCACGAAGAGCTCAACGATGACCGCACTGCACCCGAGTTTCACGTATTGGGGCGGTTGCACGCCGAGTTGAAATCCGGCCCCCTGTCTGTCGAACGGGGTTGTGTTCGCGCCGCGGCGGCAGAGGCCGGATTTCTCAATGTGCAATCGTTCAGCCTGGAAACGCCGTTCGGACAGATGGAGTTGGTGATCGGTACCGCGTGATGGGCTCTCATGCGCGGTGAGACGGGAGCGGCTGGTTGTGTGCGCGCTACTTCCGTTGTAGCGCGTCAGGAAAATTCTGAAGTGCGTTGTGTCAGTTTTTCTTCCGACCACCGATGGAAGCCTGCTGCTGCGTGGGACTGTCCAGACAGAAACTGCACCATTTGCGTTAACATGGCGGTTTTCTCGAATTGGACAGATGGGCGTTGATCTATGGGCACCACACTTTACTGGCACGATTACGAAACCTGGGGGACTGATCCGGGAGCCGACAAGCCCTCCCAGTTCGCCGGTATCCGCACCGATGAAGACCTCAATATCGTCGGCGAGCCCCTGATGATCTACGCGAAGCCGGCGAGCGACTGCCTGCCCCAGCCGATGGCGGCGCTGGTGACCGGGCTCGCTCCGCAGAAGGCATTGGCGGAGGGGATGCCGGAAATCGACTTTATCCGCTGTATTCTCGAAGAGCTGGGTGCACCTGGTACTTGCGGGGTGGGTTACAACAGCCTGCGCTTCGACGATGAGGTCACCCGCCACACCCTGTATCGCAACCTGCTGGATCCCTACGAGCGCGAATGGCGCTCCGGCAACAGCCGCTGGGACATCATCGATATGGTGCGCCTCACCTATGCGTTGCGCCCCGAGGGTATCCAGTGGCCACAGCGAGAAGCCGCGGATGGACAGACGGTGCCGTCTTTCCGCCTCGAAGAGCTTACTGCGGCCAACGGCATCAGCCACGAGGGCGCCCACGATGCGCTGTCGGACGTGCATGCCACCATCGATATGGCGCGTCTGATCCGCGACAGGCAGCCCAAACTCTACGAATACGTCTACAACCTGCGGCGTAAACAGGAAGTAGCGAAGCTGTTGAATCCGCGGGATCGCAAACCCCTGTTACACATCTCCGGCAAGGTTCCCGCCCAGCACGGGCACCTGACCTATGTGCAGCCCCTGGCGATGCATCCGGTAAACCGCAATGCGGTGATCTGCGCGAATCTGGCCATGGATCCGCAACCGATTCTGGACCTGGACGCGGATACCCTGCGCGAACGGCTCTACACGGCTCGCGACAAGTTGGGCGAGGGAGAGCTGCCCGCGGGGCTCAAGCTGATTCATATGAATCGCTGCCCGGTACTGGCACCGGCGAACATGTTGAGTGACCAACGTGCCGCGGAACTGAACATCGACAAGGCTGCCTGTGAAGCCAACTGGCGGACCCTGCAGGGGCTCGACCTGACGGACAAGCTGCACCGGGTTTTCCTCGACAGCGAGTTCCCGCCGAAGGACGTGGAAGGGCGCCTCTACGACGGCTTCCTGAACGACGCGGACCGCGACCTGTGCCGCCAGCTGCACAATGGGCTCGCCAGCCGTGGGCCTGAGGCGCTGGCCGGAGAGGTCCCATTTTCCGATTCACGCCTGCCGGAACTACTCTTTCGCCTACGGGCGCGCAATTACCCGGAGACCCTGAATGATGAAGAACAGGGGCGCTGGGAGGAGTGGCGTTTCCAGCGTCTGACGGACCCGGGGTTTGGCGGCAGTATTACCCTGGAGGCCTATTTCGAGGAGATTGCGCGGTTGCGGGAAGAGTTCCCGGACCGGAGTGACCTGCTGGATCAGCTGGAAGCCTGGGGCGACGCGTTGCTGGGTTGATTTTCTGGTGGATGTGCACCCACCAGGCGGAGGTTTTCATGTCTCTCTGTTCCAGAGACCGCCGCCCGCGTAGAATACCCGCCCGGTAAAGCAGCCGGTGATCCCGGCCGCAGTGTGCATTTAGTGGAGCAGCAATGGACTTTATCGGTTCCAATATCCTTTCTGTCAGCCAGTTTGATCGCGGCGACATCGATCGTATTTTCTCTGTGGCCGACACCATGGTCCCCTACGCCCGTCGGGAAAAAATCACCCGGGTTCTTGAGGGCGCCATCCTCGGCAACATGTTTCTCGAGCCCAGCACCCGCACCCGGGTGAGCTTCGGCTGCGCGTTCAACCTGCTCGGCGGCACTGTGCGTGAGACTGTGGGTATCTCCGCCAGCGCCCTGGCCAAGGGGGAATCCCTGTACGACACCGCGCGCGTGTTGTCGGGCTATTCCGACATCATCTGCATGCGTCACCCGCAGTCGGGCTCGGTGGCCGAGTTTGCCCAGGCCAGCCGGGTACCGGTGGTCAATGGCGGCGATGGTGCCAATGAGCACCCGACCCAGGCATTGTTGGACTTGTACACCATCCGCAAGGAACTGGAAGGCAAGGGCCGCTCTCTGGACAATTTCCGTATCGCGATGATCGGCGACCTGAAATATGGCCGTACCGTGCATTCGCTGTGCAAGCTGTTGTGTCTGTTTGAGAAGGTACAGCTGGTATTTGTTTCGCCGTCCGAGCTGGCGATGCCGGAGGCGGTGATTGAGCGCTTGCGCGAGGCGGGTCACGAGGTGACGATTTCCGATCAACTGGAGCAGTCGATCAAACATGTGGATATCGTGTACTCCACACGGATTCAGGAAGAGCGTTTTGAATCTCAGGAGGAGGCGGACCGCTACCGCGGGCGTTTCCGCCTGAACCGCGACATCTTCACACGCCATGCGGAGCCGAATACGGTGATCATGCATCCGCTGCCGCGGGATTCCCGTGCAGAGGCCAATGAGCTGGACCCGGATCTGAACGAGCACCCGAGCCTGGCGATTTTCCGTCAGACGGACAATGGCTTGCTGGTGCGGATGGCGTTGTTTGCGATGCTGCTGGGGGTGGAAGACAAGGTCGACGAATACGCGCGGCCGGTTACCTGGCAGACGCGACGCAATCAGGTCTGAATTAAAAAAACCGGCAAAACTGCCGGTTTTTTCGTTTGGGAGCGGTAAAAATCAGGCCGCTTCCAGCGCCTTGCGCACACTGGCCAACTTCACACACAGCACAAATACCGACATGGCGGTATCCAGCTCTTCCAGCGGCGGGAAGCTGGGGGCAATGCGGATATTGGTGTTTTCCGGGTCCTTGCCGTAGGGGAAGGTGGCGCCGGCGGGAGTGAGTTTTACTCCGGCCTCCGCAGAGAGGCGGATCACTTCTGATGCCACGTCCGGGCGGGTATTGAAAGATACGAAGTAACCGCCTTTCGGGCTTTCCCATTCGCCCAGGTCAGAATCGGCGAAGTTCTTTTCCAGATGTTCCAGTACACAGGCAAACTTGGGGCGCAGGATTTCCGCGTGCTTCTGCATGTGTTCTTTCAGCTGGGTCAGCTCAGGGAACAGGCGCGCGTGGCGCAGCTGGTTTACCTTGTCTGGACCGATGGTCATCGCCGACATCTGCTGCTTCAGGGAGGCCAGGTTTGCCGGGCTGGCACTGACGAATGCCACACCGGCGCCGGCGTGGGTTACCTTGGAGGTGGAGGCAAACTGGATCACGGAATCCGCGGTCTCATTGCCCAGTGCCGCTTCGCGGATATTGGGCAGTTTGACCTGGTGGTCCAGGTCGTGGATCGCGTAGGCGTTGTCCCAGAAGATACGGAAGCCGGGGTTGGCGATCTTGGCCAGTTGCGCCAGCCGATCCACGGTGTCCGCATCGTAGGTGACGCCGGTGGGGTTGGAGAACTTGGGCACGCACCACAGGCCGATGACCTGGTCGTCTTCCCGGATCTTCTGTTCCAGCACATCCATATCCGGACCGGTGGCGGTCATCGGTACGGTTTCCATGGCGATACCCAGCTGCTCACAGATGGCAAAGTGGCGGTCGTAGCCGGGTACCGGGCACAGGAATTTGGGCGCACTCATGTCTTTCCAAGGCTGATTGCCGGCAAAGCCGAACAGGTAGCCGGTGAGGACCGCGTGGTACATCAGGGTCAGGGAGCTGTTGCCGCCGGCGAGTACTTCGTCGAACGGCACTTGTAGCACATCTGCACCCAGTTCACGGGCCGCGGCGATGCCGTCGAGGCCGCCGTAGTTACGGGTATCGGCACCGTCGGGAGCGCGATAGTCGCCATTCAGGATGCCATCGAGTCCGTCCGACAGGCCGAGCTGGTCCGCAGACGGTTTGCCGCGGGTCAGGTCCAGGCTCAGGTTGTGCTGGCAGATGCGCTGGTATTGCTGCTCCAGTTCCTGTTGCCACTGTTGCAGCTGGTCGCGTTGGGCGTTGTCGATACGCACGGATATTCCTCTCTTGGCGGGTTGACGTTTTGGCGGGTTACAGGCGCAAGCCTGCGAGGCAGGGAGCTTATCGCAAGCGGGCGGATTGCGTCATGTTTTCTGACGGTTTTTCGCAGAAAAGGCCTTGAGAATGGCCATTTAGCAGAGTTTTTTGTTGCACATGAAACCGGTTGCCGGATGTGCGGGATACTCCTCAACCGTGGGATGGCCCAAGGTTATTGAATGATCCGGGGTTGCCGAATGGTCCTTGCGGTAGGAGAGAGTACGGCTCAGTGCTTCTGGGCCGCCAGATGGCGGAAGTCTTCTGCGTATTCCCTCAGGGTGTGTTTCAGGTGCTGGCGTTGCTCCGGGGTGGCGGAGAGAAGAAGCTCACTGGCCAGCTGGCGCGCCTGTGTCCTGAGTTGCTGGCGCATCTTCTGGTAGTCCGCAGGCCACAGGCTTTGTGGATCAATCAGCATCGTGCGCAACTGCTGCCGGTACCCTTCCGGTTTCTCCCGCAACACCTGGAGAAAAGTCTGCGCCCAGCGCTGGCGCTGGGCGTCGCGCAGTTTCGGATCGAACTGGGTAGTGGCTACGTGGCGATCGATGATCGCCTGCTGTTCATCGGTGACATCACCTAGCCAGCGGTCCGCCTGTTTGCGGAATTCCTTGATACGCTTGCGCTCGGTTTTCTCCCATTTTTTGCGGGATTCCTCCTGCTCCTTACGGATATTCTCCTCCAGTTGATCGATCTGCGCAGGATCCAGCTGAATCACCAGAGGCAGGATAAGGTCACTGAGCATCACCACGGCATTGTGCCACAGCCCGTCCACCCGGGTTTCGGCCTGTGTCAGTAGGGTATCCAGTTCCGTTGGGGTGGGGGCGGCGTTGATATCTACCTGTCCGGCAAGCTGTTCGAAAAAATCGGCGTAGCGGGGCAGTTGTGTCTGGCGATGCCAGCGATGAAACTCGTCGATGCGCAGTTCCAACAGGTCTTCCTGCGTGCCACCGAGGTCCAGGTACTTGTTGATGTTGCGTTCCATCCACCAATCCAGGTGCCCGTAGACCAGGCGCACACTGGAGCAGCCCGATAGCATCAACAGCAGCGCCAGCGCGAGCGGCAGCATACGCGAGAAACGGAAGGTGGCAGGCTGTGGAAAGGTGGTGGCAGTCATGGCGATAAATATAGTTGCTGTTTGCCGCCACCGTGTTGTGAAAAGCGTGTTGTGAAAAACGTTTTGCGAATTTTTGTGGGTATCAGTTTATCCACACCTCTACGCGGCTGTTTTTCACCGGCGCCTGTTCACTGTCTGCTGTGAGGGGGGCGAATGCGCCGAGGGCGAGGATGTTGCTGTCGCCCAGTCGGTGATCCCGCAGCAGGGATCCCTGAACCTTGAGGGCGCGAAAGCGGGAAATCAGGTCGGCGATATTGCTGTTGGCTCTGTTGTCTGAAAAGCCCACCAAGGTCAGCGAAAGGTCGCGGTTCTCTGCTTTTGCCATATAGTCCTGCAGGCGCTGGAGATCCCGCAGAGCGCGATTGTCCAGCTCGGTGCTGCCATCGGCAAAGCGAAAGGAAATGCTCAGGCGGGCGCCGTTCTCCATCAGGGCGCGATAGCCCTCCGGCGCATTGGCAAACGGGGTCATTTTCAGGGGGACCGGGGTCAGGTTGATAAAGCCGGTATCGGCAACCAGCGATTGGCCGCGTTGGGATTCTGCAAAGTGCAGAAAGTCCGCCGCGTCTGTGTGGTGAGTGGCGGGGTTGCGGTAGAGGTACAGGCGCCGGGTCAGGGGAAAGTCTTCGGTGGCAATGATGCCGGCATCCGGCACCACTGCGGCGAGCTGTCCCGCCTTGATCGCGACTTTATGCAAACCTTCTGCGTCTGCGAAAGGGACGTAGCCGATTGCACCGGGGGTGTTCAGGACTCGCTCGCGGGTTTCGTGGTTGCCGGCGACCTCATCGGCGGGCGAGCGAGCGGGGGCATTGCTGCCGAACACTTCTTTGTCGAACGTGGCGCGGGTACCGGATTCGCGGTCCCGGTGCAGCGGCTGTATCGGCAGGTTTCTACCGCCCAGTTGTTGCCAGTTACGGATCTCGCCGCGGTAGATACCACCGAGTTGCTCAAGGGTGAGCTGTTGGACGGGGTTGTCTTTGTGCACCGCAATCACCAGCGCGTCGAGGCCGATCACATGCTCTGCATCGGCACTGGTGAGGTTGCCAAAGCGGGACAGCATGTTCACTTCGCTGTCTTTTATGCGACGGGACGCCATGGCGATGTCGGCGGTGTCCTGGTCCAGCGCTTTGAACCCGGTGCTGGATCCGAGAGCGATAATCGGGATTTCGACGGCAGTGCCATTCAAGTCTGCCGTGATCCAGTGGCGTTCATCACGGGTGCGCTGTCGAATACGGGTAGCGCCGCGAGTCTCCAGCCAGGATTTGACCAGGGCGGGGGCGAGGTCGGCGCCGATGGTATTGGAGCCGGTCATCCGGAACAGGGTGACAGGGGTGTTGCTGGTTTCCATTCTCGCTGGAGCGGCATTGGTCTCCAGCCACGGCAAGGCCGTGATCACCGCCAGCAGCAGGCCACCCAGTAGCGCATGCTTGTTTTCCATTCTTGCTTACCCCCTGTACATCCTCGTTGCAGTTTCCGGTCGGCCCGCGGGTCGTAACCGACCGTTTCAGGCGCGCGCTTTATCGCAGAAAAGTGTGACGGGGTTATTGCAAACAGGTGGTACTGGCTCAAGTTACGGCTGGGGAGTGCTGCATTCGCGGCCCGCAGGTGGAAACGTGGAGAAGGTGACGCGGAAGTACGGAGAAGGTGAAGTGATGTGCGGGCGTACAAGAAAAAAATGACGCCCCGATACATCGAGGCCAAAAAAAATTTCAAAAATGGCATGACAACGCTGTCATTTGTCTTGTAGTATCACTCCCATATTGACATTGGCGCCGTGCGCGCCGGGTCGGATCGCCCTGGGGAACAGCGTCTGCTGTGGGGAATCCGGTGAGGACACATAACAATAGAAAATCTTAGGGGCCGGTACTGATGGTTGCTTTGAGAGACAGCAGGGAAATTCTTTACGTTGGCGTCGACGGAGGTGGCAGCAAATGCCGGGCCTCGATCTTCGACGCAGACCGCCGCCTGTTGGGTACCGGTGTATCCGGACCAGCAAACCCCCTTCATGGTTACGCTCAAACCATCGATTCTATCGTGCGCTCTGCAGCCCTGGCTGTGGCGGATGCCGGCTTGCCGGCAGAAACCATGGGTCAGCTGGTGGCTGGCGTCGGTCTTGCGGGCGTCAACATGCCCCGGCTCTACAATGAAATGAGTGCCTGGGTGCACCCCTTCAAACAGATGTTTCTGACTACAGATCAGCACTCTGCCTGCCTTGGCGCCCATCGCGGCGGCGATGGCGCGGTGATTATCGCCGGCACTGGCTCTGTGGGTTACTCCTATGTCAACGGTCGCAGTGAAATCGTTGGTGGCCACGGCTTCCCTCACGGCGATAAAGGCAGTGGTGCCTGGCTGGGGATGGAAGCGGTCAAATACCTGCTGATGGCGATGGAAGGGCTGGCGCAAGACTCGCAGCTCAAAGCCGAGCTGCAGAAGGTGCTGGATACAGAGGATCCCTACGACGTCATCGAGTTGATGGCCGGCAAGCCATCCAGTCAGTACGCCAAGTTGGCCGTGCCGGTGGTGGAGTGCGCTGAGGCGGACGATCCGGTCGCCGTCGCTATCATGCGTGATGGTGCAGCATACATCAGTGATCTTGCTGACAAGTTGATGGAAGGGAAGCCGCCGAGACTGGCCATGATTGGCGGGCTGGCGCCGCGTCTCAAGCCGTGGTTGAAGCCCCATGTGGCGGAGAGGGTTTCCGACCCGCTGGATCCGCCGGAGCTCGGCTGTGTGTACTTCGCCCAGCATTCCCTGGCGGCACAGGCCAAGAGCGGTGCCCAGTCGGCGGAAGAAGTCGATGCAAAAGCGCTCTTTGGATAAGCGCGCAATACCGATACAACATTCAGATTGACGATACGGACAGAGTTTTATGAGCGCAGTGACGCCCACGGGGGCAATAGACCCGAACAAGGTGGATGCATCTATGGCGATGACAGTGATGGAAACCGAGGCCCGTGAGGCCCCGAATCGTATTGCCGAGCAGCTCGAGAGCAATGCCGGCATCATGGCTGCGCTGGGTGAGCGCCTGCGCGCAAAGCCGCCGCGCTTCGTGATGATCGTAGGGCGAGGCTCTTCCGATCACGCTGGTGTTTTCGCCAAGTACCTGATTGAAATCGAGACCGGTACTCCGACTTTTGCCGCGGCGCCGTCGGTTTCCAGTGTGTACGGCAAAAAACTGAAGCTGGAAGACGCGCTGGTCATCGTTATTTCCCAGTCTGGTCGCAGCCCGGACATCCTGGCCCAGGCACAGATGGCCAAGGACGCCGGTGCCTACACCGTAGCGCTGGTGAATGATGAGTCTGCACCGATCAAAGATATCGTCGACCAGATGGTGCCGCTGAAAGCGGGGCCGGAGATGGCCGTCGCCGCGACCAAAAGTTATCTCGCGACGCTCTCCGCCGTGCTGCAGCTGGTGGCCAACTGGACCGAAAACGCGGAACTGAAAAGCGCGGTAGAAGCACTGCCCGAAACCCTCAGTGAAGCGGTTAATTCCGACGTGCAACTACGGCCGGAAGATGTGGCCGCAGTGAAGAATCTGGTGGTGCTGGGGCGCGGTCCCGGTTACGGCATCACCCGCGAGTTGGCGTTGAAGATGAAAGAGGTCTGCAACATTCATGCGGAGTCTTTCTCCAGCGCGGAATTCCTGCACGGCCCGGTCACGCTGGTGGAGCAGAAGCTTACCGTGGTCAATGTGCCGAT